>JAEUVK010000205.1 GCA_016787135.1 Chitinophagaceae bacterium | reverse complement strand
CGATCGCAATGCCGTAAGCCCGACGCCTGTATTTTGATTTCCCGTACTGTTCGCATGAAGGGATTTATAACCAAAAGCAGTGTTGAATCCACCCGTTGTCAATGAGTCCAGTACCCTGAACCCGATACCCGTATTATTGGTACTGCTGCTATCGATAAACCCTGCTCTCTTGTTGTTTATTTTAAATAAAAGCGGTTGCAGGTCCGTAGTGCCGATGAAATGAGTGGAGGGGTTGGTGCCACTATTCCCCGTCAATTGCCAGCCGCTGCTTCCACTTCCTGCAAGTGGTGTCCAGTTTGGCGCAGCTGGCGTGCCGCTATTATAATAAAATCCCATTATGCCATCCGTTTGGAAAATAAGTAGCGAGGCAGCTGGTAAGGCGATGGCATTGCGCTGAGCCTGCGTCATTGCAGGAATCAGTAGTCCACCGGTGGTACTTCTTATTTCCAGTGCAGCACTTACATGGGGCGTGGTAGTGCCAATTCCCACTCTTTGTGCATTTATATCAGCGATGAACAGATAAGTAAGCAGAATAAAAAAGACTTGTTTCATTTATTTTGAGTTGAGGTTGCTTGCGATTTTTCTTTCAATTCCTTCACCATCTGTATCAGTTCATTGATCTGTTGTTGTTGCTTCTCGATATTCGTTTGCTGTTTTTCAATAATGGTTTGTTGTTCCTGCACGGCTTTTACCAGCGGCACTACAAATGATGCGTACTGCAGACTGTATATTTTACTATTCCCGCTGGGAGGAGTAACACCGCTGAAATTATAGTTGATCTCTCTAGCTGCCTGTTCTACTTCCTGAGCAACAAAACCAGTTTGTGTAATGTTTTCGATATTATATTTGCCTTCCCATTCGAGAGCATCTATGATGCCTGCGATCTTGTTTTGTTTCCTAATATCTAAACGATAGGTAACCGGACGGAGTTTTGAAATGAATGCAAGACCCGGCACGTTTGCTTTTATATCGTTCTTTATATTCTCATCGCTGTAAGTGCTCCATCCTACCTGCCCGCCGATCCATGATACACTGGTATTACCAACTTCAATGGTATTGGTATTATTGCCGACTTTGCCGGAATTATATCCTATTGCAGTGAAATTAGAAGGATTCCAACCAGAACCTGGACCAGCTAAATTTCCAATTCCAGTATTATTAACTCCTGTGGTAATGGTAGAAAGAGCGGAAACTCCTATGGCAGTATTGCCGCTGCCTGTTGTATTCGAAAAAAGGGAAAAACGACCGCTGGCTGTATTATCAAAACCACCTGTATTGTTAGTCATTGAAGCATACCCCGCAGCAGTGTTGTGATAGCCACTTGAATTGGAACGAAGGGCTTGAAATCCAATTGCACTGTTTCTATAGCCGTTGGTAGTAGAATAAAGGGCTTCTTTCCCGATGGCGGTATTAGCAAGACCAGTGATATTCAAATAAAGCGCCATATGGCCGCTAGCTGTGTTGTCAGATCCACTCGTATTGAATGGAAGAGCAGCAGCACCTGTTGCAGTATTGCCACTGCCCGTTGTATTGGAATTAAGCGCCCCAGCTCCATGAGCTGAATTAAAGCTGCCGATTGTATTAGAAGAAAGGGCTATTGATCCGCTGGCAGTATTGAAATTGCCAGTTGTATTCGAGTAAAGGGCAATATTCCCGTTTGCTGTATTTTCAGCGCCTATTGTATTTGAACGAAGTGCATCAATACCTAAAGCAGTGTTACTGTATCCAGTCGTATTTGCATATAATGCCTTTGAACCGACTGCGGTATTACCGGTGGCCTGAGATATAATTGTTGCACCAAGTCCGTTATAGTGCAAAGCCGAATCACCAATAGCGACAAGGTTAGACCTATCCGAGTTGTGATGCAACGAACCGACTCCAACTGCTATATTTGATGATCCTGTTGAATTGTTAAACTGCGTTCCGGACCCCAGGGCAGTATTATTCTTGCCCGTAGTATTTTGCAAAAGTGCAAAATATCCCAAAGCGGTGTTGTTGTTGCCAGTTGTATTATTTACCAATGCGGTTGAACCGATTGCTGTATTATTAACTCCTGTGGTATTCCCGGTCAATGTATAGGCCCCTAATCCCGTTAAACTGCCCCCTGTTGTATTGGAAGAACCAGATTGAGTGCCGACAAATGTATTCAGGTGTCCTGTTGTATTATTTTTTCCTGCATTATCGCCAACAAATGTCACCATACCCTCCGAATGGAACCTGCCTGCCTCAGAACCAATCATGGTATTGCCATCCCAGATATTGTTCCTGCCTGCATTGGCACCAATGATGGTAACCCGGCTGCTTACATTGTTGTGGCCTGCGCCGGAGCCAACTACAGTATTTGAACTTCCATCGCCGAAAAAATTCGAACTATCGCCAATCGCTATATTCTTTGAGCCGTATTGATTTGACCACAGAGAAAATGCTCCGACAGCTGTATTTGCATTTGCCGGGTTATTGAATAGCGCTGATTCCCCCACGGCCGTATTATAATCACCAAAAAGATTTCTATGCAGGGCTGTACTGCCGACAGCTGTATTGCTTACGCCTTCATAATTGAATTGCAAAGCGCTGTTGCCAACCGCCACATTAAAAGTACCAAAGCGGTTATTGATCATTGCAAATTGGCCCACTGCTGTATTATAATGACCTGTATCATTATACTGGAGGGCCTTCATACCTACAGCCGTATTATAGTTGCCGGTTGTATTATACTGCATTGCCTGCATTCCGGCAGCAGTATTATCATTACCTGTTTTATTAGATCGCAAAGCGCTGGATCCAATAGCCGTGTTTTGAATACCTGTTGTTACACTGACCAGAGATTTATAACCGTAAGCAGAATTAAAGGTTCCGGTAGTAATTGAATCGAATACCCGGTAACCTATCCCCGTATTGTAACTTCCGGTATCAATAAATCCTGCTTTGATATTATTCACTTTGAATTGTATAGGTGCAAGATCAGTTGTGCCAATAAAATGAGTGGCGGAACTTGTTCCTGTATTCCCATTCAGGTTCCATCCACTTTTGGCAACCACCGTTTGCCAGTCAGGACTTGCAGGTGTTCCCATATTTACCATCAACTGGTTTTTCACAGAATCATATACCAATAATCCCTTAGCCGGGTTACTGATCGATGAGATAGCAACGGAAGACATCCGTGGTATCAATATGCCTTTTGATGTATTGGTAATATCCAGAAGTGCCGATGCATCGGGAGAGTTGGTACCGATGCCTACATTCTGAGCGTTGGCATTAACAAAATAAAGGAACCAGTTGATGATAAATAAAAAGAAGATTTTCCACATAGTTGCTTGGTTAACGTGAAAGAGATTAACGACCTGTTTTTTCTTTTAAAAGCTTTATGTCTTGCCGCAACTCATTAATTTCCTGTTGCAGCTTTTCGATAATCGCCTGCTGTTCCTGAATCGCTTTAATGGATACTACAGATAGTTGGCTATAATTTACAGTGTGCATATCAGGTATTTCTTTATAACCGAGCATAGTACCATCAACAACTGATACCAACTCAGGAAAATATTTTTTCAGGTCCTGGGCAATAAATCCAATGGTTGTACGATTACCCGGGTTATTATATTTCATGAGGTATTTCTTCGGCTCTAATTGCATAAGCCCGGGAAGCACTTCCGGGAGCGACTCTATATTATGTTTTAGCCTTAGATCCGATCCATCATGATAACTTCCATCAGGTTCAAAATGACCTGTACCCACTCCGTTGTATAGCAGGAAAAAAAAATTGCCGTCGTTTCCGACCATTTCTGTTTTAAGTCCCCAATGATTCCAGGTATTGGGATCAATGATGCCGAAACCCGTATGATCAGCCTGTACTACTTCCAACGCCAATTGGGGGTCTGCACTATTGATTCCTAATTTACTTCCGCCATTCTGAGTGCCGATCACCACCTTTTTATTTCCGCTGATCGTCATTAATGTATTGGAAGATCCTGCACCATTGCCGCAATAAAACCGGTGCCTATCTCCCGTTCCTCTTATATTATAGGTAAGGGTGCCGCTTTCTATACCAAAGCCAAAATACTCATAAGGATTATTAACAGCTTCCCATAAAGTGACTTTGCGGTTATTTAGCGTATTGGGTAATTGCAATTCTGAATTGGGAACAGCACCGCTGATACCTACACGACCGAGAGAAGAAAGCTGCAGTGCCCTCGTGCCCGGGTTGGTCAGTTGATTGGCTGTACCGGATTGAAAAATGTCGAATGACATAGTACCTGATCCCGGATCAAAATGCTGAATTGCGGCAAAGCCATTGGCTATATATTTGCCGTTGCCTGCCGCATTATCCCGGTATTGATTAAAACCGATGGTGGGCCAGTCACGCTGAAAAGAGAGACCGGCGCCATCGCCCCCGAACAGGCCACTGGTTTTTCCATTGCCGGCAACACCCGATACTTCCAGCCTGGCACGGACTGGATTCGTAATACCAATTCCGATATTCTGGGAAAACACAAATCCCGGGGTAAAGGACAATACGATGAAAATGGGGAAATACTTCTTCATAAAATTTCTTATGTGAAAAATCAGTTTTAAATTATTCAAGAGCGCAAAAAATGAAAAACGGCTTTTGGTTAACGGCGGCTTTGGCCTGTTTTCTGGTGCCCCGTCAATAAATTTTTAGTATGACATTTGGCAAAAGAAATACTTGAAAAGACAATGACCGATATGACATGCGAATGGGAGCTGCTTTGGAAAACAATTGTCTGTAGTATTTTTTTTACCCTGAGAAGATTAATTTTAAATAAATCATTTACAATAAAACACCGCATTTTTATCAGGAAAGAAGTTATCATACTACTCTTTTATATATGCCTGCTCGTCCCGGCAAAAGCACAACTTTTTGAAGAAAAGAATTTCAACCTTTACACAACAGAGAGTGGTCTTTCGAACAACCAGGTCAGTTTTGTAACACAGGACCTCTATGGCTATATCTGGATAGGTACCAAAAAAGGGTTGAACCGCTTTGACGGAAGCAACTTCCTGCAATTTCATTCGGACACCAGCCGCAATAGTCTTCCGGCAGATTGGATATTCCGGCTACGCTGGCTGAACAAAGAAGAATTAGCTGTTGTTGCCGGCACAGGTATTCATATCATCAATACCCGCACACTCCAAAGCCGCAATTTGCTGATACCTGCTGATTCGCTGACATTCCAGTTTGCGCTGAATAATGTACAGGGAATGTCAGGAGATGATGAAAGGAATATATTCGTCATCACATCAGCAGGGTTTTACCAATTCAACAATAATGATCAACTGGTATTTCGTTACGACCATTACGACAAAAAGCAATTAGAAACACGATGGCTCAACTTTGGAAGGAGCATTGGCCCTGCTTTCAGCAATACATTGCTCTTATCTACCATTAAAGGGCTATATATTTATAATAAAAAAGAGAAAGTACTTCGCCCCATTAATAAGAATGACGAACAATTCTACCGGCAAATAGCAAAACCCGGGGAATGGTTTCATGTGATGCATACAGATAAAAATTCGTTCAGCATCCAGATGGAGGGTGCAAAAGAACTGGCCTATTATGACGTTCTGCAGAAAAGAAAATACATCATTCATTCTTCGTTCCCCACCGTAAATGTGTTCGACTGGCGATCCAAAGTCTTTAAATTAAACGATACGCTTCTTGCGATCAATGGAAAGGAAAAAGGATTTTATCTTATCCGTTACGATCAGGCAAGTGACTGCTACACCCTTGACCCACATGTCTATTTTGAAAAATATTTCTGTGCGTCCATACTGCCTGATAAAAATAAACGATACTGGATAGGCACTAACAAAGGATTATTCCGGGAAAAAAGACAGACAGCTTCTGTAGAAAAAATGACCGTTCCGCAGCAATGGAACCCTTTTAGCCGGGATATTGGTATAAAAATGATAACGATAACCGGTGACAAGATATTCACGGCAACAGATGGCGAAGGAATGATCATATTCAACAGGGAAAGCCTCACCGTGATGAAGAAAATCGATTTTTCAAAATATGGCGATCTGACGAATCATGTTTTCAGTACCATAAAACTGGATGACGACACCATTCTGGCCGGCACTTATGGTGAGTTGCTATGGATCAACACAAGAAATCTTATGCATGGCAAGGTGACCCTTCCTGACTGGGATCCCTCCCATTTTTCGATAAACGCCATGTTCCGGGATTCACGCAACAATATTTATGTGAGCAGGAACACCAGCAATGTATTCTACCGGAGAAAAACAGGGGAAACTCAATTCAAACTTTCTGACCACAGCAACAATGATCTGTTCAGGATACAAAACCCGATGCATATTACTGAAGATCCGGAAGGAAATATCTGGTTCAGTGCGGCAGGCATCAGCCGTTTCAATTATAGCCTGCAACAATTTGATAGATTGCTGGACTCCTTTCCTGCTATCAAAGTAAGGAGAAAAGATGTTCAAAGCCTTGAATTTGATAAAAACGGGAAAATGTACTTCTCTGTCAAAGAAAATGGTTTGATGATCTACGACCCGGTCCAAAACAAATTTCAACACCTGACACGAAGTGATGGGTTACCGGATAATAATATTTCCGCGGTTTACTTTTACAATAATAAAATCTGGCTTGGAACGGAAAGTGGTCTTGCGAGTCTTGATATCAAATCCGGAAAGATCTCAGTATTTGGCATGCCTGATGGCCTGCCTGCCGATCCCTTTACAGCATCCACCTTTTATTTTGACCCGGCACATCAGCAGCTTTACGGCGCTTTTAATAATACCATTGTCCGGTTCAACCCGGATGAACTCCAAAAAAATAACTCTCCTCCTGATTTTTTTATTGAAAGTATCACGATAGCCGGGCAGGGAAATATCTACCATCCCACCGGCAAAATCAAATTATCATACAAGAATAATAACATCGTTGTCAACCTGGCTGCCATCAACTTCGAAGACGCCTATCAGCAGCAGTTCGCCTACCGTTTTGTAAAAACTGACGATGAGCCCTGGCAGGAGGCAGGCTCTCAGCGAAATATCATCTTTAGCAACCTGTCACCAGGTGAGCATCGTTTGCAATTAAAAGTTTATATTAAGAATAATAGCTGGCCCGAACAGCTGAAAGAGATCATTATAACGATAAAACCTCCTTTCTGGCAAACAGCATGGTTCATTATTCTGGCAATTGCACTGATTCTTTTGACCCTGTATGCTTTTTATAAGTTCCGTATAAAAAACATAAAACAGAAGGCGAATATTGACAAACAACTGGCCGAACTGGAGATTAAAAGCCTGCACGCTCAAATGAATCCCCATTTCATTTTCAATTCGCTTAACAGTATAAAGGAAATGATACTGGAAGATGAAAAACAAAACGCCAGCCGCTACCTCAGCAAATTTGCGCAGCTGATACGCACCAACCTGGAGCAATCAAGGCAAACTTTCATTACTGTTAAGCAATGTATTGATCACCTGCAGCAATACCTTGAAATGGAAAAGATCAGGTTTGAAGGATTTTCATATACAATAGACCTGGATGAAGACCTGCCCGAAAATACCCGGATGGCACCCCTGCTTATTCAGCCACTGGTCGAAAATGCAATCTGGCACGGATTGCAGAACCAGGCCGGCGAAAAGAAACTGAATATCCGCTTCTGCCGGTCCGGCGGGCAATTGGTTTGCGAAATCGAAGATAATGGCATCGGCATTCATCAATCTGCAAAAGACAAGGCAGGATCAAGACCCTCGCATCGTTCGCTGGGCATTCAAAACATTCATGAAAGGCTGAAAGTACTGAATGAAAAATATAATATGAATAGTTCGTTGAGCATTTCGGACAGGTCCGGCCTTCCCGGAAATAAAACCGGCACAATAGCTATATTGAGATGTAATATCTAAAATAAAAGAACATGATAAGAACAATACTGGTAGATGACGAGCCAAGAGGTTTAAACACACTGAAGAAATTATTGCAGGAATATTGTCCCGATGTAAGAATTGTTGCCGAATGTGCTGATGCTGAATCAACAAAAGATAAAATTGAACTGCTGGAGCCTCAACTGGTTTTTCTTGACATTTCACTGCCCCGGAAAAACAGTTTTGACCTGCTCGCTGAACTGGATAAAATTAACTTCGAGATCATTTTTGTTACTGCTTACCATGAATATACATTACAGGCTTTTCATTACAGTGCCGTGGATTACCTGATGAAGCCGATAGACGAAGACCTGTTAACGGGTGCCGTGCAGCGGGCCGCTAAACGAATTTCTGTCAATGCCATTAATAATAATGCTTCTGCGCTTTTACATAACCTCCAAAAAACACAGGCGCCGCAGGATATGAAACTGTGTATTCCCTCTGTTAAAGGATTCCAGGTAGTTGAATTGAAAGACATCCTGTACTGTGAAGCCTCAGGAGGCTATACCAATATTTATTTTACCGATGGCCGCTTCGTCTGCTCTGCAAAAACTATTCTTGAATACGACGAATTATTATCCGGCGCCGGTTTTACCCGGATTCATAAATCTTTTCTGATAAACCTGAAGCATGTAAAAGAGTATATCCGGGGTGAAGGCGGCTCCGTGATCCTTTCCAATAGTAAAGAAGTGGAAGTGAGCCGGCGAAGAAAAGATATTTTCCTCGGGCAAATGAAAGATTTTTACAAATTCTGAGCCGTTAATATGCTGACAATTTTCACCTTCACCCCGTATACGTAATATGATACCTTTAAGATCACCCGGGTTCCCAGCATACAAGAACCCGGATGTATATGCCAGCAATCAAATTTCACGACTCATCTGGCATAGCGTTTATTCCGTTCACATTTGTCCCACATGCGGTAAAAATCATCTGCAGAGGAGTACAGTACGTTGAGTTCCTGGTAATAATTCATATTGCGTATATCCCTGATAAAATCACGTAACATACCATAATGCGCCATCCCGTCTGCATTATACTTCCATTGATGACCAAAGGAGGACAATGCTGCAAAACCAAAATCATTGTATTGAATATTGGCCCCGGGTCTTGGCTTAGGTGTAAAAACAATACTGTTGATATCGCTGCCAAAACAAACACCCCGGTTCTTCATTCCTTTTAAACCCAGCTTATAATTATCTATCCAGCCTTTTGCATCCTGCCCGCTCCATCCTACCCCAAACAGGCCGCCCAGTTCTGTGATACGAGCCAGTTGCCGGTACGTCCGCTGATTCTCACTAGCGGGTCTTACGCCGGTATGACCTGAATTGACCGGGTAATTATTTCTTTTTGCAATACTCAATGTCGAATCCACAGCATACTGGCTCATGTGATCTACGTCTATGATCATACCCTTCTGCATCATTTTGATGATGGAATACACTCCCACTGATGTAAGCCCTTTTGCATTCCGGTGCCCCCTTACAGGCCCACAGTTGGGTGGCGTGTCAGGTATCGCATTAGCAGCAGCCTGCAGCATAGGTGTTAGCGAACCCAGCATACCGGAAAAAATTGAGGTCATTACAGGTTGTGCTGCTTCTTTGATACCGGGAGGTAAAGGCAGCAGGTGTGACAGGCCCTCCAGCATGGCCGGCGCCAATGGTAACCCGGCCTGGATGGCGGTGGTGATCCCCCTGTCCAGGGCGACCTCATACTTATGTGTGATGGAATCTGCTGCATCACTGCATTCAATATCCCAGAAGGTACCGGTGGAAAGTTTTTGCATCACATTCATCAGGTCTTCATAGATGGCAGTACCGCCAAAAGCATTATCCGACAAATGAACCGGGAAAATATACCGGACCCCGTTTGTATATAGCCGATCCAGTTCTGCATCTATCTTTCTCCTGCTTTCCGTATTATCTTCCATCAGCAATGGGAAGTTACCGGTAAAATCGATTTCAATCCCCGGTATCACTGCAAGTTTGTTGGATTTTACAATACGATACAGATCGGCAGGTGTATAGGCCACTTCCATAAAACTGCGGTGGCGGTTCACAAAATCAATGATCTCCTTTACCTGCAGATCGGCCGTTGTCTTATCATCTTTCGGCGTACCATGATCATTGTAGGCAATTATTTCAGACATCACCCTGTTGTTATGGGCCAGTGCCACCATCACCCGTAATCCTGATCTGTATGCCATTTCGATCCAGTCCACCCACATCTTTTGATGTGTCATATCATTCCATTTAGGCCAGTGTGTAAACGCCAGCGACGGATCGGGATTGTATCCATATACCTTGCTGCCATGCAGCGACTGTGCGCCATCAGACGTGCCTTCCATGATGCCGATAAAACCATTGCGGAGATAATCGCCGCAATTATTATCAGTTCCCCACCCACCGTGCGTACCATTACAGTTGCCTAACGCATCTGCAACAGATCTGGCTTTTTCCACTGTCGTATTACAATCCTTTTTTGTTTCACCCACATCAAATCCTGCATCCCGGTGTATAGTGCCCGGATACATCATTGAACCAATATCCGGCGCTCCATGAAAATTCTTACCCGCAAAAGCAAGGTGACTCATAGGATGAGTATGCATATCCGTATATCCCCACAACGGGCCATTCACACTATCTATCATGAATTCCTGCCAGTAAGACCCATTTACATATTTTTCCAGCTCTACCGCTACTGCATTCTTTGTGGTCATCACGATGGCTATATTGGGGGACTTGCTATTCAGCAAAGGGGTAAAACTGTATTTCCCTTCAAAGGGCCCTTTTATGATCCACTGCAGCGAATCGGTATTATAAAAATCATTTTGATTGACGGAGGCAAACCGAAACTGCAGTTCCCTTTCCTGTCTTACACACAATGCCATATTCTTTGTTTTGCTGAAGATAAAGTAAGTGCCACGGCTGGTGGGCTCAAACTGCCATTGCATTTCCGGCATGGTTGTTTTCGTTTCACCGAAAGCCACTCCATTTATAAAAGGAAGCAATGACTTATTATCGTGAACGGTATTGATAAAATAGGCACCAGGCTCCACCGGCGTAGAATAGGTTTTTGGTTTTACAGCTTTGGTTATCTTATAGATCTTATACAACCACTGTTGCACACACACTTTGTTGCCCGAAGAAACAGTTCCTGCCGACAGGGCTGTTGGTGCAAGATCACCCACTACCCTGACCGTGTTACTGCCGAGTGTCACCGATTGTCCCTGCCGGTAACATAAGCCTAGTAAACTATTGCCGGATGTATTTTGTATGCGTAAAAATTTATTCCCTCCTTCTGTTACAGAATTAAAAGTCCAGGCAGTATTTGTCACAGACGAAGTTCCAACTACAACATTACTGCCGGTTAGTCCTATACTTCCACCTGTTTCACCCCATTGAGTGCCAGAGTGCATATACGTCCCGTTATAACTCAATGAAAAACCACTTCCTGATGATGACACCATCCACAGTGAAGGAGCAGGTGGTGTCCCGGCTGATCTCGCTGCCGCATTTACCTCGGCTAACACAAGACCGGTAGAAGTACCTATACTGTTGCCGATCCCCGTTCCCCGCTGTGGTATCAATGTATATTCCTTTCCTTCTACCACAGCAGAAATGGTGATATACTCTCCTGCCATTGGCACGGCCCTGTCTGTCACTTCAGTTGACTGTACATTATCATAAAAAACATATTTTACTTTTTCACCGGGTTTGTATTCACACAAAGGATGCTGAAGAGATGCCACAATGTTCAGGTTCTTATTATCAAGAACAGGTTTTGTGACCGCCTTTCGCAAATTGGGGTCAATCACCACCTGGGCTAAAAGGCTGGTGGATGTTATTGCTGACAGGAATAACATGAATGGGTAACGCATAGTATGGGTGTTGTTGGTTAAACAGTTTTTTACGGGATATTCTATACCACCATGCCTGATCTACTTTTTAAATGACACTACTTCGTTCCGGGATGCCAGCTTATCATTCATATACATTTCCATTTTTACGATCCCAAAGTCAGGTGCCATCCAGGTGATGGTAGTTGTTTTTATATTTCCCTGCATAGTTTTCATCATTTCCTTTGCCTTTTCATTCATACCGGGTATATCCATTTCCACTTCCACATCATGGCTTATTTTAAAGCAGTTCCATGTTCCGGCCGGTGTGGTCACCTCTTCCTTTCCCTCTACTTTACGATTGATGAAATGATATTTCATCTCCATTTTCTTTCCGTTCTTTTCTGCTTTCATTACACCGGTGGCATCGGGCAGACTTTCTCCTTCTTTTACATTGATCGGGTATTCGATCAGCGAAGATTCAAATGTGGCATCCTTCTGTTTCTGCGCATCGCGGAACATAGAAGCGACGTCAAAATAGATCTTGTTGCCATCACATTTGTAACTATAGTTTACCACTTTAGGTTTATCAGCACCGCTTTGCAGATCGGCTCCCTCTACATAGGCTACTGTCATGCCATCTTCGCTTTTTACATCAAGGATCTTTGTGTGCTGGCTGGATACCGCTTCGCCATCCGCATTGTATGATCTCGCTTCCACTTCCGCACCCGGATGAAAGAAGATAAGCTTGCTGCATGCGCCTGTTGATGAGGATTTTTTTCCCGATTCAACTGCCGGTTTATCTTTTTCTGCTGACGTATCGGCGGCCTTATCATCATCTGAATTGTTGCAGGCTGTTAACAGGAGTACAAAAAACAAGTAGTTCTTCATATTTGGATGGTTTATGTTTGTCAATGCATAATCACACATAATAGTGTGAAAGTTTCTTTAGAAATTTCATTTCGCTTTTTCAGTAATGAATGATGATCTGTCCTGCTGCACCGGTATGACTTGTGCATACGGTGCAATAAAATGATCCTCCACCACCACCCGGAGTTGCAGGTGCTAATGCATAGCCGTCCCTTACCAGCGCAGAAGTTGCTTCATTGACAACTGTGTAATTGCCGAGCCCTCCTGTATTTCTTGAATTGCCCGCATCGCCGCCATTCCCATATTTTGTATAGATATAAAAGGTGGTAGCGTTTTTTTGCTGGTAAGTGACCACGTTGTGTGATCCCGGCTGACCCGGCATACCCATAAAATGACTAAACCCTGCAGAGGCGGTGTATGTTCCACCGGCACCTGGCCAATCGTCAGCCACGGCAGTGCTGGCACCACCGCCTCCAAATGCTGAAATCACCGTGGCCCCAACTGTAGCTGTTGAAGTACCCCCTGAGTTGCCGCTCGATCCTGCAAAAGATCCACCAGTGCCTCCGGCGCCAATATTATAGGAAATAGTGGATCCGGGTGTCACTGTAAAATAGGCTTTGATATATGCACCACCACCACCGCCGCCATAAATTGCACCACCGCCACCGGCACCCCATAATTCTATACAGATCTTTGTAACGCCTGCCGGTACTGTCCAGTTGGTCGGACCTGTTGGTGTTCGGTGCAGGTCATAATATTTATACTCACACATATCGTCCCAGCCCATTGTACCATCGCCATTACTTCTTAATACTTGCCCACTGGCGCCCTGGTTTCCGTTTACTCTTAATGTTCCTGTTGTATTTACATCACCGTTTACATCAAGGGTATAAGCAGGCAAATTTTGTTTATTAATACCCAATCGCCCCGATGGCGTTATCATTAGAATCGAATCGCTGTTATTTTGTGGAAGGTCCGATCTTGCAATAACCCTGAGACCTGACTCCTGGTTGCTGCTTAATATTATATCCGTACCATAAATATCACTCAACCTGTTACTAAAGATCAACTGGCTGGTGTCAAGGTAATGTTTGGAACTAATCTTTGTTTTGGTTAATGCGGTATCCTTTATTTCTAACCGGGCATTAGGAGTAGTGGTGCCAATACCTACATTCTGTGAAAATGATACAAGAGAAAAAAAGCTGCTGAATAGAACCAGTATCTTTCTCATGAAAATATTTTTCCTAAAAATGAGAAATGAAAAGAAGCCTGTCAATTACACAATCGGGTAATAGATCAGTCCAGCCGGATGATCTTATGCTGTAAAGCTTTGGCCACAGCTTCCGTACCGCAGCTTACATGGAGCTTATGGTAGATATTCTGAAGATGTTTTTTTACGGTATCTACCGATACAGCACATTTATCGGCGATCATTTTATAGGAATTACCTTTTACCAGGTGTTCCAGTATCTCTTTTTCCCGGCCGGTAAGGTTGAAAGATTCCGCAATAATATTCTGCTGACGGAAGTGCTGAAATACTTTCTGGGCAATGAAGGGGCTCATGGGCGCACCACCTTCTCCCAGTTCTTCCAATGACTGTATGAACTTTACCGGTGAGGTATTCTTTAATAAATAGCCATCGGCCCCCGCGCAAATACATTCAAATATCCGGTTATCATCGTCAAATACCGTATGCATGATCACTTTTACTTCCGGAAAATTTGATTTAATGACCCTTACCCCTTCAATACCGCCGATGCCCGGCATGTCGATATCCATTACCACCATTTCAGGCTGGAGCCTGCCTACCTGCCCTTCCGCATCATCACAATCCGGGAAAGCGCCGACAACGTCGAAACCACTGCCTTCGCTTAGAAGCAATTCCAGCGATTGCCGCAAACGGGTATTATCCTCATATATCAGAATAGTGCTGGCCATTATTACGAAAATAAAAGACCCGGAAAATAAAAACAATTACCCATTCAGGTAGTACTCATTTCAAGTTTTACTTCGGTCCCTTTACCGGGGCGGCTTTTTACCAGCAAAATATCATTCCAGGCTTCTGCCCGTTTCTTCATGTTGGTGATCCCGTTGCCATACTGCATTTCGCTGCTATTGAATCCAATACCATTATCCGTTACACTCATCAGTACTCTGTCTCCTGCAGCCTCTACCACCAGCCTGGCAGAAGTAGCTTTAGAATATTTGACCAGGTTGTTGACCGCTTCTTTAAAAATGAGATAAAGATCACGGCGCCGCTCCATAGGCAAAGAAATCTTTTCCGCCTCTTCCGGCAGGATGATCTCGTATTGAATGTCTTTGCCATCAAACATATCGGCTGCATACCGTTTCATCCGTATAAAGAGATTACGCATGTCATCATACCTGGGGCTGATGTTCCAGACAATATCGCTAAGGCTTTCGCTGATACGCTGTATATCTTCCCCGGCCCTGTCCAGGTATTCATTCGATTTAGCCGGGTTATATGCATTACGCTTAGCCAGTTCATTCAGGATATTGATATTACTGAGCGATGCCCCTATATCGTCATGCAGGTCACGGGCAATATTATTCCGCATCTGCTGTAAGACAGCCTGCTGCTGCAATCTTCTTTTTAACTGGTAACGGTTGAACAAAACGCCTGTCAATAAAACCAGCAGGATGATCCCGCCTATCATTATATTCCTGAATTGCTTTTGGCTCAGCAGCTCCTTTTCTCTTAATATCTTTTCCTGTTGCGATAACTTCAAGGCTTGTTCATTATTCTTTGCCAGCAATATTTGTTTTTCGAGCTCTTCATCCTGCTGCCTGATCTTTACATCCTGCAACTCTTTTGATTTTGACAATAATTCAATTTCATTTTCCTTTTGCTGCGCTTCCAGCCTGTTACCGGCAATAAGTGCTTTCTGCTTTTCGATCTCCAGCAGTTTGATCCGCTGATCGGCGTTCAGCCGCGTGATTTCATTATCTTTCTTTTCTGTTTCGTACCGTGTATTGATCTCTGCTATAGCCGATGCGGTGTTTTGGTTCACGAGGCTGTCCCGGTAAGCAACATATTTTTTATAATTGTCGTATGCTGCTTCATAGTTTCCATTGTCTTTGTAAAAGCCGGATAACTGAAAATAATAATCCCTGAACAGGGTCTTATTATTATACTGGCAAAGCAACTGCTCTGCTTTCCTGAAATAGGACATCACTTCCACCGTGTCATTGCTCAATTGACGGCTCAATATCGCAGCAGCCACATACCGGTTCGCCAGCATGGGCATATCTTTTTTACTCTTGTCCAGAAGCGCTATTGATTTCAGTTCATATTCCAGTGCCTCTTTCGGCTTTTTATTGGCAGCGTATAATTTGGATGCCGTAGTGTAAGAATGAATGATGCGCTGTTCCTGGTTGGTTTGTGCCGCATATTTCACACATAGCTGCAGGTACTTCTCTGCTTCTTCATTATTACGGCCTGCATAGAACTGGCTGATATTACAGCAGCCTGTCGCCAGCCGCGCAATGTCCCCGGTTTTCTCCCGGTACACCAATGATTTTTTTGCATACTCGATGGCCTTGTCGATCTGGTTCAGCTCATAATAAACAGTAGAAAGGTTATTCAGTGCGATCCCCAGTTCTCCGTACTGGCCGGGGAAATGGGTCTCATAAATGCTGATAGATTGAATCAGGCAATTTGCTTTTTTGCTCAGCTCGCCTTTTAAGCCCCAGGTATAACCAAGATCATTAAAAGCAAGCGCTGTATAACGGGTGGGGTGCCTGTCCAGGTAATATTGAAGACTTTTACTGAGAAAAGGGATCGCTTCATCAGGTTTATCATTATACATATGTATCTGCCCGGTCTGCATCCAGGAAATAGCCGTGATCAGTGAATCCCTGAGCTGCGACCCGATCGTTTCCGTGCGGGACGGGTACAAAGCTGCTTTATCCAGCTTATCCATATCAATATATACATCGGTCTTTTCGATCAGGGCATAAGCGATACCCTTCCTGAAGTTTACCTTGCTGCTGTACTCCTCCGCTTTATCACAGTAAAAAAGAGCTGAATCATAATCAGCTTCTGTAAAAAAAGCTTCAGCTTTGCTGATCAATCCAAAGACATAAGCTGAATCAGCATGGTAAGGTGATGACTGGGCATCCGAAAAACGGTAAATGACAAAAAGGAAACACAGCAATAGTATTTTCTTCATAGCAGGGTGCATGGATGTAGGGGGCAGGTTTTAATCTTGAAAAATTACGACTATTTCTCAAATCGTGAAAGGAGTGGTAGTTTTATCGTAATGAATACTGAGTATCCTGTTGTACTTTTTGATGGTGTATGCAATCTTTGTAACCGCAGCGTTCAGTTCATTATTAAAAGAGATAAACAAAAAAAAATCCGGTTTGCGTCCCTGCAGGGAAAAAAGGGGCAGGCTTTGCTACAGCAATTCAGTTTGCCTGTCAATAACCTGAACTCGTTCGTACTGGCAGAAGGCGACAAGGTGTACAGAAGATCATCTGCGGCATTACGAGTGGCCCGGCATCTTGGCGGCGGATGGAAGTTGCTGTATGGTTTTATGATCGTTCCTCCCTTTATCCGTGATGCCGTTTACACACTGATAGCGCAGAACCGTTACCGGTGGTTTGGTAAACGGGAAGAGTGCATGGTGCCTGCCCCTGAATTGAAAGACAGGTTCCTGGATTAATTCATTTTTTTCTCAACAATTTCCAGTCTTTTCAGTAATTCGTTGATCTGCTTCTGCTGTCTTTCTATGATAACCTGCTGTTCCTGCACTGCTTTCACCAACGGCACAACAAACTCTGCATAACGCAATCCATAAAATCCATATTCATTTCGTGGTTTGTCTACTCCGCTAAAATCAAAACCGGTTTCTTTGCCTGCCTGCTCCACTTCCTGTGCGACAAAGCCTGTGTAGATCACATTTTCTTTTTCTGCTATGGCCAGCTTCATCATCGCATCCCATTCCTGCCCCGCATTTTCTTTTGCTTTTTTACTGGCATTGGTTAAATCAAGATTGTAAGTGACGGGGCGGAGTTTCAGGATAAATTCAAGGCCTTTTACATCTTCCTTTATATTTTTTTTATACCGGCCATCACTGAAATTTGTCCAGCTAGCATAACCGCCGATTGACCAGCTGGCTGAATTACCAATCCTTACAGTGCTGTTATCGGGGCATGTGACACCCTGGCCGATGGCTATTATATTATATTGACCATTGAAGGCCCCGATACTGTTAGCTCCAAGAATTGTATTGTTATATCCCATATCGTAAACATAACCAGCATTATATCCAATAGCTGTATTATATAATGAAGCGGTTGTGCCGGCAAGTGCATTTCTTCCGACTGCTGAGTTATAATTACCCAGGCCATTTGAATAAAGTGCACTGTTTCCGATCGCTACGTTCTCATCACCACCTGTATTAAGCCTCAGCGCACTGCTTCCAATGCCTACATTATCATTTCCATTGGTGTTGGCATAAAGTGAATTCACTCCCACAGCAATGTTAGTTGCTCCGGATGTGTTAGAATAAAGAGCCTCAGAGCCTATACCGACATTCCAGTTTCCGCCCCCTGCAAACATAGCACGATAGCCTGCCGCCGTGTTATACTGACCATTCCCGTTGTTTAGTACCTGGTAGCCCATTCCCGTGTTAGCCGTACCGCTGCTATTACTATACAATGTCTTTGAACCGAGGGCAGTATTGGCAAAACCTGAACTGTTATACAAAGCGGAGTCGCCGACTGCAACCATATTATGATTGTACTGGTTTGACCGAAGTGCGTCAACGCCTATTGCCACATTACTTCGTCCCGAAGAGTTGTTCTGCCCGGCTCCTTTTCCCCAAAATGCACTATACGTTACCGGGTTAATCTCACCCGCTTTCACGTTGTTGACCCTGAATAGCAATGGTTGATTATCGGTTGTCCCTATAAACTGACTCGCAGGATTAGTATTACTGTTTCCTCCTAAACTCCATCCACTTTTAAATACAATTGTTTGCCATGATGGTGAAGAAGAAGTACCCATATTCACCATTAGCTGGTTCAATGTTGTATCCAATATCAATAGCCCTTTTGCAGGATTGCTAACCGTACCGATAGCACCCGTTGTCATTCGCGGAATAAGCAATCCGCTATTGTTACTGCTGATATCAACTTTGGCGGATGCACTGGGTGTAGCAGTACCAATGCCGACACTTTGTGCAAGGGAGAGATCAAAAGTCAAAAGTAAAAAGTAAATAAATGATAATGCCTTTTTCATATACTATTGCTTTTTTGATTCAATGAGCTTTCTTAATTCAGTCATTTGGTTTTTCAATTCTTCATTAGCCCTTTTCAGATCATCAATCTGTTTTTGCTGATTTGATATGATGGTTTGTTGTTCCTGCATGCCTTTCACCATTGGCACTACAAACTCCGCATAGCGCAAACCATAAAAACCATATTCATTTCTTGGTTTATCCACCCCGCTGAATTCGAATCCCGTTTCTTTAGCAGCTTGTTCCACTTCCTGTGCTACAAAACCTGTATAAACCATATTCTCCTTTTCTGCAATGGCCTGCTTCATCGTTGCATCCCATTCCTGCCCTGCATTTTCTTTTGCCTTTTTGCTTGCATTGGTTATATCAAGGTTGTAAGTTACCGGCCGCAGCTTCATGATAAAATCAAGACCCTTCACATTTTCCTGTACATTACGTTTAAATCTTCC
>JAEUVK010000214.1 GCA_016787135.1 Chitinophagaceae bacterium | reverse complement strand
AAAGCAGGTATACTTGCCGCTATACCCAGATTTATTGATGCAATCCTGGATCCTATCATGGGGTATATTTCAGACAACACCCGTTCAAAGTGGGGAAGAAGAAAGCCTTACATATTCGGCGGGGCTATTGTAACAGGCATTGCTTTTATTTTAATGTGGCAGTTAAAATTGCCCGAAGCTGGAAATAATCATGAAACCTACAACTTCATTTATTTCCTTGTCATGTCAGTTGTTTTTTACCTGGGTTATACAGTATTTGCTGCGCCGCTAATTGGTCTAGGATATGAAATGACACCAGATTATAATGAACGTACACGGCTAATGGCTATGTCGCAAATAATGGGGCAGATTGCGTGGATGATTGCCCCCTGGTTTTGGTTTTTAATTTCAAGGCCCGAACTCTTTCCTAATGCACCAACAGGGGTAAGACAACTTTCTGTATGGGTAGGTGTACTTTGTTTAATAATGGGTATAATGCCTGCTATATTCTGTAAAGAAATTGACCAGGCCAATTTGCAGGGCCAAACAAAATTATCATTCAAAGGTATTGTGGGTAATCTAAAGCATTTCCTTGGCGATATAAAAAAAACAGTTACTAATAAACCATTTCTCCGCCTTTGTGGTGCCACCTTTTTGGTATTTAACGGATTTCAGATTGTTGCACAGTTTGCTTTTTTCATTATCATATTTTACCTCTACAATGGTAACCAGCAGGCAGCCGGACAATGGCCAGCCTGGTTTGGAACTGTCAGTGCATTAGCAACGGCTATTTTGGTTATACCTATTATCACTTACATGTCTACCAGGATTGGAAAGCGAAATGCTTTTATTGTATCTACCGTTATTTCGATTGTTGGTTATGCCTTAAAATGGTATGGTTTCCATCCCGGCGATCCATGGCTGATGTTCCTGCCCATTCCGCTTATGTCATTTGGTATCGGTGGTTTATTTACTTTAATGATGAGTATGACGGCAGATGTATGTGATTACGATGAATTGAAAAACGGAATGCCACGCAAAGAAGCATTATTTGGAGCAGTGTATTGGTGGATGGTAAAGCTTGGTACGTCCCTGGCCTTGTTCTTAAGCGGTGTAATACTCAGTAGTGTGGGATTTGATCAGAATGCACAGGCACAATCAGCCAGTACCATCACAGCATTGCGACTGGCGGATATTATTGTGCCATCTGTAGCGGGTATTTTAGCTATCATAGTGATGTGGGGGTATAATATTTCAGAGAAGAGGGCAAAAGAAATCAGGGAGGAACTGGTGAAAAGGAGAGGTGAATTGTAATAATTCTAAAAATTCATTTTTATGTCATACAGAAAAGAACATATTCTTTCGCTAAGGCCGGATTCTGAGAGCAGTTATGTGGCCGGGGAATCAGAAGAAGTATTGAAGGATCTGTTTAGAGAAATTTTAAATAACGGTGTTCAAGGCTTTTGTTTCAGCTTGTATGAAGAAGGGCAAAAGCCCGGCGACATTATTTCAGAAGCACAGGTGCGTCGCAGAATGGAAATATTAAAGCCACATACAAAATGGGTACGTTCTTTTTCCTGTACCGAAGGAAATGAATGGATACCCAAAGTGGCAAAAGACATGGGTATTAAAACTCTGGTAGGAGCCTGGCTGGGCAATGATGATGAAATTAACCAGCGGGAAGTGGAAGGGTTGATCAAACTCGCCAAAGAAGGCCTTGTGGACATTGCAGCCGTGGGTAATGAAGTAATGTATAGAAAGGACCTTAGCGAAGACCAGTTGCTGGAGTTTATAAGGAGTGTAAAAGCAGAGATTCCTGGTATACCGGTTGGTTATGTGGATGCCTATTACGAGTTTTCTCACCGACCGGCCATTACAGAATTATGTGATGTTATTCTGTGTAACTGTTATCCGTTCTGGGAAGGTTGCCCGTTTGAAAACTCCCTGGATTATATGCAGCAGATGTATTACCAGGCAAAGGCAGCTGCTAATGGCAAAGAGGTAATCATTACAGAAACAGGATGGCCCAGCATGGGTGAGAGTTTGAAAGGCGCTATACCTTCTGAGAAAAGTGCAAGAGATTATTTTATCAATACACAGTTGTGGTCATCCAATGAAAATATTCCTGTATTTTATTTTTCTTCTTTTGACGAATCATGGAAGGTAGGTGCAGAAGGAGTGGTCGGCGCTTATTGGGGCATCTGGGATAAAAATGAAAAACTGAAGTTCTAAGTATGGATTTTTTCAAGCAGTACAAACTGTCCTTTGAAAAGGCAATCTGTTACTCTGGTTTTCGGCATGGTCAGCAACCCGGGGTCAGTTACCCTTCTTACAAAGAAGTAAAAGAAGATTTATTGTTACTTCAGCCCCATTGGAAATACCTTCGCATGTATGATTGTGATGAACATGCGAAAACGGTGCTGGATGTAATCAGGAAAGAAAACTTTGATTTCAAACTGATGATGGGGGCATACATAGAAGCAGAAATGAACAATTTCGGTTGTCCATGGGGTGGTGGTGTATATGATGAAGAACAATTAGCTGCAAACAGGATGAATAATGGTAAAAAAATCCAACGATTGATTGAATGGGCCAATGAGTACCCCGAAATTATTTTTTCACTTTCTGTAGGAAACGAAGCCTGTGTAGACTGGACAGACCATTATGTGCCCGTGAACCGTGTAGTTGAATTTGCCAAAAAAGTAAAACAACATACCAGGCAGCCTGTTACGTTTTGTGAAAACTATGTACCCTGGTTAAATAAACTGAAACCACTGGCAGAGGTGGTGGACTTTATCTCTATTCATACTTACCCGGTATGGGAGTACAAGAATATCCATGAAGCCATAGAATATACGAATGACAATTTTAAAGCAGTCGCAAGCATTTACCCTGATAAAGCATTGGTGATTACGGAAGCCGGCTGGGCCACCAACAGCAATGGCCGTGGTATTCACCCGGAACATGTAAACGAAGAAAACCAGAAAACTTATTTTGAAGACCTGATGCAGTGGTCTGAAAAAAACAAAGTGCTTACCTTTTTCTTTGAAGCATTTGATGAGCCATGGAAGGGGTCTTCTCATCCGCTGGAACCGGAAAAACATTGGGGTCTGTTTTATGCAGACAGGAAACCAAAGATAGCCGTAAAGGCATCAGATTCTTACCGATAATCTTAGCAGATTTTTAGTTATGCGGATATAAAAAGTTGGAAGAACTTCCGGGAGACAGGGTATAAGGCAACTAAAATCCAATTTACTCATTACCACTAAATTAACCATAAGAGCCGGATACCTGATTTTACCAATAACGGTAACCATTGATGGCTTTGCTATTCCTGATTAAACACATGAGAAGACGGCTGAGTGATGGGAAAAAATATTATTCCCCCCATATCTCATCTTCTCCTTTCAGCCACTTCTTCACCAGTTCAGTAGTAATGGATTTTGGCCGTTCTATCGGTAAACCAAGTGCCCTGTCCCAGATCAGGCTAGCCATCACACCAAGGGCCCGGCTTACTGCAAATAAAACAGTATAGAATTCATATTCTACTAAACCGTAGTGTACCAATAAGGCACCGCTATGGGCATCCACATTGGGCCACGGATTCTTGATCTTGCCAAGGGATTGCAATATCGGCGGCACTGTTTCATATACCCTCCAGACCGTATTCACCAGCTTATCATCCGGCAAGTGTTTTTTGCCGAACTCCATCTGGGCGGTAAAGCGGGGGTCGGTCTTACGCAACACCGCATGTCCATAACCAGGGACCACTTTACCTGCAGCGAGAGTGTCCTTTACATATTGTTCTATCTGCTCTTTTGTCGGAGAGTCTGTTCCCAGTTTTTCCTGCATCTCAAATATCCATTTGATCACTTCCTGGTTGGCCAGACCATGCAAAGGACCGGCAAGACCATTCATACCTGCAGCATAGCTAAGATAAGGATCGCTTAACGCAGAACCGACAAGATGGGTCGTATGCGCTGATACATTCCCCCCTTCATGATCGGCATGGATGGTCATGTATAAACGCATCAGCTCACGGAAGCTGTGGTTATCATAACCGAGCATATGGGCAAAGTTACCAGCCCAGTCCAGCAAACCGTTTGGATTGATGTGCTCATTGTTCTTATATTTTCTGCGATAAATGTATGCGGCTATACGGGGCAAACGGGCAATCAACAAAATGGCATCATCAAACGCGGGTTCCCAGTAATCTTTTTTATTGATACCTTCAGAATAAGCTTTGGCAAAATAGCTTTCGGTCTGTAATGCCATTACACCCACCACAAACATGGTCATCGGGTGTGTATTCAGCGGCAATGCATCAATGGTAGCAAAAACATGGTTGGGTACATGGCTGCGGCGCTGTAAGATATCGGTTACATGGGCTACATCCTGCTCTGACGGCAGATCGCCCGTCAGCATCAGGTAAAATAACCCTTCAGGCAGCGGTTCGTCACCTTTTGGGGCTTTGGGCAATTTTGACTGCAATTCAGGAATAGAATACCCCCGGAAACGGATACCTTCTTGTGCATCTAACAATGAGGTTTCGGTCACCAGCCCGGTCATTCCACGCATACCCTGGTACACCTGTGATAACTGAACCTGGCCGATTACTTTATTACCGTGTTCTTTGAGTAATTCTTTGATCTCTGCAGTGACCATATCCGCCTTAGCCTTGAATGTGTCTTTGATTATCCCCATGAAACATCTTTTAAAAAGCCATTGAAAATATAGGAAGGCTAAAGGTACTTAATGACCGCTGGCAGAACAAAAAAAACAGCGATACAGCCGGCAAATAAGCTGCCTGATCAATTTTCGGTGCGGGAAGGGCAAGAATGTATGGACAGATCAAATGCCTGACATAAGGAGATGAGCAGAGGCTGATTGATAATACAGGCTATCTATTTTGGAGTTTTACGGTACATCCAATATGCCACTATAGAGAAAACAATATTCGGTAACCATGCCGCCAGCATCGGGGATAAATTACTTTTGGTGGCAAATACGGTAGAAAACCGGTCGGAGATAATAAAAAGCGATGCAATAATAATACCCAGTGCCAAGTGCATGCCGCTTCCACCACGGGTCTTGCGGCTGGCGATCACTACACCGATAATAGTAAGCAGCAATACGGTAGCGGGTGTGGCGGTCCGCCTGTATTTTTCCACTTTCAGTGCGCTGAGCCCTTCTGTTCCCCTTGCTTGTTCCCTTTCTATATATGCGGCCAGTTGTGGGGTGGTCAGTTTATCTTTCAGGTAATCATCCTTGCGCAGTTCATCCGGTTTCAGGCTCATGTTGAATATGGTATCTGCATAGTATTTTACAGTTTCGCTCATGCTGTCCACCGTCCTGATGGTGACATTGAACAGCTTCCACTTATTTATAGCCGTATCCCATCTTATGGAGTTTGCCCTTACATTATATATTACTTTATCATTCTTTATACGCTCCAGAAAGAATGTGCTGGCAGATTTACTGGCTGTGTCCCATGTTTTCAGCCCGATATACGTATTGGTATCTATGCGCAGGTAAAAGCAGTTATAGCAGCGCCCATATCTTTGATTTTTCAGGGGGTCATTCCTGTCGATATACGTGGTCTGAAAATTACTCTTGATCAGGTTTGCCCTGGGAATAAGGTAGGTGTTGCCAAACCAAAGTAATATGGCCAGGAACAGGCCCCCGATAAAATAAGGGCGCAGCATCCGGTTATAGCTGGTACCGCTGGCCAGTATGGCAATGATCTCCGACCTTGCCGCCATACGGCTGGTAAAAAAAATAACGGCTATAAAGACGAACAAAGGGAACAGTAAGCCCCATATAAAAGGAATGAAACCGAAATAATATTTCCGGATGATCTGCAGGGTGCCGAGACCTGTGCTAACAAAATCATCTGTTTTCTCACTGCTGTCAACCGCTACCGCGATGACGGTGAACAGGAGCATGCAAAAGAAAAAGGTGACCAGGAGTTTTTTCAGTATGTACCAGTCTATTTTGCCCATGGCGCTGCGAAGTAACTGAATTTGCACGGAATGAAATGTGAAAGCCTGCCCAACTTCTGCGGGCTGGTATTTAACCGGGTATGTATGTGAAAAAAATCAATTGGCAGCATGTACAAAGTGGTTACCTTTAGTTTCCTGATCGTTTCCTCTATCCCTGATAAACTCCCAGACATTTTCTTAACCAGTAAATAGCTTTATATGAAAAAGATCGCCGCTTGCATTGTGCTGCTGGCATTGTCTGCCTTTGTGGCAACAGAAACCCAGGCACAGTTGCTGAAAAAATTAAAGGACAAAGTGGAGAAGAAGGTTTTGGACAAAACAGACGGGAATAAGAAGGATGACAACAGTTCTTCCTCATCCGGCAATGAGCAGGAGCAAACCAATACCGGCGGCAAACCTACCAATAAAGGAGGCGGTGGATTAAAGAACACGGCCCCTCCCGATGTAAATCAGCAGATCACCGATGCTGAAACGGCGCACAAGGCCGGTAACTACAGTGATGCCCACTATTCTATCCAGCAGGCATTGATGGGAGTAGAGATACAGCTTGGAAGAGAAATATTAAAGTCCCTTCCCCCGGAGGCGGCCAAACTGCCTAAAGACACGCTGCAGGATAAAGTGATGAGCACCCAGTGGGGCTGGAACAATATGACGATACAAAGGGTATATACCGATCAGAAGGATAAACAACTAACCATCACTATCGGCAATAATTCCGTGTATTCAGCTTTTGCCAGCGCCTACTTCAGCAATATGTATGTACAGCAGGCCGATAACGAAAATCAGAAATCGAAACAGGTGAGAGTGAAAAGTAATAAGGCTATCATTCAATATGACGACAGCAAAGGCTATACGCTGATCATGCCGATGGGGCAGACCTCTGTGATCGTATGGGAGTGCATCAACTTTGCCGATGAGAACGAAGTGATCAATACCGCTTCCTCGTTCGATATTGACGGCATCAAAAAAATGATGGGAGAAAAGTAATCACCTTTTAAAAACGGAATCATGAAAAAATTATTGATATATACTTCAGCCTGTTTCCTTATCGTGCAGGCGCAGGCGCAGAATAATACGCAGTCGCAGGACTTTACAAAAGAAGTGGCCACCGCTAAAACGTCTTATGCGGCCGGGAAACTGGAAGAAACCCATTTCGCCCTGCAGCAGGCCTTGTCTGAGCTGGATATGATCATCGGCCGGGAAATACTGAAACTGCTGCCCCCGAAAATAGATACGGCTGCCGTAAATACCAGGGAAGACAGGGTTAGTTCCAATACAGGGTTTGCCGGGGCTACGGTACACCGCAGTTATGGTAAAAGCGAAAAAGTAAAAATTGAGATCATCAGTAATTCGCCCCTGATCGCTTCATTGAATGCACTGATGAATATGCCTATGATGGGCGGCATCGTACGGGATGAGAATAATAAGACCGTGAAGGTGCAGGGATATAAAGCCAAACTGGAAAGACAAAGTGCCGAAGGAGATCAGTACGACTATACGCTGCAATTGCCTTACAACAGCGCTTTACTGACACTAACCATGCAGAAATGCACCGAAAGCGACATTATGAAAGTGGCGGAGGCATTGCCGATAGATGCGATAGCGAAGCTGATACAGTAAATGATATCATAAACTATTTTATGCCCGGTTCTAATGCCGGGCATTTTTGTACTTGTTTGTTTGGCCGATACCATTACCAAAGAAATGCAAATGGCGGCCGCGGAAGAAGGTCCTATAAAATTGACGGCGCCGAATTCCCATCGATAAGATACAGATACTCTCCGTTGATGATCTCTTAAACGGCAAACAACCCATAGCTGCCCGGTGCTGCTAC
>JAEUVK010000136.1 GCA_016787135.1 Chitinophagaceae bacterium | reverse complement strand
CCGACATATTCGGGCTTTTCATCGTATCCTGATTTCTGATTGTAATGAAATTTTACAGGGTTTATTTTAAGTAAATAGGAAAGACCATCTGTGTATGGTTGAACTGATTGTTTCAATCGTGAATCTGAAGTAGCTGCCCATACACCACCACCAGGCTTGGCTGCAATACCATTTACTTCAAATTGAAACAAAGGGGTTACAGTACCGATACCAACATTGCCGGTACCGCTAAAGGCAAGATAGTTAGGACCTCCCGGGGCGTTAAATGTGTTATCAACATCGTAAGAGAGAATTACCGCAGCATTTTGCCATCCGGATGCAGAGGTGTGACGATAACCTCTTATGCCCAATGAAGACTGATTACCGGATGAAAAACCAAAGCTTCCCAGTCTAAGATAATCCCCTGCATTGTTTCCTAAATTTCCAGCATGAGTTTTAAAAACATCGCTTGCGGCCGTACCGTTTAATTCTGTTCCATTAGATGAAATGGAAAGCCGTGCTGTGGGGTTTGTTACACCGATACCGGCATTTCCGTTTCCTTTGATACGCATTGTTTCTGTAAATGATCCGCTGCTTCCGTATCCAAACGCAATATCGCTTGCTGCCAGATCTGTGTGAATTTGTAAAAGAAAGTCTTGAATACCTATTCCATAATGTGCACCGCTATTGCCAAAAAATGAAATCTTATCACCTGTACTTGATCTGAAATTTAATGGAAAGCCTGGCCAGGCCTGACCGATACCAACATTTACATCACTGGTTCCCCCGTTTACATTAAGTACTGAACCCAGCACAAGACAATTGCTGCAACCCACCGATGCATAAGAGCCAATCGCGGTGGCATTGTAAAGACCGTCAACCTCTACATTGGCGTAGGAACCCAGCCCCGTATTATTATCTCCTGTAATATTGTCTTCAAGAGAGAAAGTACCGATGCCGGTATTGGAAACCCCGTAGGTATTATAAGCCAGGGCCGGGCTGCCGACAGCAGTATTTGCTTGACCAAAATTATTATTTATTAAAGCCTTCCATCCGAACGCTGCATTATAATTTCCGTTGGCATTCAGCATGAGTGATTGATAACCTGACGCAGCATTGAAAGTACCCGTAGTATTTGTCATCAGGGCTTTTGAACCAACGGCAGTATTCTCATAGCCTCCCGAATTATTTAATAAAGCCGAATCTCCGACTGCAACCAGGTTGCTCATTGTGGTATTTTGCCGCAATGCTTCTGAACCGATTGCAACATTTGAATACCCGGTAGTATTAGAAAGAAGAGCTCCGTTTCCATTTGCAGTATTAAAAGATCCTGTCGTATTATAATACAGTGCCGAGCTTCCTGTTGCTGTATTTCCATGGCCTGTTATATTTGTATTAAGAGAGGCGTATCCAAGCCCTGTATTACCGATGCCTGATGTATTTGCATATAAGGCCCAACCTCCAACAGCAGTATTTGCATTACCGCTAGTATTAGACATAAGTGACCTTACACCCCAGGCAGAATTGGACAGGCCAACCGTATTTGTGGCAAGTGCCAGAAAACCACCTGCGGTATTATTATCTCCAACATTATTTGCCATAAGTGCACCGGAGCCAAAGGCAGAATTTGAATTTCCAAAAATATTTGCAAAAAGGGCCTTGTATCCTGTAGCTGTGTTTGACTGTCCTGTAGTGTTTGTATAAAGCGATAATGCACCTTGAGCAGTATTCTCAAATCCTGTTGTATTTGAATACAGCGCTTTTGAGCCTATTGCTGTATTGCTTGTGGCATCGATAACTTGTGTTACCCCTGTTCCGTTATTAAATAATGCTGAATCGCCAACGGCAACGAGATTGCTGCGGGTAGTATTTGAATTCAATGCATTGATCCCTATCGCAACATTGGAATTTCCTGTTGTGTTTGCATTTAACGAAGATTCACCAAAAGCTGTATTTGCGAACCCCGAGCTGTTGTTTGACAAACTGTTGGCTCCTGATGCAGTGTTTCGATAACCGGTGGTATTATTGTACAACACCCTTCTTCCCATGGCGGTATTCTGGTACCCGGTAGTATTTGAATACAATGTTTCTATACCCAGAGCACTGTTGTTTGACCCGCCTGTATTCGAGTATAAGGTTTTATTGCCGAAGGCACTGTTGCTGATGCCATTGATGTTTGAATACAATGCCTGGAACCCCGTTGCAGTATTCCAATCTCCGGTAGCATTTGTATATAATGCTTTTGATCCAATTGCTGTATTTTCTATTCCTCCCGTATTATTTCTTAATGCAGAATCGCCAATAGCTACAAGGTTGCTTCTTGTAATATTATTTTGTAGCGAAAAAGCCCCTATAGCAACATTGGAAGATCCGGTCATGTTATACATTAAAGCCCCACCGCCATTGGCTGTATTATTACTGCCGGTTGTATTTGAATAAAGAGCGTAAAGCCCGGTTGCAGTGTTTGTGAAACCAGAAGTATTGGAAACCATCGCTTCTTTGCCGACTGCTGTATTTTCAAACCCGGTTGTGTTTTGCATAAGTGCATTGGAACCAAGGGCTGTGTTGGCATAGCCGGTAGTATTGCTGCGCAGAACATTATTACCAAGTGCAGCGTTAAAACTTCCGGTAGTATTGCTGAATAATGCATCACCGCCGATAGCAGTATTGGGGCTGATGGTTGAATTGCTGTTATTGCTTCGGTAGCCTAAGAAAAGATTCCCATTGTTTCCTACCAGCCCTGCATTTAAATTATTTATTTTAAACCGCAGGTCTGCATTATCATTAGTGCCAATAAAATTTGAAGAAGGGTTCGTACCTGGATTTCCATTCACAGACCAGCTGTTTAAGGCAGTAGCAAAGTTTGTCCAGTCGGCCCCGTTAAAATACCAGAAACTGTTTGTGTTGGTGTCAAAGACCAATAGCCCGATTGTCGGTGAAACGATCGTTAAACGTTGCGTGCTTGTAAGACGGGGGATGAGTATCCCCTTATTGGTACTGCTGACATCAAGTTGTGCACTGGGATGAGGCAATGCGCCGGTTGAATTGATTGCAACATTTTGCTGCGCTTCGCTATCTCGCAGTAATAGAATAGCAAGGAGGAAGAGGATGATCTTTTTCATAAACAATCATTTTACATTTCCTGCAGTGATCATTTCCTGTTACTTATATCTTTATAAACTCAACCCTCCGGTTATTTGCTTTGCCTGCAGGTGTATCATTTTTGTCTATCGGCTCACTTTCGCCTTTGCCATCTGTTTCCATCCTGCTTTCATCAATGCCGAATTCTTTTGCCAGCGATTCTTTTACAGCAGCAGCTCTGCGTTTTGAAAGATCAAGATTGGCTGCATCGCTTCCGTCAGCATCGGTGTGGCCAACGATCTTTACTTTCAGATCCGGAAATTCTTTCAGCACATTTGCCATCTCTTTTAAAGTGCCATATGATTCTGGTTTTATTTTATCACTGTTCACGTCAAATAAGATCCCATGTGTCACCCATTTGTTCTGTTCAAGAATTTTTTTGCGGGTATCAGGATTGCCAACGGCAAGGCGAAGATTGGTCAGGTAATAGTTGCCATCCGGTGTAGCTCCCTGGAGCCAATAGACAATGGTGTTGTATTTTCCATCCAGCAGCATGGCTTTAGGCAGGTCCCATGCTTTTTCTTCATTGAAATAGACCCGCACTCTTTCTTTTTGGCGCCACACTGCGATATGAACAGGTTTTGTCTTATCCGAAAATTGTTTGGTGCTTGTGCTGCCGCCTGCTTCACCAACACCTGCCCTTCTTCGTTCAACTACAGAAGTACTATTCCCATCCGGATAGGGGGCCACAGTAAAAGTAAAACGATTGGATGCCGATTGCCAGGACTCTGGGTGATTCCGATCTGATAGTTCTACAATGCTGGTATAGAGTGACCAGACCTTCCCAGGATTATCACAAAGCAAATCGAACTCAAACGTAAAATTGTCAGGTAATGAATCAATAAATTCAGGTATGAAAATTCCTGACTTATTTATCATTAGCCAATGTCCCTGCTTTCCTTCAATCGTCACGGTCTCACCGGACACATTAGTATTCCATTTATCCGGAAAATCACCTACAGCATCCTGCATAAAATCTTCGAATACGACGATCTTTTCACCGGGTACAAAATCATATTTGCTATAGGCCTTTATAGAAGCGGGCTGGCCAGCACCGGTAGTACTGGCTGGTTCAGTGTTATTGTCATCTGTTTCTTTTTTCTCTTCCTTATTTCCTTTTGAGGCATCGTCAATAGTTTTGTCAACCTTTTCTTTGGCTTTGTCCTTTATTTTTTTAAGAATCTGAGAGTGTGCAGTAAAAACCACAACAAGAAGAGTTGCAAGCAGAAATACTTTTTTCATGTATCATTTTTTTAAAATAAAATAAGAAGACAACAGGCAATGCTTTGGTGCCTTGAAGTTAATTGGCCGCCTGCCTGATGTCAATAGAAAAAAAGTAAGGATGATCTATAACGAATGTTATAGACAACCGGCATGATCAGTTTCTTTCAAAGTATTTATTCACCGCTTCGGTTCGATTCTGTACATGCAACTTTTCGTAGATGTTGTGTATATGCTGGCGTACTGTGCCATGAACAATATGGAGACGTTCTGCAATCTCTTTGTATAATAAACCATCGGCTAGTAATTGAAGTACTTCATTCTCCCGGTCAGTAAGCACTTCTTTCCTGGTTACTTTTTTATCATCGATAAAAATGTTCAGTAGTTTACGGGCAATATTGCTGCTCATGGGCGAGCCGCCCTGGTTTAGTTCTTTTATGCTTTCGATGATCTGTTGTGGTTTTGTTCTTTTTAATAAATAACCTGTAGCGCCGGCTTGCAGTGCCTGTAATACTTTTTCATCGTTTTCATAAACAGTGAACATCATAAACTGTGTACGAGGACATTTTTC
>JAEUVK010000123.1 GCA_016787135.1 Chitinophagaceae bacterium | reverse complement strand
ATGCTGCTGGAAGGGAAATTCACTTCATTGTTCCGCAACAGGGTATCCAAAGCCATGATGGATAGCCTCGCTTCTTACAATACACCTTTTATGACAGAGTCAAAAGATAATAAGATCATCATTGTGGCTGACGGGGATATGGTGCTGAATGATTTTGTTTCGATGGAAGGTCCCGGTACGCAGCCGGAACCCATTCCCATGGGCTTTAATAAGTTCGCCTATTTCGCCTATGCGCAGCAAAATGAGAATGGTAAATATTTTATTCCGGTAGCCAATCGTCAATTTCTGCAGAACTGCCTGGAGTATCTCGTAGCTAATCCTGCTGTCATTGAAACACGTAATAAAAATATCGTATTGCGCCTGCTTGACTCCACCAAAGTAAAGGAGCAAAAAACAACCTGGCAATTGGTCAATATTGCTTTGCCAGTGTTACTGATCATACTTTTTGGATTTATCTACCAGCAGCTCAGGAAAAGGAGATATGCAGCTTAGCTCTTACAGTAAATCTTGTCCCTTGCTCCTTGTACCTTGAACCTTGTCTCTTGTGCCTTCTCCTGTATCTTTGCCCACTAAATCCCCCGCATGACCAAAGATCAGATCACTTATCTTGTATTCGGCGTTGTCCTGATCATCGCATTGGTCTTTGACCTCGGCTTGTTGAGCAAGAAGAACCAGAAGGTAACCGTGAAACAGGCGTTATACCAGACCTTTTTCTGGGTAAGCCTGGCGCTTGCCTTTTTTGTTTTTATGTGGATCGAAAAAGGGCAAACACTGGCGCTGGAATATATCAGCGCTTACCTGATGGAGTGGAGCTTGAGTATTGACAATATTTTTGTTTTCATTATCATCTTTACCTCATTTGGGGTAAAAGAAAAGCATTATGGCCGGATATTACTGATTGGTATCCTGATGGCCATTGTTTTCCGTATCATTTTCATTACGGTAGGGGTTGCGCTGGTGGATCGGTTCCATTGGATACTTTACCTCTTTGGTGTTTTCCTGGTTTATACAGGGTATAAAATGTTCACGGCAAATGATGAGGAGGAGTTTGAACCGCATAATACCAAAGTGTACCGGTTCCTGAAGAAAGTACTCCCGTTGGCGCCGCATGATGGAGATGGGAAGTTATCTGTGATTGAAAATGGCAAACGGCGTTATACTACCTTATTCATTGTGGTCATGATGCTGGCTGCTATTGATCTGGTATTTGCATTGGATTCCATTCCTGCGGTAATGGGTATATCAAGGGATAAATTAGTTATTTATACGTCCAACATATTTGCAGTACTTGGCTTGCGGTCACTGTTTTTCCTTTTGCGTGGAGCCGTCAGCAAATTTGATTACCTGCAGCAGGGTATTGCTATTGTGCTGGTCTTTATCGGGCTGAAAATGCTGGGTGAACACTGGATCAACCAGTGGGTAGATAAGACCATACAGGTTTTCATTTCACTGGGCGTCATTATGATTTGTATAGCGGGCTCCATCTTCTATTCTATTTTTATGAAAAAGCAGGGAGTACCCCCTGATGTGACCGATGAAGGCGTATATTAGTTGGTCAAACACATTCGACAGAGCAGATTTATATCCTTTTGAAATATACACTTGATCATATAGCCCGTATTGTTGGTTCTGCATCAAAAGTAGCCGCTAACCCTGTTGAGCACCTTTTACTTGATAGCCGTAAAGTATATTTCCCTGCTGATTCATTGTTTTTTTCCCTGAAAGGGCAACGAAGGGACGGGCATTTATTTATTTCAGAAGCGTATAAAAAGGGTGTCAGGAGTTTTGTCGTCAGTGAACCCGTAGATACGACCCTTTACCCTGAAGCTGACTTCATTCTGGTAAAAGATACGCTTGAGGCCTTGCAAAAGTTAGCGGCTTATCATCGAAAGCAATTCAACATTCCGGTGATCGGGATCACAGGCAGCAATGGAAAAACAATGGTCAAAGAATGGTTATACCAGTTACTCCACTCCGATTACAGTATCGTCAGGAGCCCCAAGAGCTATAATTCACAGATCGGGGTGCCGCTGAGTGTGTGGCAGATGAATGAACAGCATGAATTAGCCATATTCGAAGCAGGTATCTCAAAGCCCGGGGAAATGGAAAGGCTGGAAAGGATCATTCAGCCGACTATTGGTGTGCTGACCAATATCGGGGAGGCGCATAGCGAAGGGTTTGCTTCACCAGAACAAAAGGAAGCAGAGAAAAGAATATTGTTTAGCAATGCAAGGCAACCGGCAACGCTTGAAGTAACAGGTGTGAAGAGAAATGTTGACGGATCTGTTATATCAGTAAAGAATGCAGATAGTAAAGGCGGCCCTGCTTTCATTTCGATCCCCTTTACTGATAATGCTTCCGTGCAGAATGCGGTTACCTGCTGGCAAGTCATGTTGATGCTTGGTTATTCCCATGACGTGATCAGTAACAGGATGCGAATGCTGCAGCCGGTCAATATGCGGCTGGAGCTGAAAAAAGGTATCAATCATTGTAATATCATTAATGACAGCTATAGTGCCGATCTTAGTTCGCTGGAAATAGCATTGAGCTTCCTCGATCAGCAAAAAGCCGGTACGCGGAAAACGGTAATCCTCTCTGATTTTTTGCAAAGTGCCTTAAAAGAGGAAGAGCTATATGCCGGTATTTTTGAAAATTTAAAGAAGCATAAAGTTGACCGGGTGATCGGGATAGGGGAAAAGGTCGCAGCGCAATTCAGCCATTTGGTTAATGCGCAGGGATCATTAGCTATCGAGCTATTTGTCTCAACTGATGCTTTCCTGAGTCAATTCCGGTCATCTCATTTTAAAGAGGAAACGATATTGGTAAAGGGAGCTAGAGTGTTTGAATTTGAAAAGATCGTTCAGTTGCTGGAACAAAAAGTTCACCAGACGGTTTTAGAGATCAACCTCAATGCGATTGCGCATAACCTGAAAGTATATCAAAACTACCTGAAACCGGAAACAAGGGTAATGGCGATGGTAAAGGCTTTTGCTTACGGAAGCGGGGGGGCGGAGATAGCCGGCATACTTCAATACCATAAAGTGGATTATCTCGGCGTGGCGTACGCTGATGAAGGAGTTGAACTGAGAAAGGCAGGTATTACATTGCCCATTATGGTCATGAACCCAGAGCAATCTGCCTTTGAATCTTTGATTGAGTATAACCTTGAACCTGATATTTATTCGTTTGATCTTCTAAACTCATTCGATAGTTTTTTACAGAATGAGGGCCTTCAGCAGTATCCGGTGCATATCGAGATAGAAACAGGTATGAACCGTCTTGGATTTGCAACAGGTGAGATCGAAATATTAGCAGATCGTTTAGCTAAGGCTTCTTCCGTAAAGGTGCAAACGGTCTTTTCTCACCTGGCTGCCAGTGAAGATCCTGCAGAAGATGAGTTTACTCTTCAGCAATTCAATCGATACCAGTTTGCAGTTGACAAACTGAAAGGGAAACTGCATTACCTCTTTATACGGCATATTGCCAATTCAGGGGCTATTTTCCGGCTTCCGCAATTGCAATTGGATATGGTCAGACTGGGTATTGGCCTGTACGGAGTCGATAGTGCCGTTACTCATCAATTCGAACTTCAGCCGGTAGCGACACTAAAATCAACCATAGCGCAGTTAAAATATCTGCGGGCAGGAGAATCTGTGAGCTATAACCGCAGGGGTATAGTGAAACGGGACTCTGTAATTGCTACTATACGTATCGGGTATGCGGATGGTTTTTCAAGACGCCTGGGTAACAGAAACGGAAAAATACTGGTAAAAGGGCAATTGGTTCCTGTTATTGGTACTGTTTGCATGGACATGACAATGATCGATGTAACGGATATAAAAGATGTGCAGGAAGAGGACGAAGTGATCATCTTCGGTAAGGAATTGCCTGTACAACAAATAGCTGAATGGGCGGGTACGATCCCTTACGAGATAATGACCTCCGTTTCACAGCGGGTGAAACGGGTATATTTTGAAGAATAAATAAAGATTTCTTAAAAATCCGGCAATCAAACTGCTGCTTTCCAGCAGTGTTTCCTGCTCTGTTGATATGCCTTATATTTGTTGCTTTAAATCTCCTGCTGGTGAAGCTAAGAAACGTTATTCTGATTATAGCATTGATCATTTTTACAGACCAGGCGCTGAAGATCTGGATTAAGACCAGCTATGGTTATGGAAATACCGGTATTACTGGTTTAAGCTGGTTCAAGCTTTATTTCATTGAAAACAAAGGAATGGCCTGGGGCTGGGAATTTGGCGGAGAGTGGGGCAAAATGATACTGACCCTTTTCAGAATGGTAGCAGTGATATTCGGTACATGGTATATCGGTAAGATAGCAAGGAGACATTACAGCAGGGGATTCATTATTTGTGCGGCGCTGATCTATGCCGGGGCTTTGGGTAACCTGATCGACAGTATGTTTTATGGTCTTATTTTTTCGCAGAGCGATTATGGTATCGTTGCTTCCTCTTTTCCTTCCGGGGGAGGATATGCAGGATTTCTTCACGGGAAGGTAGTAGATATGTTATATTTTCCCATTATTAACTCTCAGTTCCCTTCGTGGGTTCCGGTTGTTGGCGGTGATGATTTTGAATTCTTCAGCCCTATCTTCAATATAGCAGATGCCTCTATTTCGGTAGGGGTGATAACACTCCTGATCTTTCAGAAAAGATTCTTTAAAAAGCATAAAGAAGACGAGAAGCCGACCGTAGTCACCAGTGCTGAGGTAAGTGACAAAATGCAGGTACTTTAATCATTACCGGGCGACACATTTTACTCTTACTGTTTCAGTACTTTCTTATAAATGACATTTCCTTCCAGCTCTATTCTCAGTATATATATACCGGCTTGTAAAATGCCTGTGTTGTCGAATGATAACTGATTCACTCCTTCCTGTATAGCGATTATTTTTCTTTTGACCGGTCTGCCAAACTGATCTGTCAGTTCTGCCCTGGCCGTTCCATCTTTATCGGAGGAAATATCACAATGCAGTTCACTTGAAAAGGGGTTGATCACTGATACAAAAGCAAAGTTTCCGGATCCTGTAAATAACTGGATGGTTTTGGAATAAAGGAGCTGGCCGTCAGCATTTCGCATCCGGATACGATAATATGCTTTGTTATTGACGTCAGCAGGGTCTGTGAATGTATAGATGTTTTGTGATGCTCCGGGATCATTATACCCGGCTACGGTGCCAATGACACTGAAGTCATTTCCGTTACTGCTTTTTTCAATGTCATAAAAAAGCGGCTCTGTTTCGGTTGCTGTTGTCCATTTCAGCATTGATTTGTTATTGATGATTTTGCCTGTTACCGATATAAACCTTGTATCAAGCGGCGGGCCGCAGGTGATAACATTGATAGTAACAATATTGGTAGCATCCGTTGACCGGCAATTAGGATCAGATAAATTGCCAGCAGTAGTACCCACTAATAATCTGTATTTATCACCTGAGTTTGCGGGCATCGTCAGAGCAGGAGGAATAGTATAAGAAGAAACATATTCCCAGGCTGTACCATTCCAAAAGGGAGCAGCAGGCCCTGCAGGGGCTGTTACATCCGTCCATGTGGTTCCGCCATCAGTACTGCGCTGCCATTTATAATATACATAGTTATTGAAATATGATCTTACCGTATCATATATCGTTAGCGGGTTTCCCTGGCAAATGGTGGGAGTAATGGAAGGAGAGTATCTCATGTTGGGTAAGCAGGTTGCTACAGTGATATCGTCCAGTGCCCAGTCATTTCCGCCGCCGCCAGGGGCATTATTGAAGAATTTTAAAGTAAAACTGGTTTGTGCAGGACCTGTCAGGATGGTGAATCCTCTTTTTACCCATTGCCCGGTATAATTAATATAGCCTGTCGTATAATAATCAACGCCGTCTACTTCAAACGTGATATTAGGTGCAACGCCCGAAGTGTCACCGGGGCCAGTAGGTATATAGCTCGGATTTCCACTGGAACCGCCCACACCATTGGAGTCGCATCCGCATTTAGAGCAGATATTTCTCATCCAGCAGGATATCTCATAATAAGTATTGGGGCACAGATTCGATATTGTTTGCTGGAAGGCTGAGTCGATCCTGTAGGCAGCATTCACCACCAGCATATAGCCGCCATTATTATTGGCTACTGTATCAGTAGCAGGATTGCCGGCAGTAGGGCTGGCTGCCCCTGTATGATCACCAATGATATCCCATACAGAAAATACACGGTGTGTCGGGGATGAACCATCAGGCTTGGGCCATGTATTTAATGTAGTATAGTTAGTTCTTGTACTGGTGTTGTTGGCAATACCGTAGAAATAGTCATTGGGGCCACCCGTAGTAAAAACAGAATAAGTATAACCAACCGGAACATTGGCAGAGGTTCCCCTGTTCCTGGTAGGACCAGATCCGAATGTGCCATTAAATTCTGTACCGATCGAATTGGCTCCAATAGCATTTGAACACATTCCATAGTTTGTATAGATGGCAACCGGGTTGGATGGGAAAGTAAATATGTTTACGGATAAAGGCGAAGTAGTATAGGTGATCGCTCCTCCGCCTGTATTGATTTGTGAACCGATGGCGGCAGTCACAGTGACCCTGTAAGATGCCATCATGATACAACTGCTGCCATAAAAAGAAGGTTTATGCCCGTTATTATTTCGTATTCTACCCCTTCTGCTGATGGTGGCAGGGTTATCTGCCTGGTTATATCCAAGGTTTATGGTGATCGATGATCCGGTTATCCATCCCGCATCATTGGCAGCATCAAACTGTGCATCGGTAAATTGCCTGAATATTTTTCCTTCGTTAGTTAATACTCTTAAAGTTCCCGGGATATAAGTAGTACCGGCGGGTATATTATCCGTGAACCCGCAACTATCATAAGCACCTGCCCTTACCGCAACGGATGCTCTTATTTCCAGGACATCTCCCGTCTCTACAGTACCGCTTGCCGGCTTACTGATATTGACATAGCTTTTTCCAAAATCGATTACCGGTGTAACAAGTGCCGGGTGAGTGACACAAATATTAAAATTGCCGGCAGTTGTTATGGCTGCAGCCCCGGCTGAATACACCCGGATATAGTAAGTGACGCCTCTTGCGAGAGTAGTTGATGTAATAGTTGTTGTGCCGCATGCAACAGAAGTGAGACCAGCGCAGGTACCTGCTAAGAGCTGTATTCTCGCTCCGGAAGTATTGAGATTGGCGCCAATACTGCTAAGCGTAATGGTATGGTCGGTAGAGACCGTAGTAAAGCGATACCAGACATCATCATTTGGATTACCTGTACAGGTGCCTATGGGAACGCCTGCACTGGCTGTAGCATTCACTACAGTGCCTGCAATGTTTGCACAGGCAGTATTAGAAGTTAACAGAACTGCAGCCGCACAGTTATCGTTGGCTGGTTGCGCAAGCGCTGTGTTATTAACCAGGAGAACAGAGATCAGCAGTAAAATAATACAGGAAGGCGCTTTCACGCATGCGAGTAAAATTTTTTTCATGGGCACGTTTTTTTCTCAAGGATTCCGGGTTTTATGAACGAAAAAATAGTAAATGGTTTAATAAATACACAGAGGGAATAGACTTAGGTAAAACAGGGGGTTTTTCCGTATTTTCCGAACGATGGAAAACTGTATATCAGCGCAGAATGAATGGGACAAAAACCGGGAAGAGAATAAGATAAGCTATCAGCAGGTAATTGTTCCGGATATGTTATTGTATCAGGTAAATATGCAAAGAGGCAGCCAAATAAAGACTGCCTCTTACATTTATTATGCTTAAGGTTTGATTACTCGTAGTTTTTAAACCAGTCTTTTTCAGTCAACTCGATATCTGTGGGCAGTTTATTCTTTTCGGCCTGAATGTGCTTTTTTTGAATAGCTTGTGGATTGGCGAGTGAAAGTCTCCTTACCCGGCCCGTAGTTCCATTATTAGCAGTAGATGCACCGGACAACAATGCCCTTAAATACGGGGAATCAGGCTTATTGATATTTGATTGTTTGACAGCTGTAAGCGGATAAGAAGAGAGATGGACAGATGGCTTTGCAATACTTCTCATAGTGTAGGGATTAGTTGTTTTTTTAAAAGGTATTAGATTAACAACACTAAAATAGACGGATGCCGGTCAATTCGCAAGCTTTCAAAAGGAAAAAAGAGAAATACGGTCTGTACTTCTCTTTTTACTAAGGGGTTTTACGATTCTGGCTTTAAATTTTACCAACCATATTGGCGGGTACCACCCATTTGTCAAACTCCTCCGGGGTTACATACCCAAGCTTTACTGCCATCTCTTTCAAAGTTGTACCTTCTTTATGAGCCTTTTGTGCTATCTCGGCTGCTTTATAATAGCCGATCTTTGTATTAAGCGACGTAACAAGCATCAAAGAATTATCTACGTGCTTTTTGATGTTGGCTTCAATGGGTTTGATACCCACGGCGCATTTATCATTGAACGAAACACATCCGTCACCGATCAGCCTGGCGCTGTGCAGAAAGTTATAGATCATAACCGGTTTGAAAACGTTGAGCTCAAAATGACCGGTAGCGCCACCAATGTTGATTGCGACATCATTCCCTAATACCTGTGCCGCGATCATGGTCATGGCTTCACATTGTGTAGGGTTTACTTTACCCGGCATGATGGACGATCCCGGTTCATTATCGGGAATGAATATTTCACCGATACCGCTTCTCGGGCCTGAGGATAGCATACGGATATCATTTGCGATCTTCATCAGGCTTACTGCAACTGTTTTCAAAGCACCATGTGCTTCCACAATGGCATCGTGGGCTGCCAGCGCCTCAAATTTATTTTCTGCCGTCACAAACGGAAGGCCAGTCAGTTTAGCAATATGTTTGGCCACGTTCTCTGCATATTTCGGAGGAGTGTTGATGCCTGTTCCTACTGCTGTGCCGCCTAATGCAAGCTCACTTAAATGCGCCAGTGAATTTTTGATAGCTTTTAATCCATGATCCAATTGCGAAACATAGCCGCTGAATTCCTGTCCTACTGTCAAAGGGGTAGCATCCATGAAATGGGTCCTTCCGATCTTTACTACTTTCATGTATTGTTTGCTTTTCTTTGCCAGCGTATCCCTTAATTTTTTTATACCGGGAATAGTTACTTCCACCAGTATCTTATAAGCAGCAATATGCATTGCAGTGGGGAAGGTATCGTTGGAGGATTGTGATTTGTTCACATCATCATTGGGATGAAGAAATTTCTCTTTGTCAGTTAATTTTCCGCCTTTCAATACATGGCCGCGGTAAGCGATCACTTCATTCACATTCATATTGCTTTGCGTGCCGCTACCTGTTTGCCACACTACCAGCGGGAAATAATCATTCAATTGTCCTTTCAGAATTTCGTCGCAAACCCTCCCGATAAGCACGGACTTATTTTTAGGCAGAACACCGGCTTCAAGGTTGGTGATCGCCGCTGCTTTCTTCAGATATGCAAATGCAGCAATGATCTCTTTGGGCATCCTGTTGATATCCTGCGCTATTTTAAAGTTATCAATACTGCGTTGTGTCTGGGCGCCGTAATAGGCTTCAGCGGGCACTTTCACTTCGCCCATAGTGTCTTTTTCGATCCGGTATTCCATAATCAGAAATTAATATTGGTTGAGAGATTTTTGGTCCGGCAAATGTACATTCATGGAGGCAAATGGCTGCCCTGTTTTGCATGATAAATGTCATATTGCCTGCAAGTTTTATTTTTAGTTAGCTGTTTCACAAAAAACATTGCCAATGCGCCGCCGGGATTTTATTAAACAGGCTTCCGCCGCTTTTGTCATTTTACAGAGCGGGGATATTTTATCTTTTACCGGGGATCATGATGAATTGCGTGCCAGTAGACCTGTACTTAGGTTTGCTGTGGCATCTGACGGACATTACGGACAACCAAATACTGAGTATGAGGAATACTTCTCAGATATGGTCAGGCATATCAACCGGCACCATGTGGAGAAGGAATTTGATTTCTGTATGATCAACGGGGATATTATCCACGATGATAAAAAATGGTTTGCAGAGGCCAAAGCAGCATTGGATAAACTGGCAGTAAAATATTATGTCAGCCAGGGGAATCATGATCATGTAACAGCTGAGGAATGGCAGGCGATCTGGAATATGCCGGTGAACCTTGATTTCAGGGTCAGGAAGAATACGGTGCTTATCGGCACTACTTCCAATGAAAATGGAACATACCTCTGTCCCGATCTGAACTGGTTTGCCCGGAAACTGGAGGAGCACAAAAAGCAAAAGAATGTTTTCATATTTATTCATATCAACCCGGTGAAACACACAAAGAATGCGGTAGATTGCCCTGAGTTTTTTGAATTACTGTCCAAATACAGGAATGTAAGGGCTGTATTCAACGGGCATGACCATGATGTTGATACCATTAAAATGAAAGAGCATATTCCTTTTATTTTTGATGCCCATTTCGGCGGAAACTGGGGAACCGCATACAGGGGCTTTCGTGTTGTTGAATTGCGTAAGGATAATAGCATTCTGACCTATATACTGAATCCATCAGATAAACTGAACGAGCAAACTTTGTAACATATGAGAAACATCCTTGCCATTTTGCTTTTTATCTTCTCCCAGCATTTGTCAGCACAAATATATCAGCCCAATTGGGAAAGCCTTGATAAACGACCCACGCCGCAGTGGTTTAAAGATGCAAAGTTCGGGATCTTCATTCACTGGGGAGTATATGCTGTGCCCGGCTGGTCCGCTAAGGGCAATTATGCGGAATGGTACCAATATGGTTTGCAAACCACTGACTCAGCAAGAATGAAATTTCATAAAACAAAGTTTGGCGACCGGAGTTACTATGATCTGGCTCATGATTTTAAAGCGGAGCTTTTTAACCCGGATGAATGGGCAAAACTTTTCGAGCAGTCGGGGGCAAAATATATTGTACTTACTTCCAAACATCATGACGGATTCACCTTGTGGCCGAGTAAAGAATCTGATAAAACATGGGGATTCAAATGGAATGCACGGGATATAGGTCCGAAGAGAGATCTGTTAGGTGACCTGTTCAAAGCTGTGAAGAAAACTTCTGTTCATGCCGGCATGTATTATTCATTGTATGAATGGTTCAATCCATTATGGAAAAAAGACCCGAAACGATTTGCGGAAGAACATACGTGGCCACAGATGAAAGATCTCATTCATACCTATCAGCCGGATATATTCTGGACAGATGGCGATTGGGATGCACCTGCCGAAACATGGAGGTCACAGGAGTTTTTGGCCTGGCTTTACAATGAAAGCCCGGTAAAGGAAAAGGTGGTAGTGAATGACAGGTGGGGCGCAGGTATCCGGTTTAAACATGGCGGAATTTTTACTCCCGAATACCAGCCCGATCTTGATTTTGAAGATCACTATTGGGAGGAAAGCCGGGGGATGGGCTATAGTTATGGTTACAATCGCGAAGAAGATGCCTGGGATTATAATTCTACGCAGTCATTGGTGATCGCATTGGTGGATAAAGTGAGCCGGGGTGGAAATTTTTTACTCGACATTGGTCCCGATGAGCATGGAAAGATACCACCCATCATGCAGGAGCGGCTGTTAGAGATAGGCGAATGGTTGAAGATAAACGGGGAAGCTATTTACGGCACGTCAAGGTGGAAAACTCCCGTGCAGTGGAGTGATGGAAGAAAGGATTATAGAGGAAACAATGAACATATTGCCGGAGATTGGAAAACAGGTGGTGATATCATGCTCAAGCTGACCGTCGATCCCGATCCTGGGTATGCCGTGAAGGAAGTGTTTTATACCTATCATTACACCAATCAAAGCCTGTATGCCATTTTCCCAAAATATCCTGACAACAGAAAACTCGTGCTAAAAAAAATGCAGCTTCCGCAAGGAACCAGGATAAGGTTTTTGTCAACAAAGGAAGATCTTTCGTGGCAGCAGGCAGGAGAAAATGTAGAGATCAGTTTGCCGGAATTTAATCCCAATAAAATAAGGTCGCAATATGCTTTTGCTGTCAGGATAGAAAAGTTCGGGTCTTATATGCCTAAACCACAGATTGTGGCAGATTACAGCAAGAATATAATGAGGCCCGTTGTAACGATCCGTAATGTTTTAGGTGGTGATGTGTTTTATACAACGGATGGCACGGAACCGTCAAAGAACTCCCAACATTATACAGGTCCTTTTACAACCGATAAGAGTGTTGTGCTGAAAGCTATTGCTTGTCCGCAGGCAGGTTTTTCTGGCATTATTCCGGGGCCGGTAGCTTCAGCAGATATTACGGTTTACAGTTGGATTAGTCCTGCAAAAGTGCAAAGACCAGAGCCAGGTATTTCTTATAAGTATTATGAGCCTTCAGGAAGTATTGATATGGGTTTCGTAAATGGTAATCCTGTGACAAAAGGGGTAGCCACCATCATATCCAACAAAAGGAAACAACGTACTGATAAATTTGCCTTTGAATTCTCGGGCTATATACATATTGCTAAACAGGGTGTGTATAGTTTCTTTACTGAGTCCGATGATGGCAGTAAATTATTTATAGATGAAGCAGAAGTCGTAAATAATGATGGTAACCATGGCACTGAAGAAAAAAGCGGAAAAGCAGCATTGAAAAAGGGATATCATAAAATACGTGTCCTGTACTTCGACAGCGGAGGTGGCAACGAGTTAAAGGTAAGTATGCAGCCCGAAGGCGGAGCAAAAGAAGAAATACCTGCATCTGTATTGTATCATTAACCTGAATTTTGAATCAATGAAAAGAATAGTATCCTTGTTATTTATTTTTGGAGCGATAGCAGCTTATCCGCAAAGCAAAACAGAAAATATCATCATCATCACTACCGATGGACTTAGATGGCAGGATGTTTTCAAAGGAATGGACCCGGCTATTGCCAATAACAAGAAGTTTAACCAGGGAGACAGCGGGTATATTTATGAGAATTATTGGCATGATACGGAAAGTGAACGCAGAAAAAGGCTGATGCCCTTCTTATGGAATGTACTGGAGTCAAAAGGACAGATATATGGCAACAGGCAATTCAATAATAAAGTGGATAACGCCAATCCCTACTGGTTTTCTTATCCCGGCTATAGCGAGATCATGACGGGATATGCCGATACGGCTATCAATTCAAACAGCTATCCGCCTAATCCAAACGTATCAGTATTTGAGTTTCTGAATAAGCAATCTGCAATAAAAGGAAAGGTGGTGGCCTTTGGTGCATGGGATGCCTTTGACAGGATACTGAATGAGAAAAGAGCAGGGTTCCCGGTGGTTTGTTCATTCGATACGACCGGTGGCAGAAAACCCACAGCCAACGAAAAACTGATCAATGCGATGCTGAAAGATTCCTACAAACCATGGCTGGAAGGCGAGTGTCTGGATGTATTTACGCATTATATGGCGATGGAATGGTTGAGAACAAGAAAACCAAAAGTGCTATACATCGCTTATGGGGAAACAGATGAATGGGCACATGCTGGTATGTATCGTTCTTATCTTGACGCCACTCATCAGGTAGACACATGGATAAAACAGATATGGGATTTTGTGCAAAGCGATCCGAAATACAGGAATAAGACTTCCTTGTTCATTACGGTAGATCATGGCCGCGGTGATATAAAAAAAGATGAATGGACCAGTCATAATAATAAGATACAGGATGCCCACGAGATCTGGTTCGCAGTGATGGGGCCGGATATAAAAGCAAAAGGTGAAGTAAATGAGGCAATGCAGTTGTATCAAAAGCAATTTGCACAAACGATAGCAAAACTACTGGGTTACACTTTTAAAGCAGATCACCCGGTGGCTGACCCTGTACTTTCAGTACTGCAATAAATCGGTGAGGTTATTTCCCTTTGAAATCAGCTTTCCGTTTTTCCAGAAAAGCAGTAGTGCCTTCTATCATATCTTCGGTGGCAAAGGCATTCCCGAATTCATCTATTTCGGCTGAGTAGCCATCTCTTGTTTCATCGAATACGGCATTGGCTGCTTTGATGCAACCAGCCACTGCCAAAGGCGCCTTTGAATTGATAATAGTGAGTATCTCTTTCGTCCTTTCTAACAGGCTTTCAGCAGTAGTCACATGATTGACAAGCCCGTATTGTTTAGCTTCATTGGCATCTATGATATGCGCTGACATCAATAACTCCATAGCTTTTCCTTTACCAACTAATTGAACCAGTCGTTGCGTACCTCCATATCCTGGTATAAGCCCTAAGTTCACTTCCGGCTGGCCAAATTTTGCATTTTCGGATGCCACACGGAAATGACAGGCCATTGCGAGTTCGCAGCCACCGCCAAGAGCAAACCCGTTTACGGCGGCAACTATGGGTTTAGAAGAATTCTCAATCCTGAAAAATGTATCCTGCCCTCTTTGGGCCAATGCTTTGGCCTGTTCTTTATTCAAACCGCTGAACTCTGTGATATCTGCCCCTGCAACAAATGCTTTTACTCCTGCACCGGTAATGATCACAGACTTTATATTATCGTTAACCTGTATGTCATCCAGCGCTGTATTAAGATCATCAAAGACCGCTTTATTCAGGGCATTGAGTTTATCGGGGCGGTTAACAGTGATCGTGCAGATGCCATTCTCCGTTTGAACAAGCAACGTATTGTACATGACTATTTTTTTTCAAAAATAGTCAATAGAGGATTGAGATAACCCAGGCGGCCTATTTGTGCCTTTTTATTCTTTCAAAAGCCCGGTACAGGCTGGCGCAGCCGATAGTAGCAAGCGACATCAGGCAACTTCCCGCAAAGATGACCTTGACAAAAAGTATGGCTTCTTCCGTCCACGACATAGGAAAGTCGTAGGTAAAGCCCCGGATGATGATATAGATGAAAAGCGAAATAGTGGCAGATGAATACAGCGCCTTTGCCCAGATGCGATTGCGGTGCTGTAGTATAAATTGTTTCATGGTTACTATTCTCCGTTCCAAGGTTTTAATGGAGCGGCAAAGATACCGGGCGGGTTTTTTGAATCAGTGGTAAGGTTAGTGAATGGCGGGATTGGTATAATGAAATGCAGGAAATGGCTGATGAGGTGTTTTCGGGGATGATCTCGTTTGCGGTAAAATTAAAAGTCAGAATGAGCGGTGTTCTTTTACCCATGTTGTTATATAACTGGCGATCTCTCCGGTAGGGGTGCCGGGAGGAAAGAGCTTTCCCACTCCTTGCTTATTCAATTGTTCCATATCCTCTTCAGGGATAATACCGCCGCCGGTGAGCAGCACATCATCGAGCCCTTTCTGTTTCATCAGACCGATGACTTTTGGGAAAACGGTCATGTGAGCGCCGGAGAGAATGCTGATCCCGATGGCATCCACATCTTCCTGGAGAGCGGCATTTACAACCATTTCAGGAGTTTGGCGAAGGCCAGTATAGATCACTTCCATACCAGCATCCCTTAATGCAGTGGCGATCACTTTGGCCCCGCGGTCGTGGCCATCTAATCCTACTTTGGCGACTAAAACTCTGAGTGGTCGGTTCATATCAGCAATCTTGTATGATCAAAATTACAGTTCTTTAAGCAACAGCTTAGTAATTTGCATTATGCAATACAGGAAATTCGGGAAAACTGACCTGCTGGTCAGTGAGGTGGGGTTTGGAGCATGGGCCATTGGTGGCGGGGCCATGATCGGATCCACCGCTATCGGCTGGGGAGAAGCGGATGACAGCACTTCAATAAAAGCAATATATACGGCTATTGATAACGGGGTCAATTTTTTTGATACAGCAGATATTTATGGGCTTGGCCACTCTGAAGAATTACTGGGCAAAACGATCGGTAAGAATAAGAAGATGTTGATCGCAACGAAGGTGGGTAATGTTTCAAGAGATGAAAAGTTTACCGTTGATTATTCAAAGAAGTATATTACGGGGGCCTGCGAGCAAAGTTTAAAACGATTACAAAGAGAGGTCATCGATTATTATCAGTTACACACCGCCCGGATGGAACACTTGCTTCAGGGGGAATGTATAGAAGCCATGCAGCAGCTGCAGCAACAGGGAAAGATCCGTTACTGGGGCTTATCGCTGAATACATTCGACCCATCGGTTGAAGCGGAATACCTGATCGAGTATGGGTTTGGCAGCGGGTTTCAGTTGGTATTGAACATACTTAATCAAAAGGCTTTGCCGGTAATGAAAAAGGCTGCGTTAAAGGGTTATGGTATCATAGCAAGGATGCCTTTGCAATTCGGTCTATTAACAGGCAAATTTGATAAAGGAGTTTCGTTTGCAGACAATGATCACCGGAAGAACCGGCTGGTAACTTCCGTGATCGAAAGGACCAATAAGGCTCTGCAGCCTGTCTGGGGTTTATGCAGTAAGTACAATTGTACGAAAACACAACTTGCTTTAAGCTATGTACTGAGTTATCAGGAAGTATCCACGGTTATCCCAGGCATCAGGACCGCCTCACAGGCCGTGTTGAATACATCCGGGTTATTCCGTATGGAACCCGGAGACAGGAAACTGATCGAGGATCTGGGAAAAAAAGAATTTGTTGAGGTAATGAAGTTAATACGAGATCAGGGCTGATCAATTATTAAAAGCATCCAGCGCTTTCTTTATACGGTTGATCGTTTCTTTTTTCCCTATTATTTCAGCAATATCAAAAACGCCTGGTCCGAACTTTCCGCCTACCAGCATGACGCGGAACGGAAGTAATACATCCCCGGGTTTGATATGATTAGCCGCAGCAATCTCTTTAAAGTCTTTTTCAAGAACGGCTTCCTTCCAATCATTATTTAATTCAAAATCTCTTATCACTTCTGTAAAGAAGAGCTGCTTAGCTTCATTCCATTTGGGTTTGACAGCATTCAGGTCATATTGTTCAGGTGTTTTGAAAAAGAAAACTGACTGGTCATAAAAGTCTGTCAGGAAAGTACAACGGTCTTTTACTAAATCAATTACTTTTTCCAAAAGAGCCTCTTCTGAAATGATCACACCTTTTGCCGTCACCAAATTTCTAACCCCGGACTTCAGAAGTCCTGCCTCCGTTCTCTTGATCCATTCATGATTGAACCACTTTGCTTTTTCATAATCGAATTTAGCGCCTCCACTATGTACTCTTTCAATAGAAAATTTTCCGATCAGTTCTTCCTTGGTAAAGATCTCCTGCTCTGTACCATCATTCCAGCCTAATAACGCCAGTAAGTTGATAAATGCTTCCGGCAAAAATCCCTTTTCTTTGAAGCCTTCAGTGAGTTCACCGGTTTTAGGATCGGTCCAGTTCATGGCAAAGACAGGGAAACCGTACCTGGCACCATCCCTTTTACTTAGTTTTCCGTTTGGGCCAAGAATCAAAGGCAGATGTGCCCATTGTGGCATGGCGTTCAGGCCAAACAGGTATTTCCATAATAGGATATGCACAGGGGCCGAGGGCAACCACTCTTCACCACGGAAAGCGTGGCTGATTTTCATCAGATAGTCGTCCACCACTACCGCCAGGTGATATGTAGGCATTCCATCAGCTTTCAGCAACACTTTATCATCAACAACAGAAGTGTCAAAACTTACTTCTCTCCGTATCATATCTGTAAAAGATACTGTTTCGTGTTCGGGCATTTTGATGCGGATGACATAACGGGTATTTGTATTCAGCAGTTTTTTTATTTCTTCAGCCGGTATTGTTAATGAATTCCGCATTTTCATACGGATGGAGTGGTCATATTGAGGAGAGGGATTCTGTTCTGTTTTAAAATCCTGCCGCATCTTTTCCAGTTCTTCTGGCGTATCAAATGCATAATAGGCCTGCCCATCTTTTATCAGTTGTTCTGCATACTGGCGGTATATCTCTTTCCTTTCACTCTGACGGTAAGGGCCATATTCACCACCGTGTAAAGGACTTTCATCGGGTTCCAGCCCGGCCCATTTCAGACAGTCGAAAATGTATTGCTCAGCTCCGGGAACATAGCGGGCCTGGTCGGTATCTTCTATCCGGAGAATAAAATCACCGTTATTTTTTTTGGCAAAAAGGTAATTATATAAAACCGTTCTGACCCCGCCAAGATGCAAACCTCCTGTGGGACTTGGAGCAAAACGAACCCTGACTTTTTTACTCATAGGCTGCAAATATAAACTGATAAAGGCAGAAGGATAACAGACGAAATACAGCTCTGGATCTATGGGAAACAGGATTATGCTTTGTATCCTGTAACTTGTGCCTTTCTATGAGATACCTGGTCAAAACACCCTGGTGGTTGAAAAAGATATATCCTTCTTATACCTGGGATATTAAAACGAAAGAAAAGGTCATCTATCTCACTTTTGATGATGGCCCGCATGAACAGGCTACGCCTTTTGTTCTCGATGAATTGAAAAAGTACAATGCCAAAGCAAGTTTTTTTTGTATTGGTAAGAATGTTGCGGCCCTTCCGGATATTTACAAACGCATGTTGGATGAAGGTCATTTGATGGGTAATCACACATATAGTCATCGGAACGGATGGAAGACAAACGATGAAGAATACTTAAAAGATATTGCTGAAGCGGCAAAGATCATTGATACACCTTTGTTTCGTCCGCCTTATGGCAGAATACGATCGTTCCAGGCAAAGAACATAAGTATTGCATTGAAACGCAAAGCGTCAAAGATCATTATGTGGGATGTGCTGAGCGGAGATTTTGATGAAACACTTACAAGAGAACAATGTTTGCAAAACGTCATACTTAATACAAAGAGGGGCTCTATTGTTGTATTTCATGATAGCCAGAAAGCATTCCGGTTGCTGGAGTTTGTTTTACCCCGTATTTTGGATTTTTTTAGTTCCAAAGGATACCGTTTTGATGTATTACCGTTAGAATCCGATTAAAATACATACATAGCATTTTTGCCTGTGCTAGTTTAAAAAACTGGTAACCATACAAAAAAGTTAGGGCCTGGGTAGAAACCCTGGCCCGTTTTTAATCCGTACCCTATGAAAACTGGTTTAAAGGTATAATATTTTTTAATTAATCCAAACTTATTTCAATTTGTTTGATACTGAAATGCTTGTATTTTTTGCAGGAATAAGATTTTAAAATACACATGAAGCTGATAGATACACATTCGCACATTTATCTTAAGGACTTTGATCCAGACCGCCCATATATGATGGAAAATGCTGAAAAAGTGGGAGTTGCAAAGATACTAATGCCTGCTATAGACTCAGTGACTCACAGCGAAATGCTGGAAGCAGAGGCGTTTTCGGGGGGGCTTAGCCTTTCTATGATGGGCTTACATCCCTGTTCGGTTAAGGAAAACTACTTAGCTGAGTTGGATCTAGCCAGAGATCATCTTGAAAAAAGGAAGTTTGTTGCTATCGGGGAAACAGGTCTCGACTTTTACTGGGATCTTACTTTTAAAGAACAGCAGTACTATGCCTTTCAGCAACAAATTGAATGGGCTTTAGAGTTTGAGATACCCGTTGTCATACATTCAAGAAATTCGACAGATGAGTGTATAGATATGATATCACAGAATCAAAAAGGGAGTTTAAAAGGAGTATTTCATTGTTTTTCGGGATCAGATGAACAGGCCCGGCAAGTAATTGATCTTGGGTTTTATCTTGGAATAGGCGGGGTCATCACTTTTAAAAATTCAGGACTGGATAAGGTAATGAAGAATATTGACCTACGGTATGTCGTTTTGGAAACAGATGCTCCTTACCTGGCGCCTGTGCCTTATCGGGGAAAAAGAAATGAACCTTCCTATATAAAATATGTGGCTGAGAAACTTGCAGATGTTAAGGGAAAACCTCCGGCAGAAATCGCTTCTATTACCACCGCAAATGCCCAAAAATTATTCGGTCTCTAAGAGGTGAAGACGTATTTTTGCACCCCTTTAAACTGGAGACTTGTCCGAGTGGTTGAAGGAGCACGCCTGGAAAGTGTGTATACCTCTAAAGGGTATCGAGGGTTCGAATCCCTCAGTCTCCGCCTTCACCTGCTGATCATTCATTCAGCAGGTTTTTTTATGGGCTACACTATTTTAGTACAGGTAAATGCTAAAATAGTATCAACGATAGCAGTTATTTTTAGGCAATTTTGTCTCGAAATGAAATAATTATGACTGCTTTGCCTGTTTTGATACGATTGAGCCTTGCCATATTACTTTTTATTCCTCAATTCTCCCTGTCACAGCCCTCTTATACTAAAATCCCTGACGGTATTATTATTCATCCTGCTTTTGAAATGCCCGGGCAACCAAAGGCTGTAAGGTTGCAGGTTGTCAATGATAATATCATCCGGATATCTGCCAGCCCGGAAAATATATTTCCTGACATCAAAAGCCTGGTAACTGTCAATACAAATTTCGAATCAGTTCAATGGGATATAGCTGAGGGGCCTGATAAGAAAACAATAATAATAAAAACAAAACTGATCATTGCTGAAGCGGATCTGAATACTGGCAGTGTTATTTTCTCCGATAGTTCCCGGAGAAAAATTCTTGCAGAAAGTAAATTCAGTAAAAATCTGCAGCCCGCCGTCTTTGAAGGAGAAAGGACATATAGCATCAGTCAAAAATTTGAAACAACAGCCGATGATGCATGGTACGGACTTGGACAGCACCAGGATGGGCACATGAATTACAGGGGTTACCAGGTATTCCTTTTTCAGAATAATACAGAAGTAGCCGTTCCATTTCTTATCTCAAAAAAAAATTACGGGATACTATGGGACAATAACTCGATAACAAAAGTGGGGGATACCCGTAGTTATAAAGAGCTTTCTGCTCTGAAGCTCTTTTCCAAAAATGATGAAACGGGGTGGCTGACCGCCTCTTATTATAATGACAGAAGGAAACCAGCAGAAATGCTGATGCAAAAAGCAGAATCTGACATCAAATACGAGTATGTCAACGATTCAAAACTTTATCTGCCCGCTGAATTCAAGCCTGATAATGGCTTTATACGTTGGGAGGGCAGCATTGCTTCTTACAAGGACGGTATTCATAAATTGAGGGTGAGTTATGCGGGATATATGAAAGTTTGGGTGGATGGAAAATTGTTACTGGACCGATGGAGGCAGGCGTGGAATCCCGGCACTGCCATATTGGATATTCCTTTTGAGAAAAACAAAAAAATACCTGTAAAGATCGAGTGGACACCTGATGGCGGTGAATCCTACACTTCTTTTAAGTGGCTTGGCCCAATTGAAAACAATGAGGAGAATGTCTTGAATTTTTTGTCCGAAGCTGGTAAGCAACTGGACTATTATTTTATTTATGGTAAGAGTATGGATGAGGTGATCAGCGGATACCGGTCACTTACGGGTAAAGCTACTTTGCTGCCAATTTGGACATTAGGACTATGGCAAAGCCGGGAACGCTATAAAACACAAGATGAGATTTTGAATACGGTACAGGAATTCCGAAAAAGAAGAATACCCCTGGATAATATTGTGTTGGACTGGAGCTATTGGAAACAGGATGACTGGGGTAGCCAAGAATTTGAGGCTTCCCGTTTTCCCAATCCGGACAGTATGATCAGGGTACTGCATGAAAAATACAATACCCGGTTCATGATCTCTGTATGGCCCAAGTTCTATGAAGGTATTAAGGCGTATAATGAATTTGATAAGAATGGCTGGTTGTATAAGAGAAATATCGCCGATCGTCAGCGTGACTGGATCGCACAGGGATTTGTTTCCACTTTCTATGATGCTTTCAATGAAAATGCGCAAAAGGGTTTCTGGAACCTGATTCATGACAAGCTGTATAAAAAGGGAGTGGATGCATGGTGGATGGATGCCAGTGAGCCGGATATACTTTCGAATGTAAGTCCGCAAAAAAGAAAGCAACAAATGTACCCGCTGGCTACCGGTATCACGTCTGAATATTTGAATGCGTATCCATTGATGAACGCAAAAGGCATTTATGAAGGGCAGCGCTCTGTTGATCCTGATAAAAGAGTGTTTATTCTTACCCGATCTGCTTTTTCGGGTATGCAGCGCTATGCGGCCGCAACGTGGAGTGGTGATATATCCAGCCGCTGGCATGATATGAAACTGCAGATAGCGGCAGGCGTGAATTTCTCTATGTCCGGCTTGCCGTATTGGAGCATGGATATTGGCGGGTTTGCTGTTGAAAGTAGATATGAACAACCCGATGCTGAAACACTGGAAGAATGGAGAGAGATGAATGCCCGATGGTACCAATTCGGGGTATTTGTTCCGTTGTTCAGGGTACATGGTCAATATCCATTCAGAGAAATTTATAATTTATCGCAGGAAAACCATACATGCTATCAAAGTATGTTGTATTATGATAAGCTGAGATACAGGCTATTGCCATATATCTATTCATTGGCCGGACAAACCTTTCATAATGACTATACGATCATGCGTGGATTAGTGATGGATTTTGCCGCAGACAATGCTGTGAAGAATATCGCCGATCAATATATGTTTGGCCCGGCATTGCTTATTAATCCTGTTTATACGTATAAGGAAAGAAGCAGGCAGGTGTACTTACCTAAAGGGCAGGGCTGGTACGATCTTTACGCCGGGCAATATGCAGAAGGCGGGCAAACAATCAATGCTCAGGCAGTGTATGAGCGGATACCTGTTTTTGTAAAGGCGGGTTCAATTATCCCGTTTGGGCCGTCATTGCAATACACTACTGAAAAGAAGCCGGATACGATCACCTTGTATGTTTATGCAGGTAAGGACGGTGAGTTTACTTTGTATGAAGATGAAGGGGTGAATTATAATTATGAGAAGGGGATGTATTCAACCATTCGTTTCATTTATTCTGAAGCTGATAAAACACTTATACTGGATAAAAGAGCAGGATCATTTGCCGGAATGCTCAGGAAAAGATTCTTCAGGATAAAATATATTACAAAGAACAAAGCCATTTCATTAGAGCTCGACAAAAATGACGGGATTTTTGTAAGATATAATGGCAGCAGGCAGTCTGTTCAACTGGAACGGGGCCGGTGATTATTTTACCAATTGGCTGCCTGGTCTGTATTTAACCTTTCAGATACATCTTCCGGTTGGTGTTCTTTCCAGTAAGGATCATATTTTACAAACCATGATATCCAAAGGCTGCGGCTCAGGCGCATCAGCCATGGCTGAAGGATGATCAGGAATACGGCATTAAATCCCATCCAGTAAAAGAAGCGGTTGTCATCTGTGGATAAACCGATGATCACCCACCAGGCTACCAATGTAGCAACACTCAAGGCCACTGTCATTGCATAACTGACGTAGCTGGTACCATAGTAAAAACCTACTTCTATTTCTGTTGCCTGCCCGCAAACGGGACAATTCTTATTCATCTGCATATTCTTTTTCATGCTGATGCTGACGGGGTGCTGAAATAGCTTTCCTTCACGGCAGCGGGGACAGCGGCATCCTGCTGATGAAGCTAAATAGCCCCGGTTCATTTTTTTATCCGACATTATTGCTGATTGGTTGTATGTTGTTTGATGATCTTTTCTAATTGGAGAGCCTGAACAACTCCTGATTGTCTCCATAGGGATTTACCATTCTGAAAAAACATCAGTGTAGGTACACTATGGATATTCAGGTTATCGGCCAAAGCCGGGCTTTTGTCAATATCTATCTTCAGGATGCGTACCTTATCACCCATTCTTTGATGGAGTTCTTCCAGTATTGGTTTCATCAGCCTGCAAGGGCCGCACCATTCTGCAAAGAAGTCCACCAATACCGGCGTACTTCCACCAAGTATTTCACCAAAGCTTTCTCTTTTATTTGCTGTTTGTTCCATTTTTTTCTTTTTTGAACATACTGAATAACAACCCGCCCATCAAAGCGCCATAACCTGTACTGTTATGCCACTTTGAAGTGATAGCACAAGTGCCGCTGCTGCAGCCAACCTGTTGCCAGTAAAGATACCCTCCCACTGCGCCAATGATCACTCCCGAGATCACCCATTTGTTATTTAGCAGCCAGCTCTTCATATTCAATATTTTCATGTTTGGGAGAGCTGCTTTTCCCTTTTTGAGGAATATAACACGCATTTCCTGCGCAGCAAACTCCTTCAGTAAGCAGGGCAAATAATGTAAATAATCCGCCAAGCACTATTCCGGTTATATGCCCGCTTTGGATCGAAGAGTGCAAAATTAAGCCACCCAGTCCAACTCGTATAAATTTTAAAAGAGTCCAGCCGCTTTTAAGCCTTTTGACAAATTGCATACTATTTCAACGTTACTTGTTCAAAATTCCAGGTAATACCGGGAAAAATGGGTGACAATAGTTACAGAAAAAGGCCAGCCTGATCCATTTTAAAATAGAATAATTACTGCCGTTATAAAAGAACAGAATGATTATGACCTTGATCAGACATTTCTGTGACAAATGTCATTTATAGCATTTCCCATGGATTGGAACTTTGCATATATAAATTCAAAAACCCTTATTGCGTACCAACATTTCTGGCGTATAAGAACAAATCAGGGGAATTATATTCTTTATCGCACAGACCACCAAAACGATGCATTTATGAAAGTTGAACAAATTTATACGGGATGCCTGGCAGAAGCAGCATATTATCTTGAAAGTAATGGCGAGGCTGCTATCATTGACCCACTGAGAGAAACGAAGCCTTACATTGACAAAGCTGAGCGGAATGGGGCGAAGATCAAATATATTCTGGAGACGCACTTCCATGCTGATTTTGTAAGCGGGCATATTGATCTGTCCAAAAAAACGGGGGCTACAATTGTATTTGGCCCAACGGCGGCACCCAATTATACAGCTCATATTGCAAAGGACGGCGAGATATTGAAACTGGGCAAAGTAAAAATCAAAGTGCTTCATACGCCAGGCCATACTATGGAATCAACTACTTATCTGCTTATTGATGAAAAAGGCGATGAGAATTCCATTTTTACCGGCGATACTTTATTTATTGGTGATGTAGGCCGCCCTGATCTTGTACAGAAAGTGAAAGCAGAGATCACTCCTGATTTCCTGGCCAGACAGCTATACGATTCGTTACGGAATAAAATAATGACACTGCCTGATGATGTGATCGTTTATCCCGGTCATGGGGCCGGCAGTGCTTGTGGCAAAAACATGAGTAAGGAGACCACTGATACTCTTGGGCATCAAAAGAAAGTGAACTATGCACTGCGGGCTGATATGACCAAAGAGCAATTCATCAGAGAAGTAACAGAAGGGCTGGTAGAGCCGCCTCACTACTTTCCATTCAATGTGTTGATGAATTTGCAGGGAGGGATCGATAGTATTGATGAGATCATTGCAAGAGGAAAACGCCCGCTGACTGCTAAAGAATTTCTGACCGTTTGGGAAAGTGTGGAGGCACTGGTGCTGGATACACGCAGCAAAGAAGCTTTTGTGGTAGAACATATCCCCGGCTCGATATTTATTGGAATAGATGACAATTTTGCACCCTGGGCCGGTACATTGATCCCTGACCTGAAACAACCCATTTTATTCCTGGCAGATGAGGGGCGTGAAGAAGAAGTCGTGATACGTCTTTCAAGAGTAGGATATGATAACACGATCGGTTACCTGAAAGGCGGAGTGAATGCATGGAAAGAAGCGGGTTTTGATACGGACCTCATAAAAGAGATCAGTGCCAAGGACTTTGATATACTGTATGAAATGGATAGTCTGCATATTCATCTGCTGGATGCACGGCGCAGAAGTGAATATGATTCAGAACACCTGGTGGGTGCAGAGAATTTCCCGTTGGATTTTATCAATCAGAATATGTCTCTTCTTGACAGAAGTAAGAAATATTTCATCCATTGTGCAGGGGGGTACCGCTCTGTCATTATGATATCCATACTTAAATCAAGAGGATTTGCTGATCTTGTCAATATAAAGGGCGGATATAAAGCTTTAAGCCAGACAGGTCTGGAAAAGACAAAGTATAAAGAACCCAAAACAATGCTTTGACAATCACTATCTGCTCTACAGGCCGGTCCTTAAGGACCGGCCTTTTTTGTGATAGCTGTCACTCAACGCATGGAGCAAGACTGGTACATTTGTACAAATAATCATCATGGCAACTATACAAATGACCACACAGGATTTTAAAGCAAACGTTTTCAATTATGAAACGGAAAAGGAGTGGAAGTATCTGGGGGAACTGCCGGCGATCATTGACTTTTATGCAGACTGGTGCGGCCCCTGTAAAATGGTAGCCCCCGTACTGGAAGAATTGTCAGAAGAATATGCAGGACGCCTGCTCGTATATAAAGTAGATACTGAGATAGAGCAGGAGCTTGCGCAGGTATTTGGGATCAGCAGCATCCCTACATTTATTTTTATCGGCGCCGATGGCGAACCGATGATGCAGCCCGGTGCGTTCCCTAAAGCTGTTTTCAAAAGAGTGATCGAAGAAAAATTACTGGCACCTGTAAAAAGTGAGGATTAAAAGCCAGGTAAACTGAAATGAAAAATACCGGTGATAAACCGGCATTTTTTTGCTAATTATAAAGAGCAATTTATTTATTGGTTTAGCAGATCAATATAATATTGAGTGCTATAATCGGCAGCGCCATCCTGGCGATGGATCAATTCTCCCTTTTCATTAAAAATATAGGTAACAGGTATCCCTTGTACGTTGAATAATTCGGGGAGATTACCTGCCGGGTAATAAACAGGCAGGTTCATCTTCATTTTGGCTGCAAATTTTCTGGCGGTTTCAAAATCATTATCAAGAGAAAGCATGACGAAAACCGTTTTGCTTTTATCTGCCTTTGCGTAAAGTTGTTGGATGGAAGGTATTTCGGCACGGCAGGGTGGGCACCAGGTCGCCCACAGGTTAACGAATACCTTTTTTCCCTTGAGTTGGGAGAGATCGGTCACTTGTCCACTGCCGCCAAGCATATTAAAGGATGGAAGAGTTGGTACGTAAGAAACAACGGGTCTTGCTGCATCTGATGGTTCATAATTAGCTGCCGCGGTATTCTCCGCTGTAGAATTATTACAACCAGCAATAGCAATAAGAACAATGATTGATGATAAAATATTTTTCATTCAAGGATTTATTTAAGTATGCAATTTGCCACCCGGATCTATAGGCGGCAGTGATAAATATCACCTTTATGTACGCAAATACTTATGCAAATTTGCCAAAAGATTGATAAAATGCAACAGTTCTGGGATCAGAGATATGCTGAAAATGAAACGGTTTATGGGTATAAGCCCAATACGTTCTTTAAACAGTTCATTGATAGTCATAAACCGGGCACACTACTGCTGCCGGCAGAAGGAGAGGGCCGTAATGCTGTCTATGCTGCCTCCAGAGGCTGGCATGTGGATGCCTTTGATTTCAGTGAAGTGGCCAGGGAAAAGGCGATGGATTTTGCCAGGGGCGAAAGAGTTGGTATTAACTATGAAGTGAAAAGCATTGAAGAATTCAAGGCCTCAAAACAGTATGATACCGTTGCACTGATTTATGTACACCTGTCGGAGCCTCTTCGAAAGAAATTTCACCGGGAGATATATGATGTTATTAAGCCCGGAGGATTCCTGGTACTGGAAGCTTTTGCCAAAGAACAACTACAATTTAAAAGCGGGGGGCCGAAAGAAATTTCCCTTTTATATGACGCACCTTCCCTATGCAATGATTTCCCTTTTTTGCATCTGATGACTTGCGGGCAACAGGAAATTGTACTGGATGAAGGACAATATCATAAAGGGAAGGCTGCCGTCCTGCGAATGACCGGCCAGCGGCTGTGATGTAAGTCATTTTTCTTTTTTGAATAGCACATGCCAGACACCACGCAGGTCGCCTTCTTTATAATTGAATGCTGAATCAGCCGGATATTTGTATTGTATAGTTCGCCATACATCAGGTTTTATTTGTGTACTCCTGTCGCCATGGCAATCGAGGCACATTGCCTGGAAGATAATGGGTTTGAAATAATGAAGATTTCCTTCCGCATCTTTTTCTAATACTGGTGTCAGTTCTTTCTTTTGTTTTATCATCTGATAAAAGGAAGACAATATTCTTTGTTCAAGACTATCGGGTGCATTGGCAGGGTTTCTTACTTTATCCGAACTGCGCCTGATGATAACCCTTTCTGTGGCGTAAGTATTGGTGAGACCGGTAGCTTCTGTATTACAAAAGGCAACTGCTCCCGGTAAACCATTTTTCCCGATGGCCCTGAGCAGGGTATTTCTGAGCGTATCAAAGGTGAGGCTGATCAGCGAGTCACCCTTGCTTTTCCATAGTGCCTCATTTTCTGCTCCTTTTTTGCCTGTACAGGAGACGATCATGGCAGTACTAAAAGTCAGCAGTAAAATAAGTTTGAACATGATAGGCGTTTGAGGTTTCACAAAGTTGCATAATTTAATCCCATCTCATTCCACCACTCCTGTTATGCTCAGATTCGATGATTTTATCAAATTCTTTTTTGTCCAATAGTACCGGTTCATAGATAATGTCCTGCATTTTCAGACGGCGTACAAAGGCCCGGAGATGATTTTCTGAGGCCATTTTTAAATACGTATAAACGGAAATGATGTCCTGTCTTTGTGTCTGTTTAATCCTTTCTTCAAGATCTTTGATGTCAAGTTCCTCTATTTTGGCTCCCGCTTTTAGTGCTTCGGTCAATGAAGTACTGCCTGCTGCTGACAGTTCGTTATAGTATTCTTGCAGAACAGCATTGACAAACAGGCCGCGCTGGTCATTGTTCCTGTCGACCGGATCTTCCAGTTCATAAGTGTTGATCAGTGTTTTCATTCTGTCCATATGCACCTGTTCGCTCCGGCGGATATTGCCAAAAGGATTAACACCCCATTTCTCAAATAGCAGATCGTAAACATCTCTTGCTAGTTTTTCTTCTTCCCGCATATATAATATTGCGTCCATTTCTTCCTTATTCAAAGTAGAGTTTTTTTGTTCAAAACTGCTGATACTTATAAAAGCAGTAACCATAAAAAAAATTACTTTTTTCATCGTTTGAATGTTTAATATCAATAGTAGCCAATGTATTTTCCCGGACGAATAACCTTATTTGAAACTTGCTTAAAAATACATTTGATATTTCCCCGGGAACAGTGATTATTATCACTTATTCATTTTACCTGATTTTCCGGCACTTTAATAATGAACGGACCCTCTGTTATTTGTGACTATTATCACATAACAGGCGACCGGGGTTACACATAAAAGATAATCATCTCTTTAACTGATATGAGTCATACTCTTTTGTGACACAACTCGCAGAAGAAAGGCTGCAACGTATCCAATTTTACAGTGCAATTCATTCAAAGCTCATTTAAAGAATCACTGTATGAAACACCTCGTAATCTTAGGAGCAGGGACGGCCGGAACGATGATGGCAAACCATCTGAATCATCACCTGAAAAAACCTGAATGGGAGATCAGTATTGTAGATGAAAGGGAAGAGCACCATTATCAACCCGGGTATCTTTTTTTACCTTTTGATATATATTCTCCGGAAGATATTGTGAAGCATATCGAAGAATTCATCCCCAAAGGCGTGAACCTGGTAAAAGGTAAAATAGATAAGGTTTTACCTAAAGAGAATAAGGTAAAGATGACAGGAGGCAATGAGCTGAACTATGATCTGCTGATCGTTGCTACAGGAGCAAAGATCGCACCTGAAGAAATTGAAGGTATGAAAGGAAGTGAATGGCAAAAATCTGTCTTTGATTTTTACACTTTTGAAGGCTCGCTTGCTTTGAGAAATAAGCTAAGAGACTGGGAGGGCGGAAAATTAGTGGTTCATATTACAGAGATGCCGATAAAATGTCCCGTAGCTCCGCTGGAATTTGCCTTCCTCGCAGATTCTTATTTCAAGCATAAGCATATGCGGGATAAAGTAGAGATCACTTATGTGACACCGCTGAGCGGCGCTTTTACCAAGCCCAAAGCCACTGAGGCACTTGAGCATTTGCTTCAGGAAAAACATATTAATATCGAAAGCGACTTTGCTATCGAACATGTGGACAATGAAGCAAAGGAAATAGTGGATTATGGAGGAAGGGCGATCCCATTTGATATTCTCGTTACCGTACCGACCAATAAAGGGGATGAAGTGATGGCAAGATCAGGAATGGGCGATGACCTCAATTATGTGCCAACTCATAAAGCAACATTACAGTCGAAAGAATATACTAATGTTTTTGTACTGGGAGATGCCAGCAACATACCGGCATCCAAAGCAGGGTCTGTAGCCCACTTTGAAGCGGAGATCCTTACTGAGAATATTCTCCGGTTTGTAAAAGGTGAACCTCTCAAAGAAGAATTTGACGGACATGCCAATTGTTTTATTGAGACCGGTAACGGCAAGGCTTTGTTGATTGATTTCAACTATACGCATGAGCCGGTGGAAGGAACCTTCCCGTTTGCCGGGGTAGGCCCGCTACGATTATTGAAAGAAAGCCGGATGAACCATTTGGGCAAACTAGCTTTCCGCTGGATCTATTGGAATGTTTTACTGAAAGGAACACATATACCGTTTGTTTCGGCTACCATGTCCGAATCCGGTAAAAAATATAATTAATCATTTTAAATCAACTATTATGGAAAGGACTATCGCCGGCAAGTCAATAGCCGTTAATGAAGAAGGGTATCTCACCGATTTCAAACAATGGGATAAATCAATAGCAGATGTGCTTGCTTCAGAAGCAGAGATCAGTCTGACGCCGAGGCATTGGGAAATACTGGGCTACCTGCAGAATGAATATAGGAATGAGGTACCGCTGAGCATCCGTAAAATTGGGAAAAGCGGGGTGGTGGATATCAAAGAATTTTACCAGCTATTCCCTAAAGCGCCTTTGAAAACAGCTACCAAGATCGCAGGTATCCCCAAACCAGCCAGCTGTATTTAATAACCTGTAAAGCGTATCAATCATGAGTGAAAATAATGGCGAAATAAAAAGGATGATGATCATCTTGTCAAAAGCCACACTGGAAAATGTGTATGCTGCTTTTGTATTGGCCAATGGCGCCCGGATGGAAGGAATAGACGCGGAAATTTTCTTTACTTTTTTTGGATTGGAGGCTGTACATAAAAAGAAACTGGCACGCCTGCATGTAGCTACTGTTGGTAACCCTGCCATGCATATACCGACAATGATCGGTGGCTTACCCGGTATGGAAGCATTTGCCACATCTATGATGAAAAAAGAAATGGAAAAGATAGATATGCCGGAAGTGCCTGAATTCCTCGATATACTTTCGGCATCCGGTGTAAGGATGTGGGCCTGTAAACTGGCGATGGATATGTTCCATTACAAAAAGGAAGACCTCTTTGAGGGTATTGAAGATGTGATAACCGTAGGTGACTTTTATAAAAAGAGTGAAGGAGCAGGTGTTCACATGCTGTTCATTTGAGTGACAGCCAGGAAAAGTATTTTAGATTGCGAGCATAGGTTGGAAAAAAATAAGCGGCCATTTGGCCGCTTATTTCGTATAAATAACTAATGAGGTAATTTTTCCCGTAGGTTTCCATATACCCAGGTGCCGGCTATTGCACTTAATAATGAAATGATGATCACGGTAGCGCCAGTACCTATTTGTGCAAACAATGGCCCCGGGCATGCACCTGTTAATGCCCAGCCAAAGCCGAACAACAGCCCGCCGTATATATTTCCTTTATTCAGTTTTTTATTGATAAACACAATGGGTTCGTTATAAATCGTTCTGACCTTAAATTTTTTGATCAGCCATACAGATAACGTGCCTGTAGCTACGGCTGTTCCTATCACCCCGTACATGTGGAAGCTTTGCAGCCTGAACATTTCCTGTATGCGGAACCAGGAAATCACCTCGGCTTTTACCAGTAATATACCGAACACTATTCCAGCGATAGCATATTTGAAATTATACCACCACGGATGTTTGAGTTCAGATTCATTGATGCAGACTGCATCTAATGAACGAACCTCAAAGTCGGCATTCTCCGTCAGGAATTCACGGTGTTTTTTTACAGGGGTTATTTCTTTTGTATTCATGGGGAGGATTATAATTTTAATATGACCGGAAGCAAAAGATTAGCTACAATGAAACCACCTGCCATAAAACTGATAGTGGCTGCCAGTGAAGGCCATTGAAGTGTACTCAACCCCATGATGGCATGTCCGCTGGTGCACCCTCCGGCATATCTTGTCCCAAAACCGACAAGAAAACCACCGATCACAATAAGAACAACTCCTCTTATCGTAAAGAGACTTTGCCAGTTAAAAAGATCCCCCGGAACCAGGCCTTCAGTATTAGTTACTCCGTAACCGGCCAATTCTGTAGCCAGTTTCGGATTAATTGAAACGGGATCGGTATTTGAAAGAAAAGAGGCGGTGATCACACCACCCAGCAGTATGCCTGCCACAAAGAACAGGTTCCATATTTCATTTCTCCAGTTATATCTGAAGAATGGAATATTGGCCGGTATGCAGGCAGCGCATATATGGCGCAATGAAGAAGATATTCCGAATGATTTATTGCCGACGATCAGTAACAGGGGTACCATCAGCCCGATAAGAGGACCTGCCACATACCAAGGCCAGGGTTGTTTGAGCCATTCCAGCATAAATATTAATTGGTTTGTAAGCGAAATTACCAATTATGTGGGAAGGATTCTACCCATATATTTTAAGCCGTCAGGTTTTAAATCTTATGTCTCAGGCTTGTCCAGGCTCCACCGTTATACACCTCAATACCGGCAGCTTTCAAAATTCCTTTGGCAATTCCACTTCTTGTGCCGCTGCGGCATACAGTGATCACCGGTTTGCCTGTTTTTTTTAACTCAGTAACCTTGCTACGGATATTATCGAGCGGAAAGTTTTTCGAACCTTGTATATGGCCGCTTTTATACTCGCCCGGACTACGGACATCTATAATAACAGCTCCTTTTTTTACCAGGTCCTTGAAATCAATAGTTGTACCCGTGAATAATTTTTTGAAAAAGCCAATCATTGTTTATCTAATTTAAAAGTAATTGTATATCGCCGATGCCGCCGCCATTATACACGTCGGCAATGCCATTCTGCTTTAGAATACTCACCGCCATTCCGCTCCGGCTGCCGCTGCGGCAATACACCACAACAGGTTTTTGAATAGCTTTAAACTCATCTATCCTGTACGGCACCTGATCCAGTGGTATATTCATAGCACCGGGAATATGTTCCATATCGTATTCCCATTGATTTCGTACATCCACCAGGACAGTGGAGGGGTTTTTTATCAGTTCTCTTAATACACTCATATCGTCATTTATTTTTATTGTGAGGAAAGGCCGGGGCTTTTACCCCGGCCGGTTATTAACCATTAAACCTTACTATATAAAACTTCATGAATATCTTTTTCATAATAGCGTAGAGGGGCATACATATTCGCTGATCCTGAAATTTCCGCTTTCCTTCATAGCTTTTAAACCACCTTTTACATCAATTAAATTGTCATATCCTCTTGCCCGGAGTATAGAGCTAAAGATCATGGAACGGTAACCTCCGGCGCAATGAACGTAGTAGGTTTTGTTCTTGTCCACCTGCAGCATACTGTCGTTGATAAAATCAAGGGGTGCATTTTCAGCATTGATGATATGCTCGCTTACATATTCACTTTTCTTGCGGACATCCAGTATGTTCACGTTTTCTGTTTTCATAATGCCAGCCAGTTCATCCGATGTGATGGAAGTGATCTGGTCTGTTTCTTTACCAGCCTTTTTCCAGCCTTCAAATCCACCTTTCAGGTAACCGATCGTATGATCATATCCGACACGGGCCAGTCTTGTGATTACTTCTTCTTCACGCCCTTCATCTGTTATCAGCAATATTTCCTGCCTGATGTCGGGGATCATGGCCCCTACCCACGGGGCAAATTGCCCGTCAATTCCAATATTGATAGAGTTGGGCACAAAACCTCTGGCAAAGGTTTGTGGCTCTCTTGTATCCAGTATCAAAGCGCTGGTCTCATTGGCGGCGGCTTCAAATGCTTCGGGGCTCAATGCATGCTGGCCGCGTTCCAATACTTTATCTATGCTTTCATAGCCTTTAATGTTCAGCATGACATTCAAGGGAAAGTAGGCAGGCGGAGCTACCAGGCCTGTCGTTACTTCTTTAATGAACTCTTCTTTGCTCATGTCGGCCCGCAGCGCATAATTGGTTCCCTTCTGATGGCCTAGTGTATCCGTAGTTTCTTTGCTCATGTTCTTGCCGCAGGCGCTGCCGGCACCGTGAGCAGGATAAACGATAATATCGTTTGACAACGGCATTATTTTGTTACGCAACGAATCAAATAAATAGCCGGCTAATTTATCCTGCGTCAGATCGGCGGCAACTTTCTGCGCCAGGTCAGGACGACCTACATCGCCAATAAACAATGTATCGCCGGAGAATAAGGCCACATCTTTTCCCTTTTCATCTTTCAGTAAGTAGCAAGTGCTCTCCATAGTATGACCAGGGGTATGTAAAGCTTTCAGGGTTACATTGCCGATTTTGAATTCTTCTTCATCTTTTGCTATATAGGCATCAAATTCAGGTTTGGCATTGGGGCCATATACAATAGGAGCACCGGTTTTTTTGCTGAGATCAAGATGACCACTCACAAAATCTGCATGAAAATGTGTTTCAAAAACGTATTTGATGGTCGCTCCATTCCGTTCAGCTTTGTCAATATAAGGTTGCACTTCACGCAGCGGGTCAATTACGGCAGCCTCTCCGTTGCTTTCGATATAATAAGCGCCCTGAGCAAGGCATCCTGTATATATCTGTTCTATTTTCATGATTGTTTATGATTGATTGGTAAGCAAATTTCCTGTTTGGTAATGTGCCGCACTATGACTTATGTCACAGAGATAAGCACAGTAATTATTTGATAAATAATTCCTTCACAATGATATAGATCCCCATAGCCAGTACAAACCAGCCAAACCCTTTTTTGAGCGAGGCACCCGGTATCTTTTCGGAGAGTTTGCTGCCGATAAAAAGCCCGGCAATAGAGAGAACGGTAAACGAGATCAGAAGTGTCCAGTTGTATTCAAACTGCTTCAGGCTAAAAAGAAAACCGAGTAATGAATTGATGGCAATGATCAATAAGGATGTTCCAACCGCTTTTTTCATCGGAAGCTTCAGGAACAGTACTAATGAGGGAATGATCAGGAAACCGCCACCTGCTCCAAGTAAACCTGTGATCACGCCGACAAATAACCCAAGTAACATAAGCGGTAGTGCTTTGTTATGTCGTTCCGGTTGTGCTTGTCCGGCATCCTGTTCAGGTATCGTGTTTCTCATCATAGAAAATGATGCAGCCAGCATCAGAATGGCAAATATGATCATCAGGAACATCTCCTTTGATACGGAAATATTGCTGATCGTAAATAAATGATTGGGGAGAGCGGGTAATATATAATGTCGGGTAATGAAAATGGAAAAGATAGAGGGAATACCAAATTCTGTTACTGATTCGAAGTCAACAATTTTTTTCGAATAGGCCCTGAGACCGCCCACTAAGCTGGTAACGCCAACAATGAAAAGAGAACTGGTAGTAGCCAGAAGTGGGTTTACATTCATCAGGTAAACTAATGCAGGTACAGTAAGTATCGAACCGCCGCTCCCTACCAGGCCCAGTGAAATGCCGATCAGCACAGAAGCTATGTAACCCAGTATTTCCATTCATTTTTTTTGCAAGATTACCGGAATGATCTTTCGTAAAGTGTGACAGTGATCACTGCTTTAACCAGATTACATCAGTTCGATCATGTTACGGTGCAGTTTTACCAGGTTCCGCTGCTCCATCTTTTTTAACAACCGGGAGATCACTTCTCTTGAGCTATTCAGATCATCGGCTATCTGCTGATGAGATATCTCCAGCAATTTTTTTCCCGACTTATCCGCATAGCGTTTTAAATAGAACTCAAGGCGTTCATCCATATTCCTAAAGGCAATATTGTCCACGACAGAGAGCAACTCATCAAAACGTCCCCGGTATGTCTGAATGACGAACTGGTACCAGCTTTTGTACCTGTTCATCATGTCTTCCATTAACTGGATGGGGATCATCAGCACTTCGGTATCTTCTTCGGCCTGCGCCATGATCTCGCTGGTTTGGGATTGGATGGCACAGATCATGGATATAGCGCATGCCTGGCCGGGGCCGAGATAATACATGAGGAATTCACCGCCTTCTGCATTTTCACGGTAAATTTTTATCTGGCCTTCCAGAACCAGAACAGTTGACTTGATATATTGGCCCGTACGCATGATCACATCGCCGGCCCTGAATGACCGTTCGACCGCATTATCTTCTATGAGTTTTATGAGCTCAGGTTCGAATTGGGGGAAGAGTTGTTTCCAGTTCATATTGTAAAGTTAGTCTTCTAATACTTTTTCCATTTGCATACTTCTGCTGCCTTTGACCAGGAAATGGGTATTGGCAAACTGTTGTTGCTTCCACCATTGTTTTGCCTCAGTCGCATTTTGAAATTGTAAGAAGGGGTGATCGATCTTTAAAAAATCACCGCCTACCAGGGCTACATTTGTCCATGTGTATTGCCCGATGAGGTCAGTGATCGCTTTGTGTTCACTGATACTCTCTTGACCGAGTTCGGCCATTGCGCCAAGCATAAGCACCTTATTCTCTGCATGCAGTTTGGCAAAATTCTCAATTGCCAGTTTCATACTGCTGGGGTTAGCGTTGTAAGCGTCGAGGATTATTTTATTAGTTCCTTTAGTTACCAGTTGCGACCGGCTGTTGGAGGGGGTATAGGCTTCAATAGCTGCTATGATTTTCTTCTCAGGCACGTCAAAAGCTTTTCCAGCCGTAACGGCAGCCAGCACATTAGGCAGGTTATATTCACCGACAAGTTGTGTCCTGATGACGGCATTGGCCAATCCCTTTGTTATCTCCACTTCAAGATATGGTTCACTTTGTTTTACCCTTCCTGCCACATCGGAAACTCCGGTCGTACCATATTTTATGACGGTATGGATATCCCTGCTCATGTCATGCAGATAATCATAATCCCACATAACGAAGGCTATTCCGTCTTTCAAAGTACGCAGGTGATCAAATAATTCGCCTTTCCCTTTTCTTACTCCTTCTATGCCACCAAACCCTTCAAGGTGGGCTTTTCCGCAATTCGTGATCAATCCATGTGTAGGTAAAGCATATTGGCAATAACCCGCAATTTCACCGATATGGTTGGCACCCATTTCAATCACGGCGATCGCAGCATCTTTTTTTATTTTTAAAATGGTAAGCGGAATGCCAATATGATTATTCAGATTGCCTTCTGTTGTATAGGTTTTGTAAGCAGAAGAAAGAACGGCATGGATCAATTCTTTTGTTGTTGTTTTCCCATTACTGCCTGTTATGGCGATAAAGGGAATAGTAAATTGTTCGCGATGGTATCTGGCTAAATGCTGTAAAGCGGTCAGTACATCATCTACCAAAAAAGTTTTACCGGGTATTTCATATTCTTTTTCATCAATAACAGCATACGCAGCACCGGCATTAATAGCTTGTTTGGCGAACGTATTGCCATTGAAATTGTCGCCTTTCAATGCAAAGAAAATATCGCCCTGTTTCAGCTTGCGGGTATCGGTTTGAACTGAAGGATGTTGCTTGTAAATATCGTAGAGTTGATGAATATGCATATTGCAAAAGTAAGTTGGCAGGCAATAAAAAACCCTCTCGTATCTGACGAGAGGGTTTGAATAAGATTTATTATAATCAGCGCTTTTGCCTTCTTGTCGGGAATTGCTGACCCACTTTGCGGCCGTTACCTTCGGGGCTACCCATACGGTCCATGGCACAACGGAACCCTAAAGTGCTTAATGCCTGGTCTTCTTCGAGGAAGCGACGGGCACCCGGGCTCAGCCAATAGGCACGGTCATTCCAGCTACCACCTTTGTACACCCTTGACTTATCACTGATCAAAGTGGTCATTCCATAACCGTAGCTTGACTGGGAAGCAGTGTCACCATCCAGGTAGTTGATCACATTACCACGCTGATAGTTGCGGCGGCCTTTACTTTCAGCATCTGTTACCTGTACCATTCTTACCCGTCCGGTTGTATCATTGATTTGCGCTTCACCCGTTGTAGGATCTTTGTATAATTTCATATATACGTTACCACGCATGGGTGCGGGGTTATCATCAAAATCCATAGTGGAGAGAGGCCTGTAAACGTCCTGTACCCACTCGCTAACATTACCAGCCATATTATAAAGACCGAAACCGTTGGGGAAGAATGATTTTACTTCTGCAGTATAGAATGCACGGTCATTCAAACCCCCGGCAACACCGGCATTATCACCAGATCCACGTTTGAAGTTGGCCAGGAACTGTCCCTGCCATGTTCCATGACGTGTATCACGCAAGCCGTTCACGTTTTGAGACCAGGGATATATCTGCTTGTTCGATTGTAATTCTTCACCACGTTTGCCTTCTTTCATACTTGGGCGTGGATTCTGGTTGATCAGGCCATAGGCGGCATATTCCCACTCAGCCTCAAAAGGCAGACGATAATCAGGTAAAAGGATACCGTCTTCCATAGAAACTTTTGTACGGGGCTGACCAGTGGCAGTTTTTAATGAACTTTTCTTAGAAGTAGCGCCTTTACCCGGGGCAGTTTGATAAAGATCCAGCAGGTAAGATTTAGTAGTAAAGTTATTACTACCCTGTTGTCCCTGCAAACCTTGTTTATTGATGAATTGCTTTTTCAACAGAATCCCTTCGTTCACCCTGTCACTTCTCCAGAGACAGAAGTCATTGGCTTGTCTCCAGGTTACACCTACCACAGGATAGTAGTTGAAACCCGGGTGACGGAAATAGTATTCCACCAGGGGTTCATTATAGCTCAGCTCACTTCTCCAAACCAGGGTATCAGGTAATGCACCTTCAATGATAGGAACGTTAACCGGATCACTTGGATCGAATACTTTCTGCAGCCAGTAGAGATATTCACGGTAGTGAACATTGGCTACTTCGGTACGGTCAATGTAGAAAGAGGGAACAGATACACGGCGGGGTACATTGTTCCAGTCTCCCATTACATCTTCGTCAGTCTGGCCCATAGTGAAGGTACCACCCTGAACGAATACGAGACCCGGGCCTGTGCCCTGATCTTTAGATTTGGCTACCTGGAAGCCGCCCATATTCTTGTCATTGTAGTTCCAGCCTGTTACGTCGGATTTATCGGTCTTTTTCTTCCCGAACAGGCCTTTGCCTTTGCATGATGCAAGCAGCACTACAGCGGCTAAAAGGATTACTAAGTTTTTCACTCTCATTGTTTTTTGCATAAACCTATGGATTGGAATAAATTTAACGCCGGCTTAGGTAAAAATATTGCACCTGGCACTGATTTTAAAGCCGGAATTGCGAATATAGATACTTTGGATAAAAAGTCTTTTAGCACATTTACTTTTTTTACTGCGTGCTTCTACTGCGAAGTATCCGGGCTTTTCTCATACTCTTACCCACAATTCAGGTGAACCCGGGTCTATTTAACTTTTGATGCTCTGCGCAATAAAACAGATTTTTGCTCTTATGCTGCGGAGAAAAATGATGCCGATCTTTTCAGTCCTATTTCTACTGGCGATAAGTACCGCAGCTCAGCGTTCGTACAGGGCCAACTCAGTATTATCTTCAGGTACCTGGTACAAAATCTCAGTAAAAGAAGCGGGTATCTATAAAATTGACCTTGCTTTTTTAAACAGTCTTGGAGTTAACACTGCAAATCTTACTTCTAACTCTATCCGGCTGTATGGAAATGGCGGAAAGATGCTGGCTGAAGCTAATGCGGGAATATGGGTTGATGACCTGCAGGAGAATTCTTTACTGGTTGCAGATGGAGGCGATGGCATCTTCAATGGCAGTGATTATATACTTTTTTATGCCTCCGGGCCTGATCAATGGATAAAAGACTCGGCCAATCAGCGTTTTGCCCATCAAAAAAATTCATATAGTGAATGGGCTTATTATTTCCTGACGATCGGGGGAAGCGGAAAAAGGCTTGCCAATGCTCCTGTAGTAACATTTCCGGCAATTACCATCAATAGTTTTTCCGAAAGGTATTTTCATGAGTTGGATACAGTGAACTTTTATCTGAGCGGCAGGGAATGGTATGGAGAGGAAATGTCTGATCTTCCGGGCAGAAGCCTGTCAAGAAGTTTTTCTGTCGGTATTCCTGAATTAGTGACTGGTTCATTATTGGCGATTCGGAGTAACTGTATTGCACGTTCGGCGGGTAGCGGAGGGAGTTTCGATATAAAGCTGAATAATAACATAGTGGCTCAGCTATCCATATTACCTGTCGGTACCGGCCAGTATGATCTTTTTGCGCAGCAGGCAACTTCCATTGCCACTGCTCCTGTTCCTCAAAATAATTTAAGTATCGGTTATACTTATAATCCCGGTAGTTTTAATGCGCAGGGGTGGCTGAACTGGTTTGAGGTGTTTGCCAGAAGAAATCTGTCGTTAAATGGAGTCGGCCAGATATCATTTCGTGACTGGGTAAGTGTCGGGAATAATACCGGTGAATTTGTTATCAGTAACGCCGGACCTAACACCCAGGTATGGGATGTAACCGATCATTTGAATCCGGCAAGAATGCAGGGGAGCCTCGCAGGTAATCAATACAGGTTTGTCAACAATTGCAACAGGCTTCGCGAATATGTTGCGTTCAATCCTGATAATCCATTAGTGCCAAAGGCTGAAGGAGTGGTGGCTAACCAGAATTTACATAACACTTCACCGGCAGATTATATCATAGTGGTTTATCAGCCTTTTTTAGCACAGGCACAACGCCTTGCGCAATTTCACCAACAGCAGAACGGCTACAGGGTGCTGGTGGTAACTACACAGCAAATATTCAATGAATTTGGCAGTGGAAGCCCCGACCCTGTGGCAATCCGGGATTTTGTAAAGATGTATTATGATAAATACACCAGTGCTGCCGATAAACCAAAGTACCTCTTGCTTTTTGGGGATGCTTCGTATGATTATAAAAACAGGGTGGCAAATAATACCAATTTCGTTCCGGCATGGGAAAATTATTTTTCATTGGATCCACTGGCTACTTATGCTTCTGATGATTTTTATGGTTTCCTGGATGATAATGAGGATATCAATTCCGGGGTTATTACAAATTATCTTGATATTGGTATTGGCCGGGTACCCGCAAAGAATTCAGGTGAAGCGAAGAATTTTGTGGAAAAGGTCGAAGCGTATTTTTCTTCTGCGAGTTTTGGGCCCTGGAGGAATAATCTCACATTCATTGCTGATGATGAAGACCTGAACCTTCATCTGCAGGATGCAGAAATGATCACGAATACGGCTAACAATACAGCGCCGGTTTTTAACCAGGAAAAAATTTACCTTGATGCCTTTCAGCAGCAAAGCGGATCGGGAGGCAGCAGTTACCCGCAGGCGAACCAGGCTATCAGTAACCAGGTCTATAACGGGACATTGATCTGGAACTATACCGGTCATGGTGGGCCGAGAAGACTGGCGGAAGAAACCGTTTTGGACCAGGATATAGTCAATAACTGGAATAATCCAAACCGGCTTCCATTGTTTATCACTGCTACCTGTGATTTTGCCCCTTATGACATTCCGCAGGTCAATTCTATTGGAGAAAACATTTTACTGCGCCCTAAGACCGGTGCCATCGCCCTGATGACAACAACAAGAGTGGTATTTGCTTTCAGCAACCGCATTATGAACAATAATTACCTGCAGTTTGCGCTGCAGCCTGATGCCGGCGGCAAGTACAAAACTCTGGGCGATGCAGTAAAGGAAGCGAAGAATTATACTTATCAAACTTTTGGTGACATTGCTAATAACCGGAAATTCACGCTGCTTGGTGATCCTGCTCTGACAATTGCTTACCCTGTTTTTAGAGTGCGTGCCACAAAAGTGAATAACGTTCCTGCTTCACAGGCAGATACGTTAAGCTCAAAAGAAAAAGTGATCATAGAAGGTGAAGTGACCGACGTACAAGGAAATTTGCTTACATCATTTAACGGGAATGTATATCCTGCTGTTTTTGACAAAGCCCAGACGGTAAACACATTAGCTAATGACCCAGGTAGCCAGCAAACAAGTTTCAGCACTCAATCCAATATCCTATTCAAAGGCAAGGCCTCTGTTGTCAATGGCCGCTTTACTTTTTCTTTCAAGGTTCCCAAAGACATCAACTACCAGTATGGTAACGGAAAGCTAAGCCTGTATGCAGAGAACGGGTCGCAGGACGGGAATGGATTTTTTACCAACCTGGTGATCGGCGGTGCGGGCAATATGATTGACGGGGATAACGAAGGACCGGAGATCAAACCCTTTTTAAATGACGAAAAGTTTGTCAATGGCGGTATTGCTAATGAAAATCCCATATTGATCGTGAAACTGGCTGATTCATCCGGTATCAATACAGTTGGCACAGGGGTCGGTCATGATATCGTTGCTACGTTGGATAATGACAATCGTCAATTTTTTATTCTTAATGACTTTTATGAAGGAGAACAGGATAGCTACCAGCAGGGGATAGTCCGGTTTCAGTTGCCGGAACTGAAACCCGGCTATCATACCCTTAGCATCAAAGCCTGGGATGTCCTGAATAACTCAAATGAGACCGTTCTTGACTTCACCGTAGCCAAAGATGAGGATCTGGAATTAAGTCATATTTTGAATTATCCTAATCCCTTTACTACTAAAACACAGTTCTGGTTTGAGCATAATAAACCCGGACAGGAGTTGCTCGTTAGAATACAGGTATTTACGCTTACCGGAAGGGTAATAAAAGTGATCCAAAAGACAATAAACACCCCCGGAAACCGTTCAAGTGAGTTGGAATGGGACGGTAGAGACGAATACGGCGATAAAGTAGGAAGAGGAGTTTATCTTTATAAGCTTTCCGTGACTGCCCCCGGTAAACTGAAAAAAGAAAAGATAGAAAAACTGGTCATTTTTTAGTTTCGGGTAAATTTCAATACTTTAGCCGCTCATTTTTATCCAAACCCTCATAAATTTATACAACCAAATAAACATTTTCTGATGAGACCATCTGCTTTAAAACTAACTGCCGGTATTCTTCTCTTATGCGGCTTTACTTCCACCTTGCGGGCTCAGGTTAACGAAATCAACGTAGTTACTACTGCAGTACCATTCCTGCGTATTTCACCCGACGCACGTTCAGGAGGTATGGGGGATATCGGTGTAGCAACGTCTCCCGATGCCAGCTCAGGTTTCTGGAACATCGGTAAAGTTGCTTTCAATGAATCAAAAGGTGGTATTGCGGCCACTTACACGCCATGGTTAAAGGACCTCGTAAACGATGTTTACCTTGCTTCATTAGCCGGTTATTACAAATTTGATGAGAACCAGGCTATCAATCTGTCATTGCGTTATTTCAGCCTTGGTAATATTCAGTTCACCGATGGATTAGGTAATGACTGGGGTTCTGCCAAACCAAGAGAATTCAGTTTTGACCTTGGCTATTCACGTAAACTTTCCGATCGTGTAGGTTTGGGTGTGGCCCTTCGCTATATCAATTCAAATCTTACCGGTGGCGGTGTTACCAACGGCAGCACTACTTACAAAGTAGGTAGCTCAGTAGCCGGTGATATTGGTTTTTATTATGATGCCAAAAACCAGGCAGGTGATGGCTGGGCCTTTGGCGCTACAATGACCAACCTTGGTTCAAAAGTTTCCTATACTGACAATGCTGATATGAAAGACTTTATTCCGGCTAACCTCGGCTTGGGTACAACCTATACCAAGAACTTCAATGACCAGAACAAGATCACTTTTGGTGTTGATATCAACAAATTGCTGGTACCTACTCCACCGACCGATCTTTCCGATCCTAATGCAATAGCTGATTACAGGAAGAAAAGTGTAGTAGGAAGCTGGTTCAGTTCATTTGGCGATGCTCCTGATGGTTTTAGCGAAGAGTTGAAAGAATTCCAGGTATCTGCCGGTGCTGAATACTGGTACAATAACCAGTTCGCTCTTCGTGCAGGCTATTTCTGGGAAGATGCTACAAAAGGTAACCGTCGTTATTTCACTGCCGGCCTGGGTGTTAAATACAATATTTTCGGTTTGAACTTTTCTTACCTCCTGCCTTCAGGAAGTGGTGTAAGCCGCAACCCTCTTTCAAATACACTTCGTTTCTCTGTGTTGTTTGATCTGGATGGTGGCGCAGGTGGCGAATAATCTCATTTTCTTTTTCGATAAAAAGCGTCCTGCCTCTGGCAGGACGCTTTTTGTTTTGTTACTTGCATTTAAAACCAAAGCATGTCATACCGTATAGGATCGGGAGTAGATTTCCATAAGCTGGCAGAGGGAAGAGATCTCTGGATAGGAGGGGTGAAGATCCCTCATCATAAAGGCGCAGTAGGCCACAGTGATGCTGATGTGTTGTTACATGCAATTTGTGATGCATTGCTTGGTGCATTATGCCTGGGAGACATCGGTGTTCACTTTCCTGATACAGACTCGGCTTACAGGAATATTGACAGTAAGATATTATTGCAACGTACCATTGACCTGATAAAAAAGGAGGGATATGCCGTCGTGAATATTGACAGTACGCTTTGCCTGCAAGCCCCCAGGATCAAACCCTATGTGGAGCAAATGCAGAAAGCGATAGCTGTTATAGCCGAGGTTACAGAAAGAGATATCTCGATCAAAGCTACCACTACGGAGCACCTTGGGTTTGTAGGAAGAGAAGAAGGCCTGGTAGCATATGCAACAGTATTACTAATGAAAGAATAATACCAGTTTCTTCCTGAACCTTACCCTTTGTGCCTTGTGCCTTCTTTCATTTACCTTTGCGCCCATGTCAGCAGTTGAAATAAAGATCATCAATCGTTCTATCAATGATTTGCCTGCTTATATTACGAATGGCTCATCAGGAATGGATGTGAGAGCTTCACTTGATATACCGGTAACGATGCGGCCACTTGAAAGAACGCTGATCCCAACAGGTTTATTTGTTGAGATACCCGATGGGTACGAGATACAGATAAGACCGAGGAGCGGATTAGCTGTGAAACAGGGCATTACCTGTCTGAATACACCGGGAACTATTGATGCTGACTATAGGGGAGAAATTAAGATTATTTTAATCAACCTTTCCGGTGAGGAACAGGTCATTCATCCGGGTGACCGGATAGCACAACTGGTGGTACAAAAAGTGGAGAAAGCGGAGTGGAAACCTGTAAATGAACTGGCGGCTACTGAAAGGAATGCCGGCGGCTTTGGCCACACCGGTAAACAATAATGAATGAGCAAATAATGAGAATCCTATTGATCATAATAAGTACGGCAGCTTTATTCTTTACTTCCTGCCGGTCTACCCGAAAAATACAGACAGCTATTACAAAAACTGATACAATAACTATTGCCCAGCCGGTAAAGAGCGGGGAAGATTCTGCTGCCGTCATCAGGGAAAATTATACAAGGCTTCAATCACAGAAGATCAGTTTTACGACTTTTAACGCAAAAGTGGATGTTGACTATGTAGGAGGCGATGGAAAGAAAGAGAATGTAAATGTTACATTAAGAATGTACAAAGACAGTGTGATCTGGCTGGCAGTTACCGGCCTTTTTGGCATAGAAGGGTTGAGGGCTTATATCACACAGGATTCGATCAGGATCCTCAATAAGCTGGATAAGATTTATACGGGGAGAAGTGTGGCTTATATACAGGAAGTGACCGGCCTGCCGCTTGATCTTGCTTCTATGCAGGAGTTGATTATCGGTAACCCTATTTTCCTTGACAGCAATATCATATCCTATACCCGTACATCAGAAACGATCTCTCTTTTATCTGCCGGGGATTTTTTTACTAACCTGATTACACTGAATGGAGGCAAAATGCATCATAGCAAGCTGGATGACACGGACATTAACCGGCACCGTACCTGTGACCTGAGCTATGATGAGTATGAAAATAAGAAGGGGCCCGACTTCTCTGCTAAACGAAGAATTACAGTCGCAGAGAAATCAAAGCTGGATATTAAGCTGGATTTCAAATCTTATAGCTTTAATGAAACGTTAAGCTTCCCCTTTTCCGTGCCTAAAAATTATAAATCGAATTAAGGAAAGTAAAATTTATTTGTCAGTAATCCGTTATATGTTTTTGTTTCCGCACCCTGTTTTTAATTATCAAGCCAATAATAAACTATGCTGAAAAAACATCTGCTCATTACCCTCATTTTTACTTCGGCGGCAACTGTTTTGCTGGCGCAGCCGCAGGACAAAGCCCAGCTTGAAAAAGAAAGACAGGAGATACAAAATGAACTAAAGCAGATACAGGGCATGTATGATAAGATCAAGGGACAGAAAAAGCAATCCCTCGGCCAGTTGAATATGCTCAAGAAAAAGATCAGTCTGCAGGAGCGGTATATCAATAGCATCAACCGGGAGCTGAAAATGATAGATGATGACATCTATCTCAGTAACCTGGAGATATATCGCCTCCAAAAACAGCTTGACACATTAAAATCACAATATGCACGCAGCCTGGTGTATGCTTATAAGAACCGTAGTAATTACGACTACGTGAATTTTATTTTTTCCTCTACCAGTTTCAATGACGCCGTACGAAGGATCTCTTATCTGAAAAGCTACCGGAACTACCGGGAAAAGCAGGTGAATACTATCCTGGAAACACAGCAACTGATTGCTAAACGCCAGCAACAGCAATTAGGAAGAAAGCAGCAAAAGAATATTGCACTGCAAAGCCAGGTGAAAGAGAAAACGGTATTGGATGTGCAGCGAAAAGAAAAAGATGCAGTTGTGTCAGACCTGAAATCGCAGGAAAAGGACCTGCAGAAACAATTAGCAGCTAAAAAGAAGCGAGACAGGGATATTAAAAATGCAATAGATGCCATTGTAAAAAGGGAAATAGCTAAAGCGGCAGAAGAGGCAAAAAGAAAGGCAGAGCTGGAGAGGAAGAACGCTGTTGTTTCTCCGAATGTTGTAACCCCTTCTTCTGGTACCAGTACCGTCAAAACAACGGCAGAAAAGATTGAAGTGAAGAAAACATCAAGTTACCTTGATCTGAATGCAAGTGATGTTAAACTTAATGGAGAGTTCCAGGCAAACCGGGGCCGGTTACCATGGCCGGTTGATAATGGATTTGTAAGTGTTCACTTTGGCCCTTATACTATTGAGGGAACTGATCTCAGGGATAACAATCCCGGGGTTACTATAGCCACACCAAGTGCAGGCGGGTCCGTTAAAGCAGTATTTGACGGCGAAGTGGTTGCTATCCATAATTATGGTGACGGGGTAGCAGTGGTTATTCGTCATGGGAAATATTTTACATCTTATAGTAATCTTTCCGGGGTAAATGTGAGCAAAGGCGCCCAGGTAAAAACCGGTCAGGCAATTGGGCGTGTCGGAGAAGCTCAGGATGGTTCGGGCGGGCAAGTTGATTTTATGCTGATGATCGAAAAGAATAACGTGAACCCGGAAATATGGTTACGTCGGTAGATTGACTATCTATTATCAAATTCAAATAAAAAGCCCCTTAAAGGGGCTTTTCCATTACTAAAAAACGTTCATACAACTCTTCATACAGCGGAACAATATTAGCGATGTCAAATTTCTTTGCGTGATCAGCAGCTCTCTTTTTGAAACCTTTTAATGTTTCATCATCCTGCAAGATGTCCATTGCTTTGCGGCTCATAGTAAGAATATCCCCGACATCTGCCATATAACCGGTCTCACCATTGATGTTTATTTCCTTCAGGCCGCCAGCATTGGTGGAAATAACAGGAACGCCAGCCGCCATAGCTTCCAATGCTGCCAGCCCAAAACTCTCATATTCTGATGTCAGCAGGAAAAGGTCGGCTATAGCAAGAATATCTTCCATCTGCTCCTGTTTGCCTACAAAACGCATATCATCACATACACCAAGCGACCGGGCCAGTTCTTCTGCTGCCTGTCGTTCAGGACCATCGCCGACGAACAACAGCTTTGCAGGGATCTTCTTCTGCACCTCATAGAATATTTTTACGATATCCTGTACCCGTTTTATCTTCCTGAAGTTAGAAGCATGTAATAATATCCGTTCACCATTCGGGGCTATTACTTTTCTGAATGCATCGATGGGTTTACGGCTGAAACGTTGCACATCTACAAAGTTGTAAATGACCTCGATCTCTTTTTCAATATTGAATGTCTTATATGTTTCATCCCGCAGGTTATTCGATACTGCCGTGATCGCATCGCTCTGATTGATCGAAAAGGCTACAACCGGCGCATAGGTCTTATCCCTGCCCACCAGCGTTATATCCGTACCATGTAAAGTGGTGATGACAGGAATATGCATGCCTTCTTTCTCTAGTATTTTCTTCGCCATATAAGCAGCAGAAGCATGCGGGATAGCATAGTGTACATGCAAAAGATCCAGGTTGTTGTTCCTGATCACATCCACCATTGTACTGGCCAACGCCGTTTCATAAGGAGGATAGTCAAATAAAGGGTAGGTAGGCACCTGTACCTCGTGATAATAAATATTCGGTATGAACTCACTCAGTCTTACGGGCTGCTGGTAAGTGATAAAATGCACCATATGGCCCTCACGGGCCAGTGCTTTCCCCAGTTCAGTAGCCAGAACTCCGCTTCCGCCAAATGTGGGATAGCAAACAATTCCTATACGCATAATAGTATATGGCTCAAATGAGCACCCTAAGGTAACAGTTTTGAGTGACGAAGGTTTACCGTTTGTCTTAAATCTTTGTTTTGCTTTTCTGGCTATCCTTTATCTTTAGCAAAATTCATACACATGAGGACAGTTTCTCTCCTGGTTATTTGCAGCATGGTTTCATTGGCGTCATTTTCGCAGATAGAAGACTCATTGATGATACGCAAAATCGCTGATGAAATTCTGATAAACAGTAAAGCATATGACAATCTTCGTCACCTGACCAAAAAGATCGGGGGCCGGTTAGCGGGTTCTCAGGGGATGGTCAAAGCAGAGAAATGGGGATATCAGATCATGCAGGAAAGTGGGGCTGACAAAGCATGGCTGCAGGAATGTATAGTGCCGCACTGGGTAAGAGGAGGGAAAGATGAAGCCTCTTTCAAAGGAAGTACTATGAAGAAACTGGACGTTATTGCTCTTGGTAATTCAATGGGCTCAGGCCCGAAAGGGGTTTCCGGGGAAGTGATAGAAGTAAGATCATTCGACGACCTGGAAGCCAAAAAAGACCTGGTAAAAGGCAAGGTCGTTTTCTACAATTATAAATTCAATCCGACATTTGTCCGCACATTCCAGGCATACGGAGATGCTAATAAATACCGCGGGCAAGGCGCTTCTATGGCGGCAAAATACGGCGCTGTGGCCGCCATGGTGAGAAGTATGAGCCATAGTGCGGACAATAACCCGCATACCGGTGCTATGCGGTATGATTCATTGTATCCCAAAATACCGGCTGTTGCGATCGGGTTGAGAGATGCCGATTGGCTGAGTGAAACACTGGCAAAGGGAAAAGGAACTATTCAGATGAAAACGAACGGTAAGTTTTTGCCGGATACGATCGGGCATAATGTGATTGGTGAATTAAAAGGAACGGAATTTCCGGATGAGATCATTACCATTGGCGGGCACCTTGATAGCTGGGATAATTGTGAGGGGGCACATGATGACGGGGCTGGCTGTGTCCAGACCATTGAGGTAATGCGGGCTTTAAAAGCTGTCGGATATAAACCTAAAAGAACGATCCGTTTTGTTTTATTTGCTAATGAAGAAAACGGTTTGCGTGGCGGCAACAAATATGCCGATGAAGCGAAAGCAAAAAACGAGAAACATATTTTCGCTATTGAAAGCGATGCGGGTGGTTTTACTCCAAGAAGTTTAGGTTTTACCGTATCGGAAGAGCAGTTTAAAAAAATACTGATGTGGAAAGAACTGATAGCCCCGTATGGTTGTTCTGAATTTACCAAAGGTGGCGGTGGCGCAGATATAGGCCCGTTGAACCGGGCATTGAGCACACCTACCGGCAGCCTGAATCCCGACTCACAGCGTTATTTTGATGTTCATCATGCCAGGAGCGATGTATTTGAAGCCGTGAATAAAAGGGAACTGGAACTTGGTGCGGTGAATATGGCGGCACTGATCTATTTGATTGATAAATACGGACTATAAAATCTGGTATGCTGATACAGACATTAAAGAAGTTATTTCGAAGGGACCTCGAAAAACTGAAACAGGAAATAAGCCTGTATTCGGATGAAAGTAAACTGTGGATCGTCGAAAAAGATATTGCTAATTCAGCCGGGAACCTATGTCTGCACCTTATAGGAAACCTGAATACTTATATTGGGTCTGAGATAGGAAAAACAGGGTATATCCGGAACAGGGATCTTGAGTTTTCACTGAAGAATATCCCGCAGCAGGAGCTGATCAAAAAGATTGAGGCTACAATAAATGTTGTTGACCATTCATTGGATAGGCTAAAAGAAGGAGACCTGGAAAAAGAATACCCTTTACTGGTATTTACCGAAAAGACTTCGACAGGTTATTTCCTGGTACACCTTTCTGTACATTTAGGATACCACCTTGGACAGATCAATTATCACCGGCGTTTACTGGGCAAGTAAACCTGTCAGTGCTTTTTCCACTGATTTAAAAGAAAAGCTGTCGAGTACTTTCTGCATTTGTTGTTTTATCTCATCATTGCAAAGATTCCCGATACTGCCCTCATGTGTATGATGAATATCTGTATCATAAGAAAATTTTCCTGCTTCAATATCCATCCCCACTTTTTTATAGGCATCCCGGAAAGGCATACCCTGTAATACCAGCTTATTTACTTCTTCTACGCTGAACAGGTACCTGTATTTTTCATCAGCCAGTATATTTTTTTTGATCTCAACATTCGATAACATCAGTTCAGCCATTCCAATGCAATCTTTTAGTACCCTGAATGAGGGGAACAAATGTTCTTTCAGTAATTGCAGGTCGCGATGATAGCCCGAGGGAAGATTGGTGGTCATCATCATGATCTCATTTGGCAATGCTTTGATGCGGTTACAGTGAGAACGGATCAGTTCAAATACATCGGGGTTCTTTTTATGCGGCATGATGCTGCTGCCGGTCGTCAGTTCTGCCGGAAAACTGATAAAGGAAAAATTCTGGTTTAGGAAAAGGCAGGCATCCATCGAAAGTTTGCTTAGTGTATCAGCAATATTCGCCAACGCCATTGCGGTGATCCGTTCTGCTTTACCCCTTCCCATCTGGGCATACACTACATTATAGTTCAGATCATCAAAACCAAGCAACTTTGTTGTCAGGGCCCGGTTGATCGGGAAAGAAGAACCATAACCGGCAGCAGAGCCTAACGGGTTTTTATTAACAACGTCATAAGCTGCTCTTAATGTAATGATATCATCTACTAGACTTTCTGCATAAGCGCCAAACCATAGACCAAATGAAGATGGCATGGCTAATTGCAAATGTGTATATCCGGGCAACAGATGCTCCTGGTATTTCTCACTTTGCGATTGCAGCAGTTCGAAAAATGGCTGGATTGTCTTTACCAGTTCTTCTATTTCATTTCTTAAAAAAAGTTTTATATCTACCAGCACCTGGTCGTTGCGGCTGCGGGCAGAGTGGATCTTTTTGCCGATATCCCCCAGCTTTTGGGTCAGCAACAATTCGATTTGTGAATGAATATCTTCCACATCATCCTGCAGGATGAACTTACCTTCCTCTATCTGTACATATATACCCTTCAGTTCTGCCTGTAAGCGGGGTAATTCATTCTTTGTGATCAATCCTATTGATTGCAGCATCTGGATATGGGCCAGGGAACCGAGTACATCAAAAGCGGCCAGGTACATATCCATTTCCCTGTCTTTACCGACAGTGAAGGCTTCCACTTCTTTTAATGATACCTTATCTTTTTGCCACAATTTCATAATAACTGATTTACCAGTTTTATATACGTTTCGATCCCTTCTTTTATTTCATCAATGTAAATGTATTCATCAGCCGTGTGACTGCGGGCACTATCTCCCGGCCCCATTTTCAATGTGGGAAATGGCATCAGGGCTTTATCGGAAGTGGTAGGCGAACCATAATATCCTCTGCCCAATGCGATGCCCGCTTTTACCAATGGATGATCCATCGCTATGGAAGTTGATTTCATCCGGGTGGTGCGGGGCTTGAACTTACTTTTAAGATTCTTTTGCAGGGCATCCAGTATCTCTTCAAAGGTATAGAGTTCATTTACCCTTACATCGATCACAAACTTACATTGCGAAGGAACAACGTTATGCTGCTGGTTTTCTGTACCAATGATAGTTACTGTCAACCTGGATTCACCAAGAAGGGGGCTTACTTTTTCAAATTTATATCCACGTATCCAGCTGATGTCATCTACGGCTTTATATAAGGCATTCTCCCCTTCATTCCTGGCTGCATGACCTGCACGGCCTTCGGCAGTACAATCGATCACCATCAGCCCTCTTTCTGCAACGGCCATTTCCAGTTTGGTAGGTTCGCCTACAATACCGCAATCAATTTTGCCAAGATAAGGTAATACCAGCTCAATACCATTCACGCCGCTGATCTCTTCTTCGGCGCTGGCAGCAAAGATCACATTATACTTCACATTCTGTCTTTCATAGAAATAAAGGAAGACAGCCAGTAATGACACCAGGCAGCCGCCTGCATCATTGCTTCCCAGCCCGAATATCTTCCCGTCTTTTTCAAATGGACTAAAGGGGTCGAACGTGTAACCTTTGTTAGGCTTTACCGTATCGTGATGAGAGTTTAATAGGATACTTGGTTTGTTAGTATCATAGTATTTATTCAGTGCATATACATTATTGCCTACTCTTGCGTGTGCAATGTTCCTTGTACCGATAAACCGGCAAAGGATACCCGCCGTTTCATCTTCTTCTTTGCTGAATGAAGGTGTAGCGATCAGCTCTTTCAGCAGGCCGACAGCATCCTCATGCAGTTGATGTATTTTTTCACTATTCATTTTCTATGGTTGTTCCGGAACTCCCCTGTACAAGCTGTTCCAGGTTCTCTGCCTTGCCGATGATCACTTTTTTTACACCATTGTTCAATGCCGCAAAGGCATTGTCCAGTTTTGGGATCATACCGGCAAATATTTTTTGTTTCGCTTTCAGTTGCTGATAATAGGACAGGTTGATCTTGCCAATTACCGTATTGTCATCATTGGCATCCAGTAACACGCCGTTTTTTTCAAAAGAATAAATAAGGCTTACTTCGTAATCACGGCTCAGCCCTTTGGCTACTTCCTGTGCTATGGTGTCTGCATTGGTATTTAACAACTGCCCCTGCTGGTCGTGTGTGATCGGTGCAAATACTACCGCTATATTCTGGTTCAGCAGGTTTTTGAGTAAAACAGTATTGATGGCATCCACATCACCTACAAAGCCATAATCCAATACAGGATGTTGCCTTTTATGCGCCAATATCACATCACCGTCTGCGCCGCAAAGCCCGATGGCATTGCAATGATGCGCTTGTAAAGTAGCCACGATATTCTTATTGATATATCCGGCATATACCATCGTAACGATCTTTAATGTTTCCGCATCTGTTATCCTCCTGCCTTCTACCAATTGCTGTTCTACACCTAATTTTTCAGCCAGCCTTGTAGCCAGTTTGCCTCCGCCATGTACCAGGATCTTTTTGCCGTTAATATTGGAAAAGCTGGCGAGAAATGACGAAAGCTTTGTTTCATCATCAATGATATTACCGCCGATCTTTATGACAAAAAGTTTCTCCATTTATAATGCGGACTTGAGTATTTCCGATAAAACAGCCTGTGCTGCCCAAACCCGATTAGCTGCTTCCTGTGTCACAAGGCTGTTGGGGCCGTCCAGTATTTCATCACTTAATTCTACATTTCTTCTTACCGGCAGGCAGTGCATCACTTTGGCATTATTGGTCAGTTTCAGCTTTTCATTGGTGAGCATCCATTCAGGATCATTGCAATAAACCCTGCCGTAATCATTATATGTACTCCAGTTCTTCACATATACAAAATCTGCATCTTTCAATGCTTCGTCCTGGTCAAGTGTGACGATGGCGCCTTTGGTGAATTGTTCACTTAATTCATAATCCTCCGGGTGGGTGATCACAAAATCAGCTTTGCCCCATGCATTGATCCATTGTGCAAAACTATTCGCCACACATTGGGGAAGGGGTTTGATATGCGGGGCCCAGGTCAAAACGATTTTGGGTTTGCGGCCTGTTGTTTGCGGTTTATAGTTTTCGGTTATGGTGATGATGTCAGTAAGGGACTGCAGCGGATGAAGGGTTGCACTTTCCAGGCTTACCACCGGTATACCCGCATATTTGATGAATTGTTTTATGTACAATTCACTGTAATCATCTTCTTTGTTCTTTAATGAAGGGAAAGTCCGGATAGCGAGAATATCAAAATATTTTCCCAGGATCGGGGCTGCATCTTTTACATGTTCTACCGTATTTCCGCTCATGATCGCCTCTTCTTCAAACTCTAAAGCCCAGCCTTCGCTGCCCACATTAAAAATGATACATTCCATACCAAGATTTTGCGCAGCCACCTGTGTGCTTAACCGGGTACGCATACTGGGGTTCAGGAACAGGCAACCGATACGTTTGTTGGCCCCCAAGGTCCTGTCCTTAAAACGGTCAGCCTTGTACGTAAGTGCTTTTTGAACCAGGGCATCAATATTGGTTACATCATCAACGGAAATGAACTGTTTCAACTTTACAGATTGTTTTAGTTTATCAGGAAACAAGCGCCATTATTAATCTTTTATCTTTTTATATGCTTTCGGGATTAAAGTCCAATGAATTTTTATCTACACAGCTTTAGCCATGGACTTTTTCTCCAGTCAGTATTTTTTCAATTTCTTCCTTCAGGGATTCTATAAACTGTTCTGCATCCCTTTTCTTTAGCGCAAGTGAGGGCAATAAACGTATCACATTTGGCTTTGCTTCCCCTGTAAAAATTTTCTGGTTCCAAAGCAAATTCTTTTTCAGGTCTTTCAATTCTTCGGGTACATCAAAGCCGATCATCAGGCCCCTGCCGCGTACATTCTTTAATTCCGGGATGTCTTCCAACTGATCTTTCAGGTATTTGCCCACCATGACGGCATTGCCCATCAGTTTTTCTTCTTCAATAATTTCGAGTACAGCCAGCGCAGCCGAACAAGCCAGGTGATTGCCGCCAAATGTAGTGCCAAGGGCAAAATGTTTTGGCTTTATATGCGGGGCAATAATAATACCTGCAACCGGGAAACCATTTCCCATACCTTTGGCCATTGTATAGATGTCAGCATTCACCCCGGCAAAATCATGGCTGAAGAATTTGCCACTTCTGCCATAACCGCATTGTACACTGTCAGCTATGTATAAAGCGCCATACTCATCACAAAGGGAGCGTATCTTTCTTAAAAAAGAATCATCTGCAACATTGATCCCGCCTACACCCTGGATACCTTCTATGATAACCGATGATATTTTCTCACCATTTTCTCTGAAATACCCTTCCAGCGCTTCTTCATCGTTAAAAGGAAGAAAGACGACATTATCTGTTTCGTTGACAGGGGCGATATAATTCTTATTATCCGTTGCAGAAACTGCCAGGGAGGTTCTGCCATGAAATGATCTGCTGAATGCCACGACTTTCTTCCTTCCATTGTGAAAAGAAGCCAGTTTCAGGGCATTCTCATTTGCTTCTGCCCCTGAATTGCAAAGGAAGAGCTGGTAATCATTTTTACCGGATACCTTTCCTAATTTATCAGACATCTGCTGTTGCAGTGGTATTCTTACAGAGTTGGAATAAAATGCGATCTTCTCCAGCTGATCTTCAATTCGTTTTACCCAGTGAGGATGCGTATGGCCAATACTGATCACTGCATGGCCTCCGTAGAGGTCAAGGTACTGTTCGCCCCTGTCATCCCATACATAAGAGCCTTTGGCTTTGACAATAGTGATGTCATTAATCGGATAAACGTCAAATAGCTTCATTTATTAAAATTTCAATGTTTGTAAAAAGAACTGTGTTATCCGGCAGCAGACTTTTCTCTGCAGCAACTGGTTTAAAGGGTTTTTCTTCATGCATCAGAAGCCCGATGGTTTAAGCTGAAGACCTGCTTTTTCATCAAGGCCGGACATGATGTTCATATTCTGAATAGCTTGTCCGCTGGCCCCTTTTAGTAAATTGTCAATAGCTGAATGTACCACTAACTTGCTTCCTGCTTTTTCCAGGTGTATCACGGCTTTATTGGTATTCACCACCTGCTTCAGGAATATTGGTTCTTTGCTGACATGCGTAAAGGGATGTCCTTTATAAAAATCAGTAAATAGTTTATTGAGTTCTTCGAGGCTCAGGTCGCAATTGATCGTGGAGCTGACGAAAATACCTCTTGTAAAATCTCCCCGCCACGGCACGAAGCTCAGGTCAATGGTACTGCCGGATTGTAATTGAAGTAATGATTCGCCGATCTCACCAAGATGCTGGTGTGTTAGTGTTTTATAGGCTTGAATGTTATTGGCCCTCCAGCTAAAATGAGAGGTTTGCGTTAAACTTTGTCCTGCACCTGTTGAGCCCGTGATCCCTGTTGTGTAAATTTCATTCAATAAACCAGCTTTTGCCAGTGGTAATAATCCTAATTGTATGGTGGTAGCAAAACATCCCGGATTAGCGATATTGTTTGCTTTTTTGATATTGTCCCTGTTCAGTTCAGGCAACCCATAAACGAATTCTCTGTTGCCAATTTTAGATTGTTTGCTTAAGCGGAAATCATTCGCCAGATCAATGATGCTAATTTTATCAGCGATTTTATTTTCGGAAAGGAATTTTTTCGATTCCCCGTGGCCCAGACAGAGAAACAATACATCAATATCATTTGACAGGATACCGGAAAATTCCAGGTCTGTATCTCCAAACAGATCCTGGTGGACACTATAAACAGGTTTGCCGGCATTACTGCGGCTATGAATAAAGGAAACATTTACATGCGGGTGGCGAATGAGTAAACGTATCAGTTCGCCACCGGTATATCCTGCTCCGCCGATTATACCTGCTTTAATGTTTGCCATCCGCTTCTTCTTTTACCTGGTGATAGATCATGGTCTGGTTGCCGAATATCTTGCTGAACCCTCTTACATCTTCGCCGCTCCAGCCATTATTCATCTCACCGTATTTGCCAAACTTGCTGCTCATCAGGTCGTATTTCGATTCAATACCTATGACCTGGAAACGATAAGGGTATAACTGTACAAATACATCGCCCGTTACATTTCTCTGCGTGGTTTCCAGGAATGCTTCGATATCTCTCATTACGGGGTCCAGTATCTGCCCTTCATGCAACCAGTTGCCATAGAACTGGGCCAGCTGGTCTTTCCAGGTCAGTTGCCATTTGGTCAGCACATGTTTTTCCAGCGCATGATGCGCTTTTAAGATGACCATCGGTGCGGCGGCTTCAAATCCTACACGTCCTTTAATGCCAATGATCGTGTCGCCAACATGTATATCACGGCCGATACCATAAGGGCCGGCAATGGTTTGCAAATATTGTATCGCCTCAGACGGGTGAGCGAAAAATTTATCATTCACCTTTTTCAACTCGCCTTTTTCAAAATGCAGTTTTACTTCTTCGGTATCCTGTTTGGTCACCTGTGTAGGCCATGCCGATTCCGGTAACATGCCTTTAGATGAAAGCGTCTCTCTTCCTCCTACACTGGTACCCCATAGTCCTTTGTTAATAGAATAGGCGGCTTTTTCAAAATTCATCAGGACGCCTTTGTTCTTCAGGTATTCTATTTCCTGTTCACGGCTTAGCTTCAGGTCGCGGATAGGAGTGATGATCTCTACGCCGGGGATCATGATATTAAATACCATATCAAATCTGACCTGGTCGTTGCCGGCGCCGGTACTACCATGTGCCACTGCTACAGCGTCAAGTTCCTGTACATGATCGGCGATATGCAGGGCCTGGCTCAATCTTTCAGCACTTACACTCAGCGGATAGGTGTTATTTTTTAACACGTTTCCGTATATGAGGAATTTGATGATGCTGTCGTAATAACTTTTAACGGCATTGACCGTCTTGTGCGACTTCACACCCAGTTTATGTGCATGGGCATCTATTTGCTTTAATTCTTCTTCGGTAAAACCGCCCGTATTCACAATGATGCTATGTACTTCATAGCCTTTGTCTTCGCTCAGATATTTTACACAGTAAGAAGTGTCTAATCCGCCGCTGAACCCTAAAACAACCTTTTTTGACATCTTGTTTCTTGCCTTATTTAGAGATGGAATAAATGGAATAGTGATTTGAGCCTGCCAGTGCTGTTACCGTCCTTATCTTTTTTCATAAAAGGGCGCAGCAGTTTCCATTGTTTGAACCGGAGCAATCGTTCAAACCCTTTTACATTTTCTTTGAAGAATTCTTTGGTTTCTTCCGGCTCGTAATGGTCTTTTGGATCGTAGAGCATGGCGGTACACATACAATTCTTCCGGTCCTTGCTCATCAGTATGTCATAATTTACACAACTCTTACAACCTGCCCAGAAAGCTTCATCCTGCGTAAGCTCAGAATAGGTGACCGGTTCATAACCCAGATCGGAGTTGATCTTCATGACTGCCAGACCAGTGGTCAGGCCGAATATTTTAGCTTCAGGATATTTCTGCCGTGAAAGATTAAATATTTTTTGCTTGATCAGTTTGGCTACCCCGCTTTTCCTGAATTCAGGCGCTACGATCAGTCCTGAATTGGCCACATACTCGCCATGACTCCAGGTTTCGATATAGCAAAAACCTACCCATTTGCCACCGGTCGTAAGGGCTATTACCGCTTTGCCTTCATCTATCTTTTGTTCTATATACTCAGGAGAACGTTTGGCAATACCTGTACCACGGGCAGCTGCCGAAGATTCCATTTCATCGGTGATCGTTTTTGAGTAAACCTTATCATCCGGTGTAGCTACCCTGACGATGATCTGTTGATTGTCCACTTTGTCGAAAATATTTGATTGAATATTGGAAGACCACTCCTTGATTGCCTTTTTGGGGATACTTCACTGACAGGGACCATGGTCAGGGGTTCGTCCTGTCAGCATTCAGGAGTACGTCGTGGGCGGGAAAACGTGAACACATCAAAACCTACTGCATATACACCGCTGGTATTGGGTGCATGGAAGGCAAACTGCTTTGTATGTGTCAGAATATTGTTCATGTTTACAAACAAATTGTAAATTGGGTACAAATGTATAATAATAATTGGTTTGCCTTATAAATTTTTTGTTACAAATTACTGGCCATGAATGAGCTGAAACAAACGGGAGTTAGTGAAAAGAAAGACGGTTTTAAAAAGAGAGTCAGCCGGTTCTTCCGGAATATAGTGATCATAGCCGTATTGATCAGCGCTTTTGCCATTTACTGGTTCTTCTTCAATAAATACAGTGATGGTGAACGTAAGGGAACGCTGATCAAGATAACACACAAGGGAAATATCTTTAAAACCGATGAAGGGGAAATGTGGCTGAGTTGCAGACAAACCATGAACCCTGAGAAATTTTATTTTTCTGTTACCAACGATAGTCTTGCCAACGTGATGAAGAACCTGCAGGATGAATGTGTGCAGGTTACTTATGTTCAGTACAGGGCTACTTTGCCCTGGCGGGGAGACAGTAAATACATTGTTACAGGCGTTATCCCTATCCGTCAGCAGGATCAATGACCGGCCAGTAATAAGAATATAGCCGGTCGTTTATGTATATCCACTTTTTCTTTCTTCCATTCAGCAATACTTTTTGTTCTGGTCCATTCGGCAGTACCAGTAAGATCAACAGCAATACAGAGCTTCGTTGATGGCTTGCAATGGGCGGTCAGGGTTTCGATCAATTGATTATTCCTGTAAGGAGTTTCAATGAATATCTGGGTGCAGTTCTTCTTATGTGATTCTGCTTCCAGCTCTTTTATTGTCTTTACCTTTTGGTGGTTATCAATGGGCAAATATCCGGCAAACCGGAACTGCTGACCATTCATGCCGCTTGCCATCAGCGCCAGTAGTATGGAGTTGGGGCCTACCAACGGTTTTACGACTGCATTCATTTCCTGGGCAATGGCCACCAGCAATTGGCCCGGGTCAGCTACGCCGGGACATCCTGCTTCGCTGATAATGCCGATGGTCTTTCCCCCTTTTAATTTCAGTCTGAATGTTTCAGATACCTCTGAGGTGTCTGACATTACGAACCATTCATAGTCATCAATGACTATTTCCTTCCATATTCTTTTCAGGTAGCGGCGGGCTGTCCGTTCATTTTCTACAAAAAAAACAGAACACTTTTTTACGGCATCGATCACATAAGAAGGAATAGCTTCTACACCGCTCTCATCCAGCAGCGAAGGGATCAGGTACACTGTTCCTGTTGGCTCCATTAGCTGTTTTTTACTTTATGAACACTTAATGTGGCGGCTACGATTGCGTAAGCGGGTGCTAAGATGATAGCCACATGCATCAGAAAGAATAGTATGCCATTACCGATAGCCAATCCTTTATGACGGCCAATGAACTGAAAACTTTGCTGGCGGGTAAAACCGCTCCGGGCAAAACTGTAATCAAGCATAGAAAAGCCGAAATAATAACATTCCATCAGCAGGGCGATGATCGGAGTGATCCAGCCCACCAATGGCAGGAGTGACATTAGTACCAGCCCGAAAAGATATAATGTCTGACCGCCGCAATTGCGAATGGCCATCCGGATACTCCGTGCAGCATCTTTTCTTAATTCTTTCCAGTTAAATGAATACGCCCTGTTGTCAATGATCGCTTCTGTTTTTTCGCTCAGGTAGGCAAATACAGGCGAACCGATGATCAGGATAAGGTATTTAAAGACCGAAAAATAAAAAAGCACCAGTACCAACCGTAGCATCATGCCCATCATTACAAAAAAGAAACTCAGCCATTCGCTTCTCTTTTTCTGCAGCCAGTTCTCGATCCGCATCTGTTCGCTTATCCAGGAAATAACATCATCAGCCGAAGACCAGAAGAAATACATACCTGCGATAAAAAGAAGGGTATAGATAATACCGGGTACGACGATCCATTTCCAGAGTTTATGCTCTTTGATAAAACGGTTGGCTTCTGACCAGGATTGGAAGGCTATTACTATTTCTTTGAGCAAGGCCTAATTTTGAGTGGGTAAATATAATTATTAAGGCACAAGAAACAAGAGGGAAAGCACAAGAATCAAGGTACAAGGAACAAAGCACAAGAAGCAAGTTTATATCATCCGGAACGAAGTGAGGGATGAAACAAGAAGCTAAATGGAAAAATTATCCCTTTCATTTTATAAGAGGAAGAACGTTTTACAGGTAGCCAGAGAGCTGCTCGGTAAAGTGATCGTTACCAAATGGGACAATGTTGTCACTAGTGCAAGGATAGTGGAGACAGAGGCCTATGCCGGCATCACAGATAAAGCATCACATGCCTACGGGTCAAGGCGTACGAACCGGAATGAAATAATGTATGCACATGGGGGAGTAGCATATGTGTATCTCTGTTATGGTATTCATCATTTATTTAATGTGGTGACAAATGCTGAAGAAATACCTCATGCCATATTGATACGTGCCGGCGAACCTGTGGAAGGAGTGGAGACCATGCTGAAACGAACCGCCAAAAAGAAATGGGATCATACATTGACCCGCGGCCCGGGTAACCTGTCAAAGGCATTAGGGATCTATACCCATCACAGCGGTCTTTCACTGAATGACGGCGAACACCTGCTGATCATGGATGACGGGTTCAGGTATAAGCGAAGTGAGATCGCTGCATCACCACGAATAGGTGTGGATTATGCAGGAAAAGATGCATTATTGCCTTACCGTTTCTATATTAAGGGAAACCCGTATGTAAGCGGCAAGCCAAAATAGATTATCCTTTTTCTTCAAGGTTGGCATCCCGGATATTGTCGGTAATGATATTTTCTGTAGCTGCTACATTGGCAAAGGCCATTTCCATCTTTTCCCTGTCGAACTCTTTTTCATTATTGGCGAGCCAGACAGTAGCCACACCATTACCGATAAAGTTGGTAATGGCCCTTGCTTCGGACATAAAACGATCAACGCCTAATAATAAAGCGAGACCTTCTACCGGTACTACTTTGATGGTGGTAAGTGTCGAGGCCAGTACTACAAATCCGCTTCCCGTTACCCCGGCTGCTCCTTTGGAGGTTAGCATCAGTATCCCGATAATAGACAATATCTGTTCCCAGCTAAGATGAACATTAAATACCTGTGCCAGGAAGATCATGCACATAGATAAGTAAATAGTCGTGCCATCCAAATTGAATGAATAACCAGCAGGGACCACCAAACCGACAACAGGTTTGGAACAGCCCATCCGTTCCAGTTTTTCCATCAGCGAAGGCAGAGCCGGCTCTGAAGAAGATGTTCCTAAGACAATCAGCAGTTCTTCCCGGATGTATTTCAGGAAACGCCATAAACTGACCTTGTACATGCGCAAGATAAGATACAGTACCCCGAAAATAAAGACGGCCATGGTGGCATACACCGTTCCCATCAATTTGGCCAGAGGATACAAAGTTTCGATCCCATATTTACTGATGGTAAAGGCCATGCCGCCAAATGCACCAATAGGTGCCAGCAGCATCACTTTGTGCAAACCGATGAAAATATATTTCGACAACGGTTTCAGCACGGCAACCACATCTTCTTTTTGCCGGTAAAAGTTGAGGGCTATTCCAAGTACGATCGCTATAACCAATACCTGCAACGTGGAATTGTCCCTGAAGAAATGCCAGAGATCGAATGACTGGCTGCCTTTGACATATTTGGATACATCGCTTCCCTTTACTGCAGAAGCATCTACCCCTGTGCCCGGCTGAATGATCAGCGCCACCACTATGCCTGCCAGCAGGGCAAAGGTGGTCACCACTTCAAAATAGATCAGCGCTTTGCCACCTACACGGCCTACTTTTTTCAGATCGCCCATGCTGATAATACCCAGCGTGATGGTGAGGAAAATAATGGGATTGATGAATAATTTCACAAGACTGATAAAACAATCGCCGAGAAATTCGCTGAGAGAAGTACCGAACTTGATCTCCTGGCCGAGTAATCTTGTTCTGACCGTTTCATCCAGCACCGGGTATTTGGCAAAGGAAGGAACAAAATGCCCGACCAGTACCCCTGCCGTAATGGCCAGCAATACCCAGAAAGTGAGATTGGTGAATAGTCTTTTCAAACCTTATCGTTCAATAAGGTCGTAAAATAGACAATTATTCAATAAAGGATTGCCGGGCTTCCTGTAAAAGAGACATGATACGATCATCCCATATCTTTTGCTCTTTTTTATTTCTTCCATGATCCGTTTGCAGATCGTAATCGCTGCCCATCTGCCTGAATTCAGTCGTAACCTCGGCCGATAGCCGGGAAAGCTTTTCTGAAACATTATTTCTATTAAAAGGGGTGCTTTTTATGACCTTGTATAGTTGTAACAGGCACAGTTTACCAATGATGAAATGGAGTTCTTCGTGGCGGAGCAGTTCGTTTGTTTGTTTACCGGTCAACGACCATGATCTTTCATCCCAGTATAAAAGCGGGCGGGGAGAGAGGCCAATGGTATCATTCTTCATCCAGAGAATATCAAAATCATTTTTTACTGTCCAGAATGTTTCTGCGGCAAAAGGAGAGGATGACGCCTGTAACGGCGTAAAATCACTCCATTGCAAATCCCTGTCGCCGGCGGTTCCGCTGATGATAATGGATTTTTCATATTCCCACCTGGTTTTCTGGGCATTCCTTACCCAAAGGGTGTCTTTCATGCGGGGTGGATTTGTCCAGACCGTATCTGTACGGGTACTAGTTCTTGTTTTATTTTTCCTTTCCGGAATCGTTTCATGGGATCTTGAAAAAACCACCCGTCTTTGTGTAGCACATGCCGCCATCAGATCCTTTTTTTCATCAATACAATTAATGGTGCCTGCAAGACGCTCATTTTTACCGGCAACAAACCCAATTGAGTATTTATCGGGGATAGTAAGACCTGTTCCGTCAATTATTTTTATTTCTGTAAACAGGTATTTTTTATCTTTTGAGTCATAAGCGCCTTTAAATGTTGCTTTGGTATAAAAGTAATACCATTCACCATTTTCGTTGATAGCGGTACTCGTGCCGGTAAACTGACCTGCCGTGTCGCCGTTTTGTATTTCCAGGTAAACGGTTGTGGTGTCATCTCTCTCACCCGGTACATAACTTTTGCCTTTCCAGGTGCCGGTAATGGATTGGGCATAAGCTCGGGAATGAGATACAAAGAAAAAAATGCAAATGAATAGAAATATTGCCTTGTTCATTTATTAGGTGTTTGTTTTTGTCACTGATGGCTTGATATAAGGGTCTCTTTTGTAAAATATTGCCGCTTGAGGTTGTTAAGCGGCAATATCTATTTGTTGCTTGGCAAGAGGGCGTATTAATATAAAGATTTTACGCCTTGTAAAAGCTTAATTAATGCGGGAAGAGGCTTAGTCATGTCATTACGGTTATACGTAAATGGATGGCCGCTCTTTGCCGACAGTTGCTCAAGCGAATCATAGCAAAAATCAATCAAAGATTGAAAGTTTGGATTGCCGGAAAGCTTGGCAATGATCAGTCTTTTCTCATAAAAGTTTCCACCCAATGCATAAGGCATCCGATAATCCGTAGTCCACGGTTGTTCGCCATTAATGAGCATATCTATTTCACGTAAGTCATTAAATTTGTCTAATAGCGGGAATGCGATATTGTGCAAAAAATCAAGCATCTTATCAACGCATTTTTTTACGTCTACTTCAGTTTCCATTTCCGGAAGATACCCTACGAAATTTAGGCCGTTTAATGTCTCATACCTGAATCCTATTGTAATTGTGTGACGTGAAATTGGTGGAGATAATATAACACCTTTCTCTTCGAGTGATTTCAAAATGGCGATTATCGCCTCGTGCCTCTTGTTACACCCATAAATAATTTTCTGAATGGGGTTATAGTCTGTGAATCCGCCGCTAATAATATCTTCTCCGCTTGCGATTTTTCTAACGATTTCGAATTCAGCCCCCTTTCCACGTTCTTTATAGCCAATTTTTTCAATTTGTGGCAATAGATATTTCATCATTAATTTCTTAGCATCGGTTTTGTTCATCTGTCAGAATATTTTTATTACATTGTAATTGCTTGTTCCTGTGGTGCCATTACTAACTGTATTTACATAACTTTTTACTACTAATTGCGCATTTTGAGGGAAATCAGGGTTAAATTTCGTATTTCTCAACGTAAAATTAGTAGTACCACTTAGAATTTGATTCTTGAATTCAACTTGGTTTATGCTAAAAGGTGCCGCATCACTAAGTTTGCTTTCGTTTACCACTATTTCGAACTTTTGTTGGCCATTTATATTAACCTCTTTCCACCATACATTATCTGCGACCATATACTTTCCATTTGGTAGATTAATTTGAACCTGTTCGGCTTTATTAAATCCTGTCAAATCGATTCCGCTCGCAGCCTGTACTTTGCCAGGATGTGAAGCATCGTTATTAATGTTTCTTTCAAAGTCTTTTCCATCTTTGAACCGCTGAGACTGCGTTTTCATCTCATTATGCACCACTATGTCTTCAGCGCTTTCAGCAATGTCCCCGGCATCTGCTTTTTTCATTACATCTTCACCAATTTCGTCGAGGTTGTTTATTGCAGAAGCATCATATATTTCACCATCTTTATCAATGGCAATAGTTCTTCGTTGTCCATTGATAACATTTTCAGTCAGTAACTTTTCGTTGTCAATGTTTTTTAATAGCTTATTATTCTCTGCGGCATTTTTCAATGCATCAGATACCTGGCTGTTCGGTGTAGCATCAGGCAGAAATTTTTGCAGGTCGGTTATTTCATCGCCAGCCTCTTTTACAGCTTTGGTGCCATCAGCCAGCGCTTTAATGCTGCTGAAAAATATCATAGCTGCCTGCACACTATGCCGCCCTCCCTGGTAAATGGCCCTGTCGCCGCCAGCCAGGTAATTATCCAGGCCGGATATGCTGCTAAGGATTTGTTTTAGCTTTTCTTCATTTAATGTCCTAATACTTTCATAGATATTGTTGAAAGTAGCCCGGGGACGCCGAATAGCCTCCAATCCCATTTTTACCAATTGCACAACCCCGGTTACTTCATCTATCAATTGATCAGCTCCGCCGGCAATTCCTGACGGAAGGTTGAAGGGGCTTTTGAAATATTTTGTATTTACATCTGCCAGTGTTGTACCACTGCGTCTCCCTTGATCCCAGATGTATTCCGGCATTTGCCCTTCGCTGATGATATGCTTACCTACATCATAAATGGCTGCAAGCGATTCAAAAAGATTCATTCCTTCTTTAAAAAACCGCTCCCCATCTGCTACATTTATGGTTTCGCTTGAGTATCTTTTTTTGGGGTTTTTTAAAAATCTTGCTTCCTCATCCGCCTGCCTTTTTATTTCCGCAACCACCTGGCTCAGGTGCTGCTGTACTTTGGGATGAACATTTCCGCTGCTCAGGCCTGCCGGGTTGTACTTCACATCATATTTCCATTGTCCGTTCTCAAGGCAGGCTTTTATAGCAATATCTTCGCTGAAACTATTGTTGTCGTATTCCGTCATCGATCCTGATGCGGGAGAGGCTCCATTTTTTGTAATTGTATATTTCGTCTCGTTTGTGTTACAATCATACAGATACACTTTTACGGAACTTTGAATCCTGCTATTGAGAAAGAACGTTAAATATTGCGACTGCTCATTATACAGAGATTGTAATGTGTAGGGTACATATGTTGAAGGACTGGCGCCAGAACATTCCTGAAGCGGGGTTTCTTCAGCAGGGGTTGATGATGTTATTTGCGCATCCAAAAACTCAATTCCATAGTTGACATCTGCGTTTTCGCTGGCAGTTGCGGGAGTAGAATTGCCCGGGGCATAGTCTACTAATTCCCTGACCATATGGCAGGTGCCATCGCTCTTCTTTATTTCTTTTATACGAACAGCTTTTATTGCACCATTGACAGGTTGGGGGTATTGAAATGCGGTTTCGGGATAGGGGCTATTAAAGTCAACAGTATTATCTGGGTTTACTTTATAAAAACCGGTATAATGGGGAGGAGGAACGGCAAGTGCACTTGCCGCCAAATACTGTTGCTGAACAGCAACGTAAGTATCACCCGATGGTAACACAAACGCATATAGAGCTCCGTTGGGGAAAATATTAAGATCTATGTTCTTATATGTCTTGATTTTTGAGCCAGGAGGCAGTGTAATTGCTTTTCCGGATGATGTAACATATGTGCTTATATTGTGAAAGTTCGCATCCTTTTCATAGTTCGCATTATTTAATGGAGTATAAGAAGGGGGATTATTTCCTCCACCAGTAGGCGTCCACCCAGGTTCACAAGGCTCGGAAAAGGGATCCTGAGGCGCCTGTGGGTCAGTATTACATTCTTCCGGTTCCCAATCATCAGGTGGATCGTTAGGGTCGGGATTTGATCCACCACTGGGGTTGCCGCCATTATTAGGATCGGTATTTGGCGGCCCACTTCCGTTTGGATCTCCACCTGCGTCATCATTAGTAAACACAAGCACCCATATTGTTGTGCAAGACTGACTGGTCACACATACCCCACCTGCATAAGGAGGTGAATTAAGCGTTTGAAGACGACCTGAAGATGTATTGCCGACATATACACAAGCCTTTACCGAATGGCAGAATTGAATACCATAATAGTAAGATTGCACCTGGGTTTGACCATCGCCAGAATTCGTTGATGTCTCTTCTGCTGGCTCAAGGGTAACTAAGTTTTTGGAAGTATCACTCAACAGACGTTGGTCGGTTACTATGAATTGTGTATGCCCGAAAACGGTATTGTTCATTGTCATAAAGATGTGGAAGATGTTCCCGGCATTCCACTGGCCGGACTGCTCTGCCCCAAAGCCAAATTGTTTGTATTGCCAGTCAGACAAAAACTGATGAACGGTGTCTGTTCCGGTCATCTTTAGCATCAAAATTGTGTTAACCCTGTTTTCTCCGGGTCTGACAAATGGGATATACAATACATCGGCCGTATCACTTCCCGGAGATTGGCTCATAGTAGTCTCTCTGTTATTATTACCTGTTGGTTTTGATTTGCCGGTTCTGACGTTTTCAAACACCCGTGTCTTGTCCCAATACGGAAAGCCGATCTTCTCTACCACATTCTCTGCAAACTGATACTTTTCATGTTTGCGTTTGATATAACCAATAGCTGCTTTCACCTTCAAATCTGTGGGGGTGTGGTCGTTAAAGAATTTCAAAACAATTATGTTCTCATTTTTTTCTCTTACAGCGTCCATCTTACGGCAAGCCTGAAGAAGAAACAGAGTAGTTAAAGCAGCGATTGCGAAAAGAAAGAAATTTCTTGAGGAGGCAAATTTTCTCATGGTGAATAGAGGTTTAATGGTTATAATTCGATGAAAATATCTGAGAGACTAGAAGAACTTCGACAAATATATTTTCTCCGTTATTTTCTAAGAATACCACTTTGTGGAATTTCTTTAATGTTATCAAAATGTAACATTAAAGGCATGCTTTCAATTTAAGCAGGCATCAAATAACAAATGCCCTGCATCAGACAGGGCATTCAAATATTTATTAAACGCAAAATTTAGAACTTCGGACAGTTCAGCTTCTTCATATTAGGGTCAGTGTACTTACGGATATAGATCAGCGATATCTCTACTCCACCTCTCGAGTTGGAAGCGGGTTTTAAGGAAGAGGTATTGACATCATAGGAAGCGCCGAGGTGCCATTCACCGAATTCAAGACCGACATAAGGAATAATGGCGTCTTTCAAACGGTACCAGCTACCCAGATAGACATTGGTAGGATTTTCTTCATCATTATTTACATTCATTGAATAAGCCGCACCGATCATGGTATTATGAGCTTTGGCCTGCATGCTGTGGTTAGCGGCAACGTGTAAATAATTGTATGTGCCTGCAGGGATCTTGGCGCCGCCTTGTATCGTTGTCCTGGGATTCAGCACAAAGTTGCCACCCTGGAAACTTTCTTTCGGGCGGTTAATATGGTACATCGAAGCACCGAGATAAAAATTATTGTACCCGTTGGTAGAACCGTTGTAGATAAAGCCGGCATTCAGGTCAAAATAACTCACGTTGACCTGCTGGTTGGTAAAGATCTCCTGCGTTACACCCGTAAATCCAAAGGGGGTTAACTGGTCCTGGAATTTCAGGTTAAGTGTATTCAATCTCTTATTGACATACGTTCCCTGGAAACCGGCACCGATCTGGTGATAGCCATTTTCATCAAGCCCTTTATGATAAGCTAATGACAAAGCGGCGTAGTTGTTTGTCAATGCCCCATCGCCGGCACGGTCGGTAAAACCCATGATGCCGACACCAAACTGGTCATATTCCGGGATGCGGTTTTTCATGATACCCATATCCCATGATACTGTAGCGGTGGTATAAGCATTGCTGATAGAAGGCCATTGGTTCCTGTAATTGCCGGCTACCCTGTACACCCCATCGAACTTACCGGTCAATGCCGGGTTCAATGTAAGAGGTGAAGCAAAGAATTGGGAAAAGTTAGGATCCTGTGCATGAGTAACGCTTGCCAGGGCTATGTAAATAGTCAGGGGTGATAAGATTTTCTTCATTCTCAGCAATTAAGTTTTTTCTCGGGTCTGACAGGTGAAATTTTGGGAAATCCGTCCTGTTCTAAAACGCCTTTTTGTCCTTCAAATTGCGCCTTTCTACGGGATATTTGTATGGTCATCAATTCGGAAACGGGAAAATACAACAAATCCGTTAGCAGGGGAAATTT
>JAEUVK010000085.1 GCA_016787135.1 Chitinophagaceae bacterium | reverse complement strand
GTTATACGGTTCGACAGTTTTTCTTTTACTATCTGTTTTTGTTCATCAGTCAAAAGTAAAGAAGCATCTACCGGTAAAGAGCCGATCACCGCTGTTTCCACCTTATTGACGTTCTGCCCGCCTTTGCCGCCGCTGCGGGTGGTTTGGAATTGTATTTCAGAAGAAAGGTCAAGAAAGGTCATATAAGTCAAATGGGTCAGATGAGTCACTACATTTGCAGGCAATAAAGATACAAACTATGCGGGCTGTAATTCAGCGGGTGGCAAAAGCCAGCGTAACAATAGACGGTAAAGTGTATTCCCGGATCAGTACCGGTTTGTTGGTACTATTGGGTATTGAAGACGCCGATAATACAGGTGATATCGAATGGTTAAGCGGCAAGATCGTCAATATGCGCATCTTTGATGATGAGAATGGTGTGATGAACGAGTCCGTAAAGGATAAGGGCGGAGAGATATTGCTGGTCAGCCAGTTCACCTTGCATGCTTCTACCAAAAAGGGGAATCGTCCCGGTTATAGCCGTGCTGCAAAACCAGAGCTGGCTATTCCTTTATATGAGCAGATGATCCGGCAGTTATCGGCCGATCTCGGCCAACCAGTTCAAACCGGCGTTTTCCAGGCTGACATGAAGGTAGAGTTGTTGAACGACGGACCCGTAACAATTGTAATAGACACTAAGAATAAGGAATAATGAATAACCGGATGATGAAACATCCCATCAGGGTTGAGGTTATATTCCTATCTTCTCGGTATAAGGCTTTGATCCTTCAAACTGGATCATCAGGAAGAATACTTTTTCGCTGATATTAACAGTAAAGCTGAAAGAAGGCTCATTGATCTCTTTCTGTTCTACGATCCGGTGCCCGCTGGCTGTCCATACCATGATGCTCTTGATATTCTTCGAGCTTTTGACGGTAATCTGTTTACCGGAGGTCAGTATCTTATAAGGTTTATTGCTGCCTGCTTCAGCAGTAAGAGGCTGCGCCTGTGAAAGGACGGATATACAAGCGATGGCGATGATGGCCACCAGTCTGCGGATGGATGAAAGCATCATAGAATACCCAATTTGGTCTTCGATAGTTTGATTTTTATAGCTTCAGGGGGTAGGGCCGTTTCAGAACGGGTGGGTAAAACGGCAATAATCATGCTATATTGCAATTATTCTGAAAAAACTTTGTTATGACTATTGCGAATGCCCAGCAACAGGTGGATCAATGGATCAAAACCGTTGGTGTCCGGTACTTCAGTGAACTGACCAATATGGCAATCTTAACCGAAGAAGTGGGTGAACTGGCCCGCATCATGGCCCGCAAGTATGGCGACCAGTCATTCAAGGAATCAGATAAGGGTAAAAACATGGCAGATGAGATGGCTGATGTGCTGTGGGTATTGATCTGCCTCGCCAACCAGACCGGGGTTGACCTGACGCAGGCATTGGAAAAGAATTTTGAGAAAAAGAGCATCCGGGATGCGGAAAGGCATCAGAATAATGAGAAGCTGAGATAAAGCAGGCAACGTTTCAGGACAACAGGTTGTCAGCATGTAAAAGCGGCGTTATGAAACTGAAATACGGCATTGCATCCTTTTTACTGCTCTTTTTGCTATTTTTTATTTCCTGTCACAAACCCAGGGTTACTGCTTGTAATGAACCCGAACCGGATTGCAGCCATATAGTATGTGTCGCCCACTGGGATTATTTTAATTTTAAACTGACCGATAAAGTGACCGGGAAGGACCTGTTATTCGGCACTAATCCCCGTTATACTACAGGTGAGGTAAGAATTTTTTCGGATGCTGCACGTACTTCACCCATAAATTTCTTTACTGATACAGTCAATAAGAAACTTGTTTGTATGAACGCAAGAGGAGTCATGTATCTTGAAATAGCAGGAAATGCGGTATACAAATTAACTGCTGAATTCAAAAGTGCCGGTTGCTGCAGCGCCAGGATAAAATTCCTGCAGGTGGACAATAGTATCATATGCACCTGCTGTTCTGATGTGATCGCCGTTCCTGTCAACTGAAATTATCCCGGATAAGTATTAAAATTTGCTACCCTCCGGAGATTCCTCTTAGATTAAATGGCAGTGATTGCCGGGTAATGAATATTAATTTATGCCTGTTCCCTTAATCCCATAAATCATAGTTCTATTATCTTTGCCGCCTTACTTGTATTACGAAGTTTTTTGGAAAACTGACTTCAGCTTAAAACAGGTAGCAAAGTAATATGGCAAACGATTCCAATAGGTTCCAGGCGATCATTTCGCATTGCAAAGAGTATGGTTTTATTTTTCCCAGCAGCGAAATCTATGACGGGTTACAGGCGGTGTATGACTACGGCCAATGGGGCAGCGAACTGAAAAAGAACATCAAAGATTACTGGTGGGACAGTATGACCCGCATGCACGAGAACATAGTGGGCATCGATGCGGCTATTTTTATGCACCCTACCACCTGGAAGGCGAGCGGCCACGTTGATAACTTCAACGACCCAATGATAGATAATAAGGACAGCAAGAAAAGGTACCGGGTGGATCATTTGATAGAGGCTTTTAGCGATGAACTGCGGGCTGCGGGTCAGAACGACAAAGCTGATGCTGTTCTTGCTGATATGGATGCATTGCTGGCAAAAGATGATTTTGCCGGATTAAAGAAGCTGATCGAGGAGAATAAAATAAAATGTGCAGTCAGCGGTACCTACAACTGGACCGATATCCGCCAGTTCAACCTGATGTTCTCTACCGAGTTTGGTTCTACCGTTTCTTCAGAGGATGCAGATAATAAGGTATATCTCCGGCCCGAAACGGCGCAGGGTATCTTTGTGAATTTCTTAAATGTGCAGAAAAGCGGAAGGATGAAGATACCTTTTGGTATTGCTCAGATCGGTAAGGCATTCCGCAATGAGATCGTGGCCAGGCAATTCATTTTTCGTATGCGGGAGTTTGAACAGATGGAAATGCAGTTCTTTATCCAGCCCGGCACGCAAAAGAAATGGTACGAGTTCTGGAAAGAGGAAAGGCTGAAATGGCATACAAGCCTGGGTATTCCGGCTGATAAATACCGTTTTCATGATCATATCAAGCTGGCTCATTATGCCGATGCGGCCTGTGATATCGAGTTTGAATTTCCGATGGGCTTCAAAGAACTGGAAGGAATTCACTCCCGGACAGATTTTGACCTGCGCAATCACCAGGAGTACAGCAAAAAGAAACAGCAATATTTCGATAATGACATAGACCCGGCTACGGGTAAGCCATATGGTAACTATATTCCTTATGTAATAGAAACTTCTATCGGTCTGGATCGTATGTTCCTGGCGGTGATCAGTCATGCCTACACAGAAGAGGACCTGAGTACGCCGGAGAAAAAAGATGACCGGGTGGTATTGAAGCTACCTCCCAGGCTGGCGCCGATGAAACTGGCGATACTGCCATTAGTGAAAAAAGACGGGTTACCTGAAATAGCCAGGCAGATCATGGATGAATGCAAACTGCATTTCCGCTGTTTCTATGAAGAGAAAGATACCATAGGTAAACGCTATCGCCGGATGGATGCAATAGGTACACCTTTCTGTGTGACAGTGGATCATCAGTCTAAAGAGGATAATACCGTTACTATCCGTCACCGTGATTCGATGAAACAAGAGAGAGTACCAATTACCAGTGTCAAAGAGCTGGTGTTGAACGCCATCAGGTGACCGGTAGAAATATAACAGAACTCAGGCCCGGAGCGACTTTCCGGGCTTTTTTCATTTTATCCCATCCCAAAATCAACTTTTTGACTGATAAATATCATCCGGGGGGGAGACAGCCCTTTCTACTTTGCACCATCTTTCTATTGTTCTTTAAAACAATTGTTATGGACGCTATTACCAAAGCTGCAACATCTGAAACAGTCCCCGGGCAAAAAGAAGTGGTTTCCGCCATCATGGATGGTAACGAAGCTGCTTCGTACATAGCTTATAAGACCAGCGAGGTCTGTGCTATCTATCCTATTACTCCTTCTTCTCCCATGGGCGAATGGGCTGATGAATGGAGCAGTAATGAGATCAAAAACATTTACGGGGATATTCCTAAGATCGTAGAAATGCAAAGTGAAGCCGGAGCAGCCGGCGCTATTCATGGTGCATTACAAGGGGGAGCCTTGGCTTCTACATTCACCTGTTCACAGGGTTTACTCTTAATGATCCCGAATATGTACAAGATTGCCGGAGAATTAACACCTGCAGTCTTTCATATTGCTGCAAGGGCTTTGGCTACCCATGCCCTTTCCATTTTCGGCGACCACAGTGATGTGATGGCGACAAGGTCAACCGGGTTTGCCCAGTTGTTTGGCAACAACCCGCAACAAGCCATGGATATGGCGATGATCGCTACGGCCGCATCATTGAAATCAAGGGTCCCGTTCCTGAATATATTTGATGGGTTCCGCACTTCCCATGAACTGGCCAAAGTAGAAGTGATACCCGATGATATCATTCGCCAGATGATAGATGAAGAAGATGTAAGCAAACACCGTAAAAGGGCATTGAACCCGGAGCATCCTTTTGTACGTGGTACTGCCCAGAATCCCGATGTATTCTTCCAGAGCCGCGAGGCAGCCAATAAATACTACCAGGTAGCACCAGAAATCGTGCTGACCATGATGGAAAAATTTGAAGAGCTGACCGGCCGTTCTTATAAATTATTCAATTACTATGGTCACCCCCAGGCTGAACGTATTATTATTATCATGGGCTCTGGTGTAGGTCCTGTGCATGAAGTAACCGATTACCTGAACAGCCGCGGTGAGAAGGTAGGTTACCTGAATGTCCATCTCTATCGTCCTTTCTCTATCAAACATTTTATTGATGCGATACCTGCTACCGTTAAAAAAATTGCTGTGCTGGATCGTTGCAAAGAACCGGGAGCTATCGGCGAGCCGTTATATATGGATGTGATCAATGGATTGCATAGTGGCTGGAAATATGAAATGCCGGTGGTGATTGGCGGCCGTTATGGGCTTGCCTCAAAAGAGTTCGATCCGGGTATGGCCAAAGCTGTTTTTGATGAATTAAAGAATGACAAACCAAAGAATAGTTTCACGATCGGTATTGAAGATGATGTGACCCATACCAGTTTGAAATGGGATAAAAAATTCTCTCTCGAAAAGCAACACCTGTTCCGGGGTTTGTTCTACGGTCTGGGTGCTGATGGAACGGTGGGCGCCAATAAGAATACCATTAAGATCGTAGGTGAAGTGACCGATGATTATGTACAGGGTTATTTTGTCTATGATTCCAAAAAATCAGGATCGCTGACTGTATCGCACTTGCGTTTCAGTGAGCACCCCATCCTTTCCACCTATCTGGTTAACTCAGCCAACTTCGTCGCCTGCCACCATTTTAATTATTTAAAGAAATATGATGTATTGAAATATGCGGAGGAAGGTGCTACTTTCCTGCTGAATGTTCCGTACAATGCGGAAGAAGTATGGGAGCATTTACCCAAAAAGATCCAGGAAGAGATCATTCATAAGAAATTAAAATTCTATGTCATCAATGCTTCGAAGGTGGCTAAAGAAACAGGTATGGGTTCACGGATCAACTCCATACTTCAAACCTGCTTCTTCGCTATCTCCAATGTGATGACGAGGGACCTGGCGATACAATACATCAAGAGTGCTATCAAGAAAACATATGGCCGCAAAGGTGAAGAGGTAGTGCAAAAGAATTATAAAGCGGTTGACCAGACACTGGAGAACCTGCATAAGATAGATTATTCAAAATACCAGGTCGGAAACAGGGAGATCGAAGCTCCTGTTTCACTGGAAGCTCCCGAATTTGTACAGCAGGTATTAGGCAAGATAATAGCCGGCGAGGGAGATGAATTACCGGTGAGTGCTTTTCCTGTCGATGGTACTTATCCTTCCGGAACCACCAAATGGGAGAAAAGAAATATTGCTGAGCAGGTGCCTGTATGGGATCCCGAACTCTGTTCCCAGTGTGGTAAATGTTATTTTGTTTGCCCGCATGCTGCTATCCGTGTGAAAGTATATGACCGGGACTGGCTGCCTGATGCACCAGCTTTCTTCAAACATACAGCCCCGATAGGTAAAGAGTTCATCAAAGACAAAGAAGCTTATACTTTACAGGTAGCCGTAGAAGACTGTACCGGTTGTAAACTATGTACAGAGGTTTGCCCGATAGAAAGCAAAACACAGCCTGGTCACAAGGCCATTGATATGATGGATGTGATCCCGCTCAGGGAAGAAGAAAAGAAGAACTGGGACTACTTCCTCACACTGCCTGATATTGACAGGACAAGGGTGAATAAAGCTACTGTGAAAGGTTCGCAGTTATTAGAGCCATTGTTTGAATTCTCCGGCGCCTGCAGTGGTTGCGGTGAAACACCGTATATCAAACTCCTGACACAATTATTTGGCGACCGTATGCTTGTAGCCAATGCAACAGGATGTTCATCCATCTTTGGCGGTAATTTACCTACGACACCTTACACAACAGATCATGATGGTCACGGACCTGCATGGGCCAACTCGCTGTTCGAAGACAATGCTGAGTTTGGACTGGGTATCAAACTGGCTACGGATAAGAAAAGAGATATGGCGATACGCCTGCTGAAAAACCTTCGCGAAGAAGTAGGCAGCGAATTGACGGATGCCATATTGCAGAACGCAGAAAACTCTGAGGCAGAGCTGATACAACAACGCAGCTATGTAAATGAGCTGAAGAAAAGATTACGCCAGATACAGACAGAGGAATCATACCGGTTGTACCAGGTAGCTGAATTTCTCGAAAAGAAATCCACGTGGATCGTTGGTGGTGATGGATGGGCATATGATATTGGTTTCGGGGGCTTGGATCATGTGCTGAGCACCGGTGAAAATGTGAATATACTCGTACTCGATACCGAAGTGTACAGTAATACCGGCGGACAAAAATCCAAATCATCCCCGGTAGGCGCCAGCGCCAAGTTCTCTATCAAAGGAAAGACCAACAGTAAAAAAGACCTCGCTATGCAGGCCATTGCACATGGCAGTGCGTATGTGGCGCAGATAGCGATGGGAGCTAACGATGTACATGCATTAAAGACTATACTCGAAGCGGAAGCTTACTCTGGCCCTTCTATTGTCATAGCCTACAGTCATTGTATTGCACACGGCTACGATATGTGTCATGGCCTGGATCAGCAGGACCTGGCTGTGAAATCAGGTTACTGGCCGCTGTTCCGCTTTAATCCTACCAAAGAGAAAGGACAACGCTTCGTGATAGACAGTAAGCCGCCTTCAGTAGCGCTAAATGAATTCCTCTATCATGAAAACCGCTTTGCTACTATCAAGAACACTGATCCCGAAAGAGGCGCCGAATTCCTCGGCATGGCCAATGAGGGTGTTCGTTTGCACTGGGAAAGGATAGAAGCATTGAAAGCACTCTGAGTTCTCTATTGCAGCTTTAGGTATACAAAGGCCCCGGATTCTTCCGGGGCCTTTACTTTTAAATACAATAACCGAATTTTGGTGATCAATTTCAGAATGACAATTCAGCAAAAAGCAAAATTCTTAATAACCGGTATCGGCAATACCCTCCGCGGTGACGATGGTATCGGCGCTTATATCTGTGCAGTTATCGATACATTACAACTTGATGGGGTAAGAACACTGACCGTGCATCAGCTGGACAGCGATTTGTTAGATGAATTCCTGGAGGCGGATCACATCATATTGACCGATGCTTTCGTAGAAGGCAAACCTGTTCATTTTTACCCGGTAAAACCGGAAGACCCTCCACCGGTATCGTCATCGCATCATATGGGTGTTGCCACGCTGATTCAAATGGCAAAACTGGTTTATCACAAAGAATTATCTGTTATGATCTGTGCAGTGGGAGGATTTGATTTCGGTATGAAAGAAAAGCTGTCGGCACGGGCAAAAAGAAATGCTGATAAGGCCGTTAAAACCATTTGCGATTGGATAGAGAAGAGCCGTTAGCCTCTTTCTATTCTCCTGATCAGTTCCCCTTTTTTGTTTTTCAGTTCTACCACCATCGGCATTTGCCCGATTGCATGTGTAGAACAGGACAAACAGGGGTCATAACAACGGATCGCTGATTCTACCCGGTTCAGCATCCCTTCTTTAATATCATCTCCTTTTACATATTGTTTGGCCACTTCAAGTATCGAACGGTTCATAGAAGGGTTGTTCTGGCCCGTTGCGATCAGCAGGTTTACCTTTACCAGTTTGCCGGTAGCATCTGTTTTATAATGATGGAATAAAGTACCTCTTGGCGCTTCTGAACTGCCGATACCTTCCTCATAATTCCAGCGGCCATGATGCTGTATATGCAGTGAAGTGACCTGTGGATCATTCAGTATCCGTTCTGCATCTTCCACATCACTTAATGCTTCTATCAGGCGGGTATAATGAAAATAAAAAGTACCATGGACCGGTTTGCCTCCGTTCATAGATTTGAAAATCTCAAACTCTTTTTGTGCCAGCGGTGTTCTCATCTTGCTGGCGACGTTCAATCTTGCCAGTGGCCCTACGCGGTAAAAACCTTTGTCAAACCCATACGGTTTATAATATGGATATTTCAGGTATGACCAATTCACTGAACGTTCGGCTATATAATTCAGGTAATCTGTTGGTGAAAGCTGGTCATTTAATATTGTACCGTCAGCATCCATAAAACGAAGCTTGCCATCGTAGAGTTCATGTTCACCATTGGAACCTACTGTGCCGAGATATAAAGTGGGCGAAGGTGCAAAGGACTTGACCATGTCTGCGTTCTCTTCGTGAAACCGTTTGATGATGCTCAATCCGAGTTGTACGGTCTGCGTGGCTTCGGGTATCCATTGAAGCAGCGCCTTTCTGTTCTCTTCTGTTAACGGGTAAGCCATACCTCCGGGAACAATACCCATGATATGGATCTTTTTACCGGTAATGCGTTCGCTAAGTTCCTGGCCAAATTTTCTCAGACGGATCCCTTTTACAGCGATATCAGGGAATTTTTCTGCGATACCAAGTATGTTGCGTTTGGCAGGATCACTGTCATAACCTAATAAAAAATCAGGGGAAGACAGGTGGAAAAATGATAAAGCATGCGAAGAAAGATTTTGCCCGATATGCATAAGCCGTCTCAAGAGGTTAGCAGTATAAGTAGGCTGAGTTCCCTGTATCATTTCGCAGGCCTTTACACTGGCGAGGGTATGACTGGTAGGGCATATACCACAGATACGCGGTGTGATCGTAGGCATTTCCGTGTACATACGCCCTTCGCAGAATTTTTCAAAACCTCTGAATTCATTGACGTGAAACAATGCATCACTTACGTTGCCCTCATCATCGAGTTCAATTGTGATGTTGGCATGTCCCTCGATCCTTGTCACCGGCGATATAAATATTCTTCGCTTATCCATATTTCAATTTTTTGGCCTTACTTAAATTAGGGAAACGGTCATTCAGGAATTCAAATAACACATAGAAGATCGCATCGGCATCGGGCGGGCAGCCGGGAATCACGAAATCCACCTTCACTACTTCCTGGAGCGGCACTACTTTTTCATTCAGTTTCAGGAGTGAAGGATGGTCAGGTACTTTTCCTTCTTTGTCATTGCTGATCGCATTCACGTAAGCAGTATCAAAAACATCTTTTAAATGAAAATAATTTCGCATGCCTGTTACATTCGTCATTACAGCGCAATCACCAAATGCGATCAGTGTCTTTGCCTGTTTGCGTATATGCACTATCTCCCGGTAATGCTCGTCACTGGTGATCGCCCCTTCCACCAGTGCAATATCCACCGGCGGCATTTCTTTCCCGTCCACTACAGGGCTTTTCACGATATCAGCGAGCTTTGCTACATCCAGTATCCGTTCATCTATATCCAGCAGCGACATGTGGCAACCCGAACAACCACCCAGCCATACTGTTGCTAATTTTTTCTTGTTCATTATCTTATTTTAGCCATTAAAACTTAACTACTTAATACTTTGTTTTCTTTATTCAGGGTACGTCATTTTTGAGATTTTAGCTGCGATAGCGGAATAACGATTGCCAGCAACAGAGCTATTCTGAAACTTGTTTCCCAATCAATAGCCACACCCTTACTTTTTATAAAGTAGTTCCAGCATATGCTTATCGCAACGTTAGCGATTAATGCAACCGTAAATGTTATAAAGAATCCCGTAATGAATTTTTTTGTCTTCACGGTTTTTACTTTAAGTTGACCATGTTAATAAAATCTTGCTAGCCATTCAGGCCTTTTTACCTTTACAATTTCATTTTTCTTTTTTCCATCAGCTCACTGATCATCTCCGGTTTCTTTTCCAGTTGACCCTGTACAATGGCTTTAGGCCAAATCGCCCCGGTGGGACAGGCATGCAAACATTTGCCACAGGAAGTACAGGTAATAGATTCTCCCCATGGTGTATTGAAATCAGAAATGATGCGTACCTGGTGACCACGATTCATTACATCCCAGTTGTGGGCGCCTTCCACTTCAGTACACACACGAACACAACGGGTACACATGATGCAGCGGTTATGATCCATTACATACCAGGGGTGAGAGGTATCCACTTCACATTGCGGGAACAGGTGGGGATAACGGATATGATCGAGTTCTACTTTATAGCCCAATTGCTGCAATTCGCATTTCCCATTTGCCACACAAACAGAACATACGTGGTTTCTTTCGGCAAAAAATAATTCAGTGGTAATGCGCTGGTATCTTTTGATGCGGTCGGTTGCTGTCCTGATGATCATATTGGGAGACACTTTGGTAGTACAGGCTGACATCAGTTTATTGATCCCCTCTACCTCCACTAAACATAATCGGCATGCGCCGATGTCCATCACACCTTTCAGGTGACACATGGTCAACATTTCGATATCATGTTCCCTGCATACTTCGAGGATGGTTTTTGCCGGATCAACATCCAGTTTTTTATCATTGATTATAACAGGTATTGCGTTCATACATCATTTTCATTGTAGTGGTTAGTCATGCTTCACGATCCTGTTCTCATATTCCTGCCGGAAATGCCGTAGCGTACTCAGTAATGGGTTAGGAGCAGAACCACCCAGGCCACAGAGGCTTGTTTCTTTTACATATACCGCCAATTCTTCCAGCCTGTCAAGATCGATTTGTGTTCCTTTACTATCACAGATCTTTTGCAGCAGGTCATGCATCATTCTCGTTCCCACACGGCAGGGCACACATTTGCCGCAGCTTTCATCCATACAGAATTCCATGAAGTAACGGGCCACATCCACCATATCGGAGCTTTTATCCATAATGATCAAACCACCAGAACCCATGATAGAACCAAGACTTACCAGTGATTCATAATCCATTTTCACATCAAGGTGTTCAGCGGGAATGCAACCGCCGGAAGGGCCGCCCGTTTGTGCAGCTTTGAAATCAGCATCATTCTGCATGCCGCCGCCAATATCAAAGACGATCTCTCGAAGTGTAGTACCCATCGGTACTTCAATAAGACCGGAGTATTTTATTTTTCCTGCCAAAGCAAATACTTTGGTGCCTGCACTTTTAGGGGTACCTATTTCGCTGTACCATTCACCACCGTTGTTGATGATAGGAGAAATGGCAGCGAATGATTCCACATTATTAATGAGCGTTGGCTTTCCCCATAATCCTGACTCTGCAGGAAAAGGAGGACGGGGACGGGGGGTTCCTCTTTTCCCTTCGATGGATGCGATCAATGCGGTTTCTTCACCGCATACAAATGCTCCGGCGCCGATGCGTACTTCTATATCAAATGAAAAATTAGTTCCGAGAATATTATTACCCAGCAATCCCATTTTTCTCGCCTGTTTG
>JAEUVK010000069.1 GCA_016787135.1 Chitinophagaceae bacterium | reverse complement strand
CCGGAAGAAGAATATTATATCGGGCATGTGGCGCCAGATGGTATCTATTTATCTTTCAAACATTTTTTATACGGCTATTTGCATAATGGTACTGACAATACCAATGTGGCAGTGCATGAAATGGCACATGCCCTGGTGCATAATAATGTGTTCGCCCAATACGGCGCTGACAGGAACTTCCGGTTGAACTATGAGAAATTTTCGAGTACGTCCGGTCCCATACTGGCTGATGTGATCACCAATCGCCGCAGTTACCTGCGCAGTTATGCGTTCAGTAACATGCATGAGTTCTGGGCAGTAAGCGTGGAAGCATTTTTCGTAAACCCCGTGGGACTTAAGAAGAATATGCCCGACCTGTACGAGGTATTGTGCCGTGTATTGAACCAGGATCCTTTAACCCAAAATAAATTAATCACTTAACTCAAATCCGAAACCAATGATTACACTGACCATCATCTACCTGATCAAACGCTACAGAAATAACCGTAAAAAGCTTGTGCCGGCTTTTACATAGTCACCACCGATTTTTCTTTTAATTCACGGGGACGCTGTACAGCATAATAGTACAGCAATATCAGGGCGCCTGTCACAAACGGGACAAGGGCAAGGTGTTTCCCCGTGAATTCTTTCCACACTACCATCTCATCAAAAGAAAAGAATTCGGCGATCATCCAAAGGGAGTTGGCGCTGATCCAAAAAGCGACGGCCAGGTTATGCGCCAGTTCAGATTTAATATCCCTTGTACGCCAGGCGATCACAATAGCGATACTTAATGTAGGTATCACCATCGCAATTCCCAGCACTTTCCATATCATACACCAGCTGATATCTTTCAGCAGCCAGAAAACAATATGCATGTTTTCCATTTTACGAAAACGGGCGGGGATACTATACAACGGTTCTTTGGCCTGGCTCATTTTGCTTGACCGGTGATTTTGTGACCGGCGGATAAAAATACTGATTTGCGAAGCCAGAGGATTTTTTGGCCAAGATTTTTTCTTACCGATATCAGCGAGGTCATTATCTCGATAACACTCTTGTAAAACGCTTTACATCCGCATCAGCATGGATAGGCAAACCTGCTGTTATATGGTCTACGATCTGTTTGGCAAACAAAGGAGCCAGCGAACAACCTTTGGTGCCCATGCCATTCAAAATACCGATGCCGGGTAGTTGCGGATGAAAACCCACAAAAGGCCTTCGCTCCAGTGTAGCCGGCCGGATTCCAGCACGGTGTTCCATTATGGTGTAAGGGAGTTTCAGCCATTCTTTCAATACTCCTTCAACACTTTTCCTGAAAGCAGTAGTGGGATCAGCATTTTCAAAATCCCAGATATAGTTGGAGCCGATCCAGAAAATATCCTTGCCCGCACCGGGCAACGGCGCCAGCATCATACTTTTTTTGAACAGGTTCGAAGCGGGAAGCCCCGGTATCTCCACCACTAATGCTTCGCCTTTGTTGGGAGCAAAGGGTAGTTGTTTGAAATAAGGATTATGAGTACCTGCAGCGCCATCACAAAAGATAATCTTATCCGATTCTATATTTGCATACTGTACTTTGCCATCAGACACCTTCAATTGTGTGATATCAAAATCTTCTTCCATTAATGCCCCGGAATCTTTCAATTGCTTTCGCCATACTGGTAACAGTATTTCGAGGTGAGCCGTATAAGCTGGTTTGATCTCGCCGCAGCCAAATTCGTAATTGAAAAATGAAGAGAATTGTTGCTCATCAATGACCCGGCCGATATAATCATTTCCTTCCGTAAGTCTTTTGAGAAAATTTTCCCGCATAAATGGGTTGGGAAAGAAGTCAATGATATTCTTTTGTGAGATAGCTGTTATGCCCAGTTCTTTTCCTATCTCATCATAGGCTTGTTTGGCAAAAGGGAGTATTTCATCTGCCATCCAGACGGTGACCATACGCCGGCCCGTGACAGGATTAATGATGCCCGCTGCCAACCTCGACGGTGCGTTGCTGTCGTTATTATCAATGACAATAAAACTCTTTTGAGCTTTTTGTAAATACCAGGAGAGGAAAGTGCCGGAGATGCCCTGCCCGACGATGATATAATCTACTTGCATATGCAAAAATAAAGATGCCGGGCAAAGCCCGGCATCACTAGTGTTATTGAACTTGTATTCTTATCCCTTCACTATGCGAAGAAAACTCCGGCGCATACATGCACTGGATCGTGGTGATCCCGTTGCTGAAATTACCGGTATGTGTCACGAATAACGGGTATTCGAACACATAGGTTCCCTTCCGCAGGTAACTAAAGAAGAAATTTGTACTGGCATCTTTGGTGCTTTCGTAATAACCTAAGCCGCCCTGCCATTTGTAGCTGCTGAGTACATTTACCGGTTCCATCGCTGATGCCCGCATGTCTTTCATATGTACATATTCCATATCTCTATCCACTTTTAGTTCTATTCTTACTTTAACCTTATCGCCAACCACCAGGGCATCTCCGTCTTTTACAGGTGTCAGTACCGGTCCGCGGTCACTGTTCGTTTCCACAAACAATTTCTTTTCCAGTTTTAATGGTGTTGCAGCCGTAGTGATCTTATCCAGGTCTTCGAAATACTGCCAGTACACAGCACCCCAGGAAGCCCCCTCCAAACCTCCCCCCTTAGGGGAGGTTTCAGGAGACTCTATTTTTACAGATATTTTTCCCATGTCAGGTTGTATCAATCTTCCTTCGATGCTGTGTTTGATATAACCGGTACCGGCTTCTTTATCATCGGTTGTTTTGATAAAGGCAGGTCCAAGGTTGATCTCCACATTTGGCTCATTGCCCAGCCAGTCGCTCCCTTTCAGCAATAGGGCATAGCAGGCTTCAGCAGTGGCTTTGGTGGATTCCCAGCTATTGGTTTGTTTGTTCTTCAGTAACCATGTTCTCAAATCATCTACGGTCCTTGTGTCTTTGGCTATTTCCTGGAATGCTTCGATGAATAGCGATTGCCTTTCTACCGGCGCTTCATACCACCACCAGCCACGGTTGGCATCTTTCCAGTACATGCCCAGTTCTTCGTGAGTGATGGATGTTTCTTTTAGTGACTTCAGGATGGCTTTAGGGGTCATAGCATCACCCGTTCTGTTTAGTGCTAATGCCAGCATCCCCTGCATATACTTGCTTTGGGTTGTCCATGTTTTTTGTGCACGGCCCCGGAAGTACGTATAAGCGGTTTGTGATGCCGCCGGTATCATCTGTTCAGGGAAAAAGCTGCGCATGTACAGGTACTGGATGACCACTGAGCCCGGCACATACTTCTTCAGGTCTGTTTTGTATTTGATAAGATCAGCGTAATCCTCTTTGATCTTTTTATCTAAGTAGGGAATGGCAGTGGCAAGTACCTGTTTGAGCTTCGCATCCTGGCC
>JAEUVK010000043.1 GCA_016787135.1 Chitinophagaceae bacterium | reverse complement strand
TTTATCAATGATCATACTGAGGGATTTGAGAAATACAGGCACACTGTTTTTGAAAGAACAGTAGCTGAAGCAGCCGTTATCTGCGGTGTGAGTGAAATGGATATCCGACTGGCTGCATCTTATATCGGCCGGGCAAAAGGTTTCATTACCATGTGGACGATGGGGTTGAACCAAAGTGTGATCGGCGTGAATAAAAATCTTTCGCTTATCAATCTGAACCTGATCACCGGTCACATCGGTAAACCGGGCTCAGGTCCTTTTTCATTGACGGGTCAGCCGAATGCGATGGGCGGAAGAGAAGTAGGGGGCCTCAGTAATCTCTTGCCGGCGCATCGTGACCTGCTGAATGAATCACACCGGAATGAAGTAGAAAAATTCTGGCAGATACCTTTTGGTACTATTCAACCGAAACCGGGGCTGACTGCAACGGAAATGTTTGATGCATTGAATGATGGAAAACTAAAAGCGATCTGGATACTTTGCACCAATCCTTTGATCAGTTTGCCGGATGTGCGCAAGGCAGAAGAAGGATTAAAAAAAGCAAAATTTGTGGTTGTGCAGGATGTGACCAGTAAACTGGAGACATTAAAGTATGCTGATGTAGTATTGCCTGCTGCTGCGTGGACAGAGAAAGAAGGCACCATGACCAATGCAGGCAGGTACATTTCTCACCTCTCAAAGATTGTTGATGCACCCGGCGAATCATTGGCGGATGCAGAGATCATCTGCCGCTTTGCGCAGAAAATGGGTTATCCTGGTTTTGATTTTGGAACTATAGGAGATATTTATAAAGAGCATGCTGCCTTAACGAAAGGGACCACTATTGATATCAGCGACCTGGATCATGAATTATTAAAAGAGAAAAGAGCTGTGCAATGGCCTTACAGCAAAACGATCAATGGCCATGGCACACCAAGGTTATTTACCGATAAAAAATTCTATACTCCTTCCGGCAAGGCACAGATCCATTCTTTCGGGGATAGCAATCAAAGCGAACCGGTTACTCCTGCGCATCCCCTGGTATTGACCACAGGTCGTATACGTGACCAATGGCATACGATGAGCAAGACGAGTAAAGTGAATAAACTGAAACAGCATATCAGTGAATCGTTTATTGAGGTTCATCCCGATGATGCGGGAAAGCGGGGTATAAAGGAAAATGATGTAGTAGAAGTGTTCAATGCAAGAGGGAATGTACGGGTAAAGGCAAAACTTTCCCCTGCTATCAAGCAAGGAGTGGTTTTTATGCCGATGCACTGGGGGAAGGTATTGAACAGCGATCTGAACCGGGTAAATAACATCACCAATAATTTGGTTGATCCGAAAAGCAAGGAGCCTGATTTTAAGTTCAGCGCTGTAGAAATGCAGTTGTATAAAAAAGCAAAACAGAAGATCATTGTAGTGGGGGCTGGTGCCGGGGCCTGTGGTTTTGTGAAAAGTTACCGGGCGATGAATGCTGAAGATGAGATCGAAGTGTTCAGCAAAGAGAATTTCCCTTTTTACAACCGTGTATTACTGCCGGATTATATCAGTGGTGTTTTGCCGTGGCATAGCCTTGTCAAGATGACGGATGATGAAGAAACTGACTATCATATCAAATTGCACAGGGGAGAAAGTATTGAGCACATTGACCGGACCAATAAAACAGTGACAGACAGTAATGGCCGTGTACATCATTACGATGTTTTGCTGTTAGCTACCGGAAGCCGTGCTTTTATGCTGAAGGATCTGCCTTCGTTAAAAGGTATATTCACTATGCGCAGCCGGACGGATGCTGATAGTTTTAAAGATCATGTTGATCCTGCCAATGGCAGGGTTATCATTGTCGGCGGAGGTTTGCTGGGTATCGAGTTGGCAGCCTCATTGCGTGAAGTAAATGTGGAGATCACGATCATCCAGCGTATTTCCCGGCTGATGGACCGCCAGCTGGATCCATTAGGAAGCCAGTTGTTACACGAGGAACTGACTAACAAAGGCATTGATATATTTTATAATGACGAGATAGATCGTTTCCTGGGAGAAAAAGAAATTACAGGGGTAAGATTAAAAAGCGGGCTAATGATCAATTGCCAGGCTTTGGTCATTGCGATAGGCACCATGCCGAATATTGAGATCGCCAAAGCTGCAGGTGTGGAATGTAAACGTGGTGTGGTGGTGGATGAATACCTGCGTACCAATGATGAGAACGTTTTTGCCATTGGGGAGATCGCTGAGTTCAAAGGTTTTTTGTATGGCATTACGGCGGCGGCAGAGCAACAGGCGGAGATCGTAGCGAGATTCCTGTGTGGCGATATTTCCAGGTATTATGACGGTTCCTTGCTGATGAACATCCTGAAAATGCATGGTACGGATCTTTGCTCATTAGGACTGGTAGAGGTGCCCAATAATGATCCGTCTTATGAAGAGATCGTTTTTATAGATAAAGCCAAACGGTATTATAAAAAATGTATTGTTCACAATGACCGGCTGGTGGGTGCTATCCTGATAGGTGATAAAAGTGAGTTCCTGGAATTTCGTAACCTGATCGAGAACAAGATAGAGTTAAGTGAGAAAAGATT
>JAEUVK010000169.1 GCA_016787135.1 Chitinophagaceae bacterium | reverse complement strand
TGTATATGTACCCGGTGTCGTGATCGTTAAGTTTTCTGTTGTCCCTACCACTGTCGTGCCATCCGACCAGCTGTAGCTTACACCACCTGTCGCCGTTACACTGACCGAGGTCTGTGTACAGGTCAGTACAGTTGTACCACTATTGTTGGTGATGCCGGCTGTCGGTGATTCATTTACGGTCAGGTTAAGTGTGGCTACCGAATCACATCCTGCTGCGTTGGTCAATGTCACACTGTACGTGCCTGTGGTACTATAATTAGTATTATTCCAAACAAATGGCAACTGGTTTGTACATACAGTTGCATCAGTAGTGCTGCTGGTGGTCTGGTTCACAGTCAGCATTAAAGTAGCTGTCGAATCACATCCTGCCGCATTGGTTAAACCAGTCACGGTATAAACTCCCGATACAGTATAATCAACGCCGTTCCAGTTATATGGTAATTGATTTGAACACCTTGTCACATTCGCTGTGCTGCTGGTACTTGCTACCACATCTAATATTAGAATAGCAACAGAATCACAACCTGTCTGGTTCGTCAATACCACATTATAAACTCCTGATGCAGTATAATTATTCCCATTCCATATATAAGGCAACTGGCTGGAGCAGGTAGTAGCATTGGTAGTGCTGACAGAAGAAGTCGTTACTGTTACTGTTACGGGAACAGAAGACGATGAGGTGCAGCCGTTAGGCGCTGTATAGGTAGCTGAATAATTACCTGATGCAGCTACTACAATACTTTGTGTAGTCGCACCTGTACTCCAGTTGTTACCCGTTGTCTTATTAGTAGAAAGCGTTACAAAATTACCCTGGCAGAATGTAGTGGGTCCGCCCGCCGTAATAACAGGAGGAGCCGGTGTTGTATTCACCGTCAGGTTCAGGGTCGCCAATGAATCACAACCTGCAGCATTTACCAGCGTTACATTATATGCGCCTGTCGCATTATAATTATTCCCATTCCATATATAAGGCAACTGGCTGGAACAGATCGTTACATTCGTCGTACTGCTGCTATGGCTCTTTACAGTTACCTGTGCAGGTGCTGAAGCAGGCGAAACACATCCATTCGGCGCCGTGTATGTAGCTGAGTAAGCTCCGGAAGTTCCGGTAGTAATATTTTGAGTGGATGCCCCTGTGCTCCAATTATTGCCAATGACCTTATCTGTTGTAAGAATAACACTGCCACCTTCGCAGAAGATCGTTGGGCCGTTCGCTGTAATGACCGGCGCATCAGGTATGATCTTAGGTGTTGCGATCACCGGAGCAGGATTACTAATACACCCGTTTGTACCTGTTTGTGCAGCACTATAGGTTCCAGCAGAGGTTACGGTAATAGCAGGAGTTGTACCTCCATTGCTCCAGGACAAAATACCAGTATAATTGGATGCAGTCAATATAGAGTTACCGCAATTATCTTCCACACTTACTACTGGTGGAGGCGGAACAGTCTTAGGCGCTGCCTTTCCTCCTCTCGTTTCAATTCTCGGACTCGTACAACCGCCGATAGTCTGTGTTACGGTATAGATTCCGGACGCATTTACAGTGATAGCAGGTGTCGTTTCACCCGTATTCCATAATAATGTGCCGGTATAATTAGATGCGGTCAGCAGTGAATTGCCGCAGTTATCCACCGTTACTATTCTTGGTACTGCCGGTACAATCGCAGGCGCAGCGATACCGCTGCCATTGGGACTGACACAGCCATTAATGGTCTGGTTGACGGTATAGGTACCAGCCGGAACAGTAATAGATGAAGTAGTGGCTCCATTACTCCAGAATAATGTGCCGGTATAGCCTGATGCAGTGAATAAAGAAGTACCGCAATTATTTGCAACTGTCACGACAGGCGCAGAAGGAATGACCTTTGGCGCTGCCACACCTGTACCAACCGGGCTCACACAGCCATTGATAGTTTGAGTAGCGGTATAAGTAGCAGCATTCGTTACAGTGATAGATGCTGTAGTTGCATTATTGCTCCACAATAATGACCCCGTATAACCTGATGCGGTCAATACAGAATTACCGCAATTATTCATTACTGTTACGCCTGGTGCAGCAGGTACTACTTTAGGATCCGCTACGCCGCCGCCAACAGGACTCACACAGCCATTGATGGTCTGGGTTACCGAGTAGGATCCGCCATTGATCGCAGTGATCGAAGCAGTAGTTTCACCTGTGCTCCATAACAATGCACCCGTATAACCTGATGCGGTCAATACAGAATAGCCGCAATTATTCACTACAGATACAGCAGGAGCTGACGGAATAATTTTTGGCGCTGAAACTCCGCTGCCATTGGGACTGACGCAGCCATCAATAGTTTGTGTCACCGTATAAGTAGCTGCATCTGTCACTACGATAGAAGTTGATGTAGCGTTATTGCTCCATAGTAATGTTCCGGTAAATCCGGTAGCGGTCAGCTCAGAATTGCCGCAATTATTTGCTACTGTTACTGCAGGTGCTGCCGGGATCGGCTTAGGCGCTGATGTCCCGTTACCAGCAGGGCTTACACATCCGCTGACGGTCTGCGTTACCGTATAAACTGCTGCATCCGTTACAACGATAGAAGTTGTCGTAGCATTATTGCTCCACAGTAATGTTCCGGTAAATCCGGTAGCGGTCAGTTCAGAACTGGCGCAGTTATTTACAACAGTTACAGTAGGTGCGGCGGGTATTGCATTTACAGTAAGCAGAGCAGCATTTGAATTCACGATCGCTACTGTATTTGTCCATACAGCCCTGTATTGTTTATTATTGTCAGCCAGTGTCGCTGTAAAGGTCAGTGTAGTTCCGGTAGCTCCGTTGATATCCGCCCAGTCAGTTCCGTTTGAACTCACCTGCCATTGTACTGATGGTACCGGAAATCCACCTGCAGCTGTAGTAAAGGTTACTGAATTATTATCGCAGATCGTTACCGGCGTTGGCTGAGTAGTGATCAGCGGTGGTGAAGAACACTCAATGACCACATCTCTTAACACAGGCGTGAACCTTGCATCGGAAGTTGTCATATCTGTCCTGTACTGGATATACTGACTGGAAGCCCCCACGGAATTTCCGGATGCAGCAACTGGCAAAAAGTCGGACCACGTGCCATCAGGTGTAGGCGTATTACCAGTTCTGACAAACATGGCGATACCGGTAGAGGCAGGTACACTGCTGCTCCACGTGATAGCGCCCCATGGCTTTACTGTGCCGGCATCAAATACTCTTGATGTAAAAGTTCCTGCAGCAGCATAGGGAATAACCCGAATCCTGTCAACAGATAAAACTCCGTCATTAAGGGGAAAGTCGCTGATCTGCGCATACATATTGGAGGCAAGTGTAAAATTCAAAGTAGCCGCCGGAGAAGAATTTCCGTCAATATAAAATTCGAAATTATCCGCATTCCATTTTATCAAATACCGGTGCGGCGTTCCAAGTAAACCGGCTCCTATATTTATACTTGATCCATCAGACCCTCTTGCATAAAGATTTCCATCAGCACCCGCCTGGCCCAGAGTTACCCATGCACCGGTATTAAAAGGTTGATCAGCAGAGAAACCTATTCCCTGGAATGATCCGAAATTAAATGTTGCGACAAAATCCAGTGTCGACCCGGGACCATAACTATTATCTGAGTAGATATGTGCCCCGCTGACAGTAACAGCACCGTTGTTAACCGTGATGCTGCCAGAACCACTGTACGCAGCCGAACCCCATCCTGCCGGAACAGTGTTGCCGGAAAAATCCTGGTTCGATACAGGCTGCAGAATGATGTCACCATCTCCTTCTGTCACTATTGTTGTGCCTGCATCTGTTGTGCCGAGGCTAAAATCCGCTTCAGTCTGGTCTATGACGCAGGGATAGGCCGGCATTACAAAGCTTGCCGGCTGATCAGTCAGTATCGGGGAGGTAGCTGAATTTAGCAGCATATCTTTTGACGTCACCCGGAAATAATATGTTGTAACAGGGGCAAGGCCTGTAAGGGTAATAGTATGACTGGTAACCAGGCTGGAATTGGACTGATTCAGGCTAAGATTAGTAGAAACGGTCCCGTAATCAACTCTTGAATCAGAAGGTTCATCTGTATTCCAGGTAATGGTCGCTGATCCATTGACATTTGTTGTAACAGCTACATTGGTAATAACCGGGGGAATATTATCATCAGAATATACGGCCGTATAATTATTCGTACCTGCCGCCACATCAAAAAATGCATACTGCATTCCTTTTATTGTCTGGGTAGTATAAAGGAGAGGGCTGCCGTTCATGCTTAACGAAATAAGCTGGGCATTCTCTGAAAAAATCGGAAGCATGGCCCGCAGGTTATAGGCGCCACTAAAAGCAGTTATCTGGAAACTCATCACCGAGCCATTCCATGTGATATTACCAAAGTAAGAGTTGTTCCTTCCATCCAGCCAGGTAAGTAATTGTTTAGCAGATATGACAGGGATACCTCTCGCCTGGGCTGAAGCGATGATTGCATTCGACCCTGTGTGATCAGCAGTGTCTGTATGCATATTCGCCGTGAATACGCCATAATATCCTTCAGCACCGATCGCTTTATCCAGCAATGCATCACAAAAATCAGCTACACCTATTCCGGATTCATCTGTCATTTGTGTCGGGGCCTGATACACATCAATCAAGGCACCATTTATATCTGCAAAACGCATCGGCATGCCTGAACCTGTAAAGAGACCCGGACGATTCTGTACCCATGCGCCCGGCCAATAGTAATAGTTCATGTCAAGCCTTATCCCATTCTGAGCTTCAGCTTTGGCATGTGATGCCCAGTCACTCCACGGCATACAATGCGTACGGTTGGTGGCCGGCGAAGAGACGCCCGGTAAATTGATAGAAAAAGAAGTTATTTCTGAATTGATATCGCTGATAATGGACGCAGGTGAAAAATCAGTGCAACCGGTAGTGGCATGTAATGCTATTTCAAAACCTTTTCCTTCCATAGCTGTTGCCTCGCTATTGGTGATCGGCGTACTTGGATACACATACGATGTACCTCTTACTGCAGTCCAGTTTTCAATAGCAGCCTGTGTATTGGGGCCAAGTGTCAGGTACTGATTGAAACGACCTATTGTACCATTGTTGTCGTGATCATCCCCTGTCATTACGATAGCGGCTTTCAGATCTCTTGGCAGGTACCAGAATCTGGGAAGCGGTTTACGGTGAAGATTGGACTGAAGAATGATATTGGCCAGCAGCCGTTGCTGCTCGTCAGCTTGGGGTATGGCTATCTTATTAAAATCTATCCAGTCCGGATAGAACAGGTCGTCAGAACGGGTAGGCCCTGCTGTTCCATCACGCTTCTGACCAGCCCATGCAGGATTACCCTGTCGTGTATAAACAATGGATCGGGCCAGGTCATAGGTGAATGCCACCGCTCTCCCGCCATTTGTTCCCACTGTAATAGTAGTCACAGCCGGGTTCGCGGTTGCTGTCGATGCGTCTGAATATAATGTAGCAAGACTTGTTGCCCCATTCAATGTATGCAGGTTAGCATCTCCATGGTATTGAATTGTCTGATTCACAATACCAGTTCCCGGGCCACTGGCAGTATTTACCAGTAAATATTTATCACTAAGTGTGCCGCTGGCAGCAGACAATCCCATTAAAGGAGCAAGCAATGAGCCGGGCTTAAAAGCAATCAGTGTACCGCCTGCATTTACCCAGTCGGTCAGTAAGCCTACCTGGCCGGCATCTACCGTTATATCTCCCAGAATCGCTACATCGTAATTATTCAGTACCGATGCATTAATGGTAGAAATATCAGCTACTGTAAAATGATTTAATCCTTCCGCCCGCAGTATTTCAGCAGCATAAAGGCTAAACGGGTTGGCTGCAGAACTGATCACCAGTACAGGACCGCCAGGGCCGTTCTGCGGATTTTGTAAAGGACCAGTAATTGTTTTGAATGTCCATACTGAATCATTGACAAGAGGATTTCCTGCCAGGTCTTTTATACCTAAAGCCCCTCCTTTGATAGTAACGGTATATTGTATGCCATAAGTGAGCGGAGAGTTTGGAACCAAACGAGCCATTCTGGCTGAAGCGACGTACGAAACAACAGAAGGCACCAATGCATTCCCTGCATCTCTTAACTCGAAGGAGGAAGCATTTACAGTGGAGGGGTCTATGTCTTCACTGAAAGTTGCTGTAACACTTGTATTAATACCGGCAACGGAAGACCCTTTCAGTGGTAAAGCTCCCGTTACGACCGGGGGAGTTGCATCAGGGTTATTATTCGGGGTAAATACAACATCTACCCAGTAATTACTCGACTGATAAAAATTATTTGGGAAAGAAGGTGTGGCCGTGAATTTATATACACCGTTAGCCCCATCCTCGCCACTGGCCAATGCACGAAGAGGTCCATTGACCACCGCTGACGTAAAATACGGGTTGGTGATGGAGTACTGTCCTGAAGCGCTATGGTAAGCGGCAACGTAAGTAATATTCGGCGATACGGAAACCGGATTGCTGAAAAGAATTTCCTGCCAGCCCGAAGCGGTTTCATTGATAAAAGTAGCTTCCGCCAGTAAGGTACCTGTTCCTGTCCATAACTGCCCGATATGGGTACCCGTCACACCATCTCCCTTATAATAACGGATACCATGAATATATCCAAGTTGAGTTACCCTGAACTTGACACCCACCTCAATTGCACCCTGCGGATCGCTGGTAAGAGGAACAGCAGGAACATCTGTCGGCTGGAAGATACTGGATGCCCCGGGAAGACCCGCGGTAACATTCACTGTTATATTATCTGACGAGCCTGCAACACCCGGCACTCCCATATTTCCGCTGTCATCAAATCCGCGAACCCTGATCGAATAGGTCCCGGGTGTTGATGGTATCCATGAATAAGACCATGTAGTTGTTCCTGTGACAGGCAACCAGGTCAGGCCTCCGTCGAAAGAGATTTCGATACCCGCAATAACGCCACCTGCATCACTTGCTGTACCCGTAATATTAACTGGCGTATCTGCCTGCACAGATCCATTGTGCACAGGAAATGTTATTACCGGTGCCGGCGCTGTATTATCGGTAGAAGCAGTTGCAGCAGTAAGGCCTGCCATTAATGTCGCAGGTTGTACCCCCATATCTGCCAGCAGGTTCACCGTTGCCTGTTGCATACTTTGACTCGGGGCGGCATTGCCCCTGTCGTGATTATCATCAAGCCCCCACGACCATTGCACGGAACCTGCTCCAAATACCAATGCACCGCTTGAGTGACGGTATAATGATAACTTATGTATTTTATCTCCAACCGTTGTACTGGATAAAGTAATACGACCGTCTGGATAGCTGGAAACATATTGTTCATAATCCCATTCATATCCAAGTGTACCATCGGTCAACGTTTCGGTTTGTCCCGACCCAAGTAATGCCACACTTGTATTGCGCCAGAACCGTAGATTCTTATAGGTATCCGGCACGGTGATAGGCTGGCTGCTCTCATACCAACTGATCTGTCCTGATAGTGCATTTTCCGGATTACATCCACCCGTTCCATCCACTGCAGAACATCCGTCTCTCCATAAACCGGTCCATTCCGGATCAGGGTCACACTCGCCGTTACACACGTTCTCTCCCAATGTACCTTCTTTATAACAAACCAATGTGCGATGATTATCCTCCCATCTTGTTTTCCAATACACTTCATTACCGCTGAAAAATGCCAGGTGAACACCGGCATTCCTGGCGGCTTCAAATTTTGCTCTTTCATTGGCAGACCAATATTCATCATGCCCGACTGATAGTAATACTTTATGAATAGAAGGGGTAATAAGTGTAACATCCCTGTCCATGTCCACGTCTGTTGTATAACTTACATCGTACCCATTCCTTTCAAGAAAACGGATCATCGGGTATTCTGCATTGAACACCATATCTTCCATTACACCGCCACCACCGCCGCCTGCCCGGGTTATAAACGGCCGGTTATAACTCACTTTAACTGCATGGCCTCCGGAATAGGAAGTGGATCCTACATACAGGCTATTGCCGCCATAAACATTATAAGCCTGCCAGGTGGCATCAGAAGTTTTGAATAATAAGTCCGAGTTACCTGCATCATCCCGAACAACGAATGGGATGTGGCTGGAACCATTATTATCGGTACGTGTAAGCTTTGCGATATATACACCCGACACAGCAGTAGAGGGCACCGCCCATGAAGCCGACTCACTCCAGTTGCTGCAATCAACTATACCTGTGCCTGCATTAGTATTGGGAGATGGTTGAACGGTTCCTGTAAATGAACCCAGGCTGGTGATCAATCTTGCTCCATTACCCTGGTAATAGCCAAGCCTGTATATGCTGATCGTATAAGCTGCAGCATCTGTATTTATTTTGAAATGAATAGTGTTCCCTTTGTCAACACTTATATCGGTGGCAAATCCCTGTATGGTCAGGTCACCTGCCCCACTGATATCCCACTCTGAAGATGGATTACCGGTCAACAGGTTTTCAGTTACGATCTCATTCTGAGCAAATGAGTATTGAAAACATACGGATACGGCCAGTACGAATGCCAGCAGTCGTTTTCTGAACTGAGTAGAGTACATGAATGCGGATGTCATCACACAAACTAGTTTAGGAGGTTTAGTGGCTTGTTCAGCGGATTTGAATTCGCAAAAAGTTCTTGATAGAGGATATTCCTTTATGGCCAGGAAGGATGATCGTGATCTGATCCGGTTTCACGAGGATATTATCAATAAAGGCTTAGTAAGGATATTTCTAAAGTGTGGCTTAAGAAAGGATATTCGTATGCAATCGATAGTAACGAAAAAGATGATTGTCAGGCAAATTAAGAAAATATCTTATGGAAAAGGAAATATTACCGGCTAAAAGTTTAAGGAAACCATTCCATCCCGGAACGTATTTTTTCAACTCCTTGTTTTTAAACAATCTATAACTTATGTGGTCTTTACGATACATGTCTTTAAAGGCAACTGTATCGCTTTCATGGTAAGAAATTGATTGCCCCTGGAAATCGTCAAACTACTTCAGCCTGTACGCAGCCGATCCCTCCAACTTAAGAGGAAGCTTACTCCCTTCCAAAGCTTCTGTTTACAAGGATCCTGCAACATACATCAGCAAGTACCAATCGCTAATTAACGTAAATTGGTTTCTTCAAAACAATTCTTATGAGACTCTTTATGATGTCATCCTTACTGCTTTTTACTCTTGCTTCTTATTCACAAGTCAAAACTGACTCCATTCAACTGATCCGGAACACAGCAAGGCTTTATGATCTTGATTTTACTGAAGCAGAGGCCGATTCCATGCTGGCGCAATTACGTTTTACCAATTCCATCTATAAAGGCATGCATCAAACGCTGCCGGCAAATGATATTCCCTACCCTTTTGCATTTGACCCATTGCCATTCGGCAATACAGTTCCTGTGCAACAAAAAAAGATAAGCTGGGAAATACCTGTTATTAAAATGCCTTCTGATAAAAGTGAACTGGCATTTTACTCTATCCTTCAATTGGCATCGTTGGTAAAAAACAAAAAGATCAGTTCTGTTGAACTGACAAGTTTCTTTATTGATCGCTTAAAGAAATGGGGCGATACACTGGAATCTGTTATCACATTAACCGAAGAATTAGCCATGGAACAGGCAAAACAGGCAGATGATGAATTGAAAAAAGGAATATACAGAGGGCCTCTTCATGGCATTCCTTACGGATTAAAAGATCTTTTCGCAGTAAAAGGATATAAAACGACATGGGGTTCCACCCCCTATAAAGACCAGGTGATCAACGAAGATGCATTCGTGTATCAACAACTGAAAAAAGCCGGCGCCGTTCTATGCGCTAAACTTTCACTGGGTGCGTTGGCTTACAACAACAAGTGGTTTGGTGGTGAAACCAAAAATCCCTGGAACCTGAAGCAGGGGTCCAGCGGATCATCAGCAGGTTCTGCGGCATCGGTTGTGGCGGGGTTACTCCCCTTTACCATAGGTACCGAAACATTAGGGTCGATCGTATCGCCATCCACCCGCTGCGGGGCTACAGGATTACGACCGACATTCGGTTCTGTCAGCCGCTATGGAGGTATGGTTCTTTGCTGGAGCCTCGATAAGATCGGGCCAATATGCAGGAGCGCTGAAGATAATGCCATAGTTTTTTATTATATCAAAGGAACCGATGGCAATGACCCCGGTGCAGTTGACCATGCTTTTAATTACAATCCTAAAGCCGGCATTAAAAAATTAAAGATCGCTTATGCAGAAAACTATTTCAGGAGACTGAATAAAGATGCCCCTGAATGGAAAGTCCTCGATCTTTACAGATCAAAGGGAATAAATGTAGAAGCGGTCACTTTTCCGGACTCCACCCTGTATCCTGCTAATCTTATCAGCATTATCCTGAATGCGGAAAGCGCTTCGGCTTTTGATGAACTGACAAGAACGAACCGGGATGACCTGATCGAAAGACAGGACAGGGATTTCTGGCCAAACAGTTTTCGTGCAGCAAGGTTCATTCCCGCGGTCGAGTATATCAATGCAAACCGCTATCGCTATAACCTGTGCAAAGGCATGTATGATTTTATGAAGAGCTATGATGTACTGATCGTTCCTACGTTTGGAGGAAGACAACTGGCCATCACCAACCTCACCGGCAACCCGGTTGTGTGTATGCCAATAGGGTTTAACAGCAACGGAAGTCCTGTAAGCATAACACTGATCGGCAAGTTATATGATGAAGCCAGTATCTTAGCAGCCGCAAAAGTTTTCCAGGATAATACAGAACATAACAAGAAACATCCTGAAAAATTTACCCACTAAGATCACCCTGAATTAAAAGAGATACATGAAAAAAAATACACTCGTAACTATTGCACTGATCTGTTTCGTTGTTTCCTGTTCGCAAAAAGAAAAAACAGACCTGCTGGTGTATAATGCTACCGTTTATACGGTCGATCCCTCTTTCTCCACTACTGAAGCTATGGTGATAAAAGATGGGAAGATACTGGCAACCGGAAATATAACAGACCTGGAATCAAAGTATGATCCAAAAGAAAGATTAGATGCAGAAGGAAAGTTCATTTACCCCGGCTTCATTGATGCCCATGCACATTTTGCAGGATATGGGAATAGTTTGCAAAGAGTGAACCTTGTCGGAGCCGAAAGCTGGGAAGAAGTAGTGGCAAGAACAGTAAAATTCACAAGCGACAATGGAATAAAAACGGGTGAATGGATAGCAGGCAGGGGCTGGGACCAGAATGACTGGGCAACCAAAGAATTTCCGGAGAAAGATGCATTGGACATGGCTTTTAAAGACAATCCCGTTATCCTTACCCGCATTGACGGACACGCAGCTATCGCCAATCAAAAGGCATTGGACGCAGCAGGTATAAAAACCGGTGATAAACTGGTTGGCGGGGACGTAGAGGTGAAGAATGGAAAACTGACAGGCGTATTAATTGACAATGCCGTTGATCTTGTCTCTTCAAAAATACCAGGGCAAACAAAAGAACAATTCAAAGAGGTATTGAAAGATGCAGAAAAGAATTGCTTTGCTGTTGGGCTGACCACTATTGATGATTGCGGCCTCGGCTTTGAAGCCGTAGAAGGCATCAAAGCTATGCAGGCAGATGGCGAATTAAAGATGCGATTGTATGTAATGCTCAGTGATGAACAAAAGAATTATGATTATTTAGAAAAGAATGGCATCATCAAAACAGACCGTTTGAACGTAAGAAGTTTCAAAGTATATGGAGATGGTGCATTAGGATCAAGAGGAGCCTGTTTGTTAGCCCCGTATAGTGATAAGCCCGGCCATTACGGTTTCCTGTTAAGCAGACCTGAACATTTTGATTCCGTCGCCAGCCGGATATATAAAAAAGGTTTCCAGCTTTGCACACATGCTATCGGCGATAGCGGTAACAGAACCATTCTGAACATTTATGCCAAATACCTGAAAGGGAAAAATGACCTCCGCTGGCGTATAGAGCATGCACAGGTGGTGAACCAAAATGATTTTGCGTTGTTCGGGGCTAATTCCATTATTCCCTCCGTGCAACCGACACATGCTACTTCAGATATGTACTGGGCCGGCGACCGGTTAGGCGCTGAAAGAGTAAAAGGCGCTTATGCTTTCAAACAATTATTGCAGCAAAACGGATGGATACCACTGGGTACCGATTTCCCGGTTGAAGATATTTCGCCATTTAAAACATTCTATGCAGCGGTTGCCCGCAAAGATGCCAAAGGATGGCCTGGCGGAGGGTATCAAATGGAAAACGCACTGACAAGGGAAGAAGCATTAAAAGGTATGACGATATGGGCAGCTAAAGCCAACTTTGAAGAGAACGAAAAAGGGTCTTTAGAAAAAGGAAGGTTTGCCGACTTTATTATTCTTGACAAAGACATCCTGAAAGCAAATGAAAATGAACTGCTGCAGGTGAAGGTGCTCAAAACATTTGTGGGAGGGGAAAAAGTCTATGAAAAGAAATAATTCCTCAGAAACAGGTATCGCCAGTTTACTAATGAACAGGAAGATGAACGGAGTCCTTCACTTTGCAATGGATAAGCCTGCGACAGAAGCTTAATAGCCATTAAACAACCGGATACATAATTCCTCTTATCTCCCCGACAAGAAATTCGCATTTGCCTGTAAAACTGTAAGCCCGGGGACATAGGCATCCGTTGAAAAATTTGTATGTTTGCACGATGATTACCAGCGAAAATCGCCCTATTCGCATAGCGATCCTCGACCTGAATGAAGGCAGACCCAACCAGAGTATGCGATGCATCCGCCAGATACTCCATGAATGGGCGGAAGATAACAGTACGGTTATTCAGCAGACAGAATTTGACGTAAGGGTAAAGAATGAGCTGCCCGATACTTCTTTTGATATATATATTTCCAGCGGCGGGCCAGGCGATCCTCTTTCTACACGCTTCGACGACTGGGACATCAACTGGAACCGCTGGCTGAATGAAATGGAGAGATGGAACAATAACCCTTCTAACGCCCGGAAAAAGCATATCTTTTTTATTTGTCATTCATTCCAGTTAGCCAGCCGCTACTTTAACATTGGTGTTCTCCGCAAAAGAAGATCCACTGCTTTCGGCGTTTTCCCCGTTCATATGCTGGAAGACGGAAAAGATGAAACGGTATTTGACGGTCTCCGTGATCCGTTCTACGCAGTTGACAGCCGGGATTACCAATTGGTACAGCCTAACCTCTCTTTATTAAATGAAATGGGAGCACAGATACTTTGTATTGAAAAAGACCGTCCGCATGTACCATACGAAAGAGCGGTGATGGGTATCCGTTTCAATGAGTATATGATCGGCACACAGTTTCACCCCGAAGCTGACCCGGTGGGGATGAGCCGTCACCTGCAAACGGAAGAAAAAAGAAAGATCGTTATTGAAAGCTACGGAGAAGAAAAGCTGAATAACATGCTTGAACACCTGAGCGATCCCGATAAGATCATGTGGACCTACTCCCGCATTCTGTTCAACTTCCTCGACTCTGCCATAGGTGTCCGGGAATACGCCTGATTATCTTATGATAAATCTTTGCCCGGTTAAAAGCTGCTCTTAGCTGGTATATGGTATTTCCCTGCTGCGCCTTTGCGTGAAATTTTGGTATCTCTGTCTCCATTCAGTAACTTAATCCCCGTTTAAATCCATCATGAATGATACCACCGCTGCGCAAAAAATTCAATAAAGATTTCACCATTGAAAAATACGGCAACTTCCTCGTAGATCTTAACGAGGCCCATCCCGGTACTATTGAATTCCGCGTAGCAGAGACGCCGGTGTTTGTCCCGAAAGAATTCACCAAAAAATTACTGGATGCCTGTGAAAGCATCATAGATGTCATCGTTGACCCGAAATTCAAAGAGTTAACAAAGAATGCCATTCCCGGGAACCTGCAGGTGCCCGGTGAAAATGATCATTCGCATTTCATCGCCTTTGATTTCGGTGTTTGCATCAATGAGAAAAAAGAATACGAACCACAGCTGATAGAGATGCAGGGTTTCCCTTCCCTGTTTGCCTATGAAGTGGTACTGGATGATATATTCAGAAAACACTTTCCTGTCCCGCCTGGTTTCGAAGCGTATCTTGGCGGGCATACCCGAGAATCGTATATACAGGCATTAAAAGAGATCATTGCAAAAGATGAGAAACCGGAGAATGTGATATTGCTGGAAATATTTCCTGAAAAACAAAAAACACGAATTGATTTCCACGCCACCAAAGATTACCTCGGTATCAGCATTGTTTGCCTGACTGAACTGATCAAAGAGGGTAATAAACTATATTACCTGAAAGATGGAAAGAAAACGGTTATTAAAAGAATTTACAACCGTGTCATCTTCGATGATCTGCAGCAGCAGCCTGCCGATGTACAGGAGAAAGGAAAAATTCTTTTTGAAGAATTAGACGTGGAATGGGTACCCCATCCCAACTGGTTTTACCGTATCAGCAAATACACGATGCCATTCATTAAGCATCCGTATGTGCCGCCTACTTACTTTTTGAATGAATTGAAGCAAGCGCCTTCCGACCTGGAGAACTATGTATTAAAACCTCTTTTCTCGTTTGCCGGGCAGGGAGTAGTGATCGATGTAACGCAAAAAGATATTGATGCAGTAAAAGATCCTGAGAACTGGATACTGCAGCATAAAGTGCAATATGCTGATGCCATTGTAACACCCGACATCCCCGCCAAATGTGAGATAAGGTTATTCTATTTCTGGAAGGACGGAACAGCAAGACCAGTGCCTGCCAATAACCTTGCCAGGCTAAGTAAAGGAAAAATGATCGGGGTACGATATAACAAAGACAAAGAATGGGTAGGCGGCAGTTTTTGTTTGTTTGAAAAATGATTGTTTAAACTTTTGAATCGTGAATACTGACACAGACCGGAAATCCCATTGGGAAAATATTTACGACACCAAAACAGAACAGGAAGTAAGCTGGTTTCAGCCCTATCCTAAAACCTCTGTTGAGTTCCTGGAATTGTTCAAGCTGCCATTAACCGCCAATATTATTGATATCGGCGGGGGTGATAGTCACCTCGTAGATGTACTGCTTGATAAAGGGTATGAAAACATTTGGGTACTCGATATTTCAGCCAACGCTATTGAAAGGGCGAAAAAGAGATTAGGTGAAAGAGCAGACAAAGTCCACTGGGTCGTTTCAGATGTTATAGCATTTGAACCGCCTGTTGCGTTTGATTTCTGGCACGACAGGGCTGCATTTCATTTCCTGACCACCGAAGAAAAGATCAATAAATACGTATCCATTGCAGAGCATGCCATCAAAAAAGACGGTTACCTCGTATTAGGAACTTTTTCAGAACAGGGACCAAAAAAATGCAGTGGCCTGGAGATCAAACAATATTCAGAAGCATCCATGTCGTCCCGGTTTGAGGCTTCCTTTGAAAGGATCAAATGCATTCAGGAAGACCATGTGACGCCTTTCAACACCACGCAGAACTTTTTATTTTGCAGTTTTAAAAGAAAATAACCATGCAGTCAATCAGGAATATTCCACCGAAAGAACTCGTACCGGGCATTACCGGTCATTATGCACATGGAACGAATATGACCTTTGGATACGTAGAAATAAAGGCAGGCAGCGATCTTCCTGCTCATCATCACCCGCATGAACAGATCACTTATATCCTCGAAGGACGATTAGACATGGTGATCGGTGGTAAACCTGTTTCCTTAACTGCCGGTATGTATTACGTGATCCCGTCCAATGTACCACATGGGGCTGTAGCTAAAACGGATTGTAAAGTGATCGATGTATTTAACCCGGTGAGGGAAGATTATAAGTAGTTAATTTGCTTCTTGCTTTCGTTTTGTTTCTGAAGAAAGTTTGTCAATCCATTCCTTTTTAGCGTCAACCAAACCAGAAAAGCGCATCAATTCTCTACAAAACTGATTTAATAATGGTAACTCCGGGCAACTGGTGAATCCAACAGTCTGATACTTCTTCAATGTGGCTGCCTCAAGTAAAAAGCCGAAGCCATCCATATCACCATTCGTACATAAAGGAGAACGACCAACGTTCCAAAATTCTGATGCATTCAGTTTATTAACAAAATACAGATATTTTTCCCGACTTAATCTTTTTCTCCATGTCTTGTATGTAAACTCTTTATTTTTTCGATACCATCCCTTCCTAAACAAATAAAGATGATAAGCAGGATTACGTAATGTTGGCATTGCATTGGTAAGCGAATCGAAGTATTTATCCCGATAAGAAGGTTTAATCATGCCGAGATTCAATAGTTCGAAATGCCATCTTTCGGTTTCAGTTAATAAACTATCCCCTAGATGTTCATATAGGAAGCCCGACCTTATAGCCTTAACAACGACCTGATCTTGTGTCAGGATGATAATTGAAGCATAGTGCCCTAGTGATGTTTCATATATCAGACGAAAGGTATTTTCTGCAGGCGAGTGCAAGCTAAGATTTGATTCTTCAAAAGAGCTGAAAAAAATTGGTCCCCAATATGCCTCTGTAACAGAATCCCAATAAGAAAGGGAATCTTTAAATGGATATTGGTAAAAATTCTCACCTAAAGTCTCTACATCCGATGAGTAATTGACCCCGCCATTCGGAAAAGAAATTTCAATTCTCTCTTTTGACCGGCAAGCGAGAAGTATCAGAAGGGCTCCCACCAAAGGAAAATACCGCATAGCAATGATTAATCAACTTACCTAAAGATAGCTATTATTGGGTATCGGCTGTAACTCCACTACAAATTGACGCATCAATGAAAAAATCCCACAATAAAACTTAGAGATCGAACACTCCGTTAACAACACAGCCCACGATTTAAATCGTGGGCTGCGTTGGGTAATATTCCAATCAATCCCTAAAATTCTTCTTCAACTCCGCCAGTTTTGCCTGAAACGGATTTAAGGATTCCGGTTTTTTATTGAAAGCCTTCTGCCCTCTTACTTCAGACCTCTGACCTCTTACCTCAGTCTTTTGTTCCCCATCTTTTAACGACAGTGATATTCTTTTTCTCGAAATATCCACTTCCAGCACGGTCGCCATCACTTTCTGTCCCAGCTTTACGGCTTCATTTGGATCACTGATATAACGGTTGGCCAGATGAGAAATATGGACGAGCCCATCCTGCTTCACCCCCACATCCACAAAAGCGCCGAAATTGGTGATGTTGGTAACGATGCCGGGTACTTTCATTCCGGGTTTCAGGTCATCCATGGTACTCACTCCTTCAGCAAAACGAAATTCTTCGATCGGCGATCGGGGATCACGGCCGGGCTTTTCCAGTTCTTTCAATATATCTTCAATGGTGAACTGGCCTGCTGTTTCAGACACAAAATCCTTTGCTTTAATCTGCTTTCTCACTTCAGCATTTTGTATCAGCTCTGCTACCGTACTGTTTGTTTTCGTCGCCATGGCTTCTACAACATGATAACTCTCCGGGTGCACGGCAGAGTTATCCAATGGGTTCTTTGCGTTGGCTATTCTTAAAAATCCCGCACACTGCTCAAATGCTTTAGGCCCTAACATTGAAACTTTTTTCAGTTCATCACGGCTTTTGAAGCCGCCATTCTTTGTACGGTACTCCACTACATTCTTCGCCACAGTGGAACTCAGTCCCGAAACATACATCAGTAAATGTTTGCTGGCGGTGTTTACATCTACCCCCACATAGTTCACACAGCTTTCCACTACCTGGTCCAGCGCTTCTTTCAAACGATTCTGATTTACGTCATGCTGGTATTGACCTACGCCGATACTCTTTGCATCTATCTTTACCAGTTCGCTTAACGGATCAAGTAAGCGACGTCCTATACTGATGGCCCCGCGTACGGTTACATCCTCATCCGGGAATTCTTCTCTCGCTACTTCACTCGCAGAATAAATAGAAGCCCCGCTTTCATTCACCATGAAAACGGAAACAGGTTTGCCAAAATCAATTCCCCTTACCAATTGTTCTGTTTCCTTACTGGCTGTTCCGTTGCCATAACCGATTGCTTCTATATCAAATTTTGCTACCAGTTCTTTGATCGTTTGGGTGGCACCATTCCAATCATTTTGCGGAGCGTGAGGAAAAATGGTATTGTACTTCAAAAATGTTCCGTGTTCATCGAGGCAAACTACTTTGCAGCCCGTTCTGAATCCCGGGTCAATAGCCATCACTCTTTTATGACCAAGCGGAGAGGCGAGCAACAACTGGCGAAGATTTTCGGCAAACACCCGTATCGCTTCTTCATCCGCTCTTGTTTTGCTGGCTGTTCTGAATTCTGTTTCAATAGAAGGCTTCAATAATCGGGAAAAACAATCTTCAATCGCCATCCCAACCTGTTGTGCGGCTGCATTGGATGCTTTGACAAACACTCTTTTCAACTCTTCAACTCCTGTTTCCTTGCCAATGTTGATATCCATGATGAGAAAACCTTCTTTCTCTCCGCGGCGGATAGCCAGGATGCGGTGGGAAGGGCTTTGCGCCAGCGGTTCCTTAAATTCAAAATAATCACGGTATTTCTGCGCATCGGCTTCTTCTTTCTTGCTTGTCAAAACTCTTGAAGAAAGAACCGCTTCTTCAGTAAATAATTTACGAATAAGATTACGGGCCTGTTCATTCTCTGAAACCCATTCTGCGATGATGTCCCTGGCTCCCTGTAATGCATCGGCTACATCTTTGACCTGTTCATTTGTATACTTTGCTGCCTCCTCTTCTGCGTTCAGCGATTGTTGTTCAAATAATGCCTTAGCCAAAGGCTCCAGCCCTTTCTCCATCGCCACAGTAGCTTTTGTTTTACGTTTGGGCTTATAAGGCAGATAAATATCCTCCAGTTCGGTTGCATTGATACAATCCTCAATACGCTTCTTCAGTTCCGGTGTCATCTTACCGGCTTCTTCGATCGTTTTGATGACGGTTTCCTTGCGTTTCTCAAGTTCAGCAAAATACTTGATCTGTTCGATCACATTGGCAATAGCGACTTCATCCATGTTGCCGGTGGCCTCTTTACGGTAACGGGCAATAAAAGGGATCGTCGCCCCTTCAGTATGAAGGTCGTGGATACTACTGATCTGTTTCAGGGAAAGATTCAGGGTGCCTGCTATATGCTGTGAATACTTCAGCTCCATAGGTCATTTTGATTTCGGGCAGCAAATGTAAAGGTAGGTTCAAAAGAAAAAAATTTGTTTTTTGCCACAAAACCGGTAATAAAAAAGCTGTCCTGCATCTTCAGGACAGCTCAATACTGCAGTCCCTTATACTTTATTCTTCCTCTGCTGTATTTTTCATTTTTGACAGAACAGCATAGGCATTTTTAGTGACAAACTTTCTTTTTGCAAACTCAGTATCCTCCTTTCGTATTTCGATACTTCCGTTCTCCGAAATGCCTGTCTGTACTTCCACCATCCTGAATTCATTTTTGCCTATTACTTCATATACATACTGTTTATTATCATATCTCACTACAGCTTCTTCCGGCAAGGTAAGAGCATTATTGCTGCTTATTCCAATAGATGCATTAAGAAACATGCCGGGCAGAAGATTTTTGGGCTGTGTTTCAAAGTGACAATGCACCAGGGCGCTTCTGCTTTCATCTACATTCTTCGTAACGAGGATCACTTCACATTCATACACAGATGAAGGATCGTCAACAAAAGACACCTTTACTTTCTGTTTCATTTTTACTTTGGTGATGTCCTTTTCAAAAATGGTCAGCGCGGCGTGCATATCATCCGGGTTGATCAGTTCAAAAAGTACATCCGTCGCCGTAACATATTTCCCGATATTGACATTCACCCTCGACACAAATCCATTAATAGGGGAAACAACGGGTACGCTTCTTGAAATAGTGCCTTCTGTTAATTTGACGGGATTGATACCGATCAGGTGAAGCTTTTCGCCATATCCCTTTACCAGCACTTTTTGTGATGCATAATCAGCCTGCGCCTGCTGATATACCTTATCGGCATTCACTTTATTTTCGTTCAGCAATTTCTGACGCTCAAATTCCTGCTCAAGAAATGTAAGCCTTGTAACAGCTACCAGGTAATCCTGCTGCAACTGGACCAATCCCTGGTCCTCGATTACAGCGATCACTTCGCCGCGATTTACATGCATACCGGGCAATAGCTTGGTTGAACGCAGATACCCCCCCATCGGAAAACTGACCGATACAATATTCTGAGGCGGTACGTCTACCATTCCATTTACCTTCAGCTCCGTATTCAGACGCTGTAAGACCGGCGTTCCAGTTTCAATACCTGCATTACGAACCTGTTCATCCGTCATCATCACCTTATCTTCAGCCTGCATTTCTTTTGTTGCTGTTGCTTCCTTTTTATCAGAGGAACAGGCTGTCATTAAAAAAATAACAGCCACATATATCTGGATCTTTAACATAATTTTTATTTTCCGGTTAAGTATTCAATTTCCGTATTGATCACATTCAGTCTTTGCAATGCATCCAGTCTTGCCAGTTGTATATTCACCGCATTATTCATCAGCATGGTCCATTCCAGGTAGCTGATCTGCCCTTTTTCAAAGTTTTGCCGGGCATGACTGATGATCAGTTCTGATTGCGCCAACCCCTGTTGCTGGTAATAATTCACCAGGTACTGTTGCCTTTTCATTTCTTCTGTCAGCTGCAACAACTGGCTTTTTAATTGCTGATCGGCTACTTTTACATTCATTACAGCTACTTCCTCATTGAGTTTTCCCGCTTTTACTTTATTCTTTGCTGCCCTGGCGAATAGCGGGATACCCAATGACAGGTTGAAACTGCTGAAGCGGCTGCCTGTACCATAATATTTCTGTGTTATACCATCAGTTGACTGGTAACCGACAATAGACATATTATTATATCCTGCAGAAATATCCGGGGCCAGCTTATTTCTTTCAATAGCCGTCTGCGCTTCTGCCACGCTTACTTGTTGCTCCCTGTATTTCATCAATGGGTGATAGGCGATTGCTGCCGTATCAGGGATCGCAGGCCATGCCTGATTGTTTTCCGTATCATCCGGCAGCAGCTTCTCCTCCGTATTCAGCAACCATTGTAATTTTTGCTGCGCAATCAAAATATCGCTGAGCAATTGCTGCTGCTGGATCTTTAATTGCTGAACCTGCGATTCTGCTGTTGTTTTTTCCAGCAAATTTGCCTCCCCGGCTTTTAACTTCAGTTCAGCAGCCCTCAAAAAACGGCTATAAACAGAATCAAGCCGCAACAAGATCTTTTGTCTTGATAAAAGATCAGTCATGTGCCAGAACACAAGTTTTATTTCTTTATTCAGCTCCTGTTGCTTCAAGTTGAGCATCGCCAGCTGTGCTTTTTCATTGGCGCTGTAAAATTCCTTCTGCCTCCTGTACACAGCAGGAAAACTGAAAGCCTGCGTTACAGTAAAGCGGGTATCATTGTTCACGCTGTTCATATTGCCATACTCAGCGCCTACTACCGTTTTCGCTGGTTCAAAAACAGCGGTCTGCATTTGCCTCCAATAAGCAGATTCCTTCTGAAGAGATTGAATGGATAAATTCTGCTTGCCCGCCATCTGCAGCATATCGTCCAGTTTCATTCTTCTTCCTTCAATAGTTTGACCCTGTACTAAAGAGGCAAGAGAAATAAAGAAAAACAACACTGCGACAGGTCTTATTCTTCTCTTTTTTGGTTTTTCTCTTTCCAGCCACATATATAATACAGGCAATACGACCAGCGTAAGAAAAGTGGCAGTGATCAAACCACCGATCACCACCGTTGCCAATGGTCGTTGCACTTCGGCACCGGCGCCCTGGCTTAACGCCATCGGTAAAAATCCTAATGAAGCGACCGATGCTGTCATCAATACAGGACGGAGCCTGACTTTTGTCCCTTCCATGATAATGAATTTAAGGTCATGCATACCCTGATTCTTTAAACGGTTGAATTCTGAAATAAGCACAATACCATTTAGTACGGCAACACCAAACAATGCAATAAATCCAACACCGGCCGAAATGCTGAATGGCATCCCGCGCATCCATAATGCCAGCACACCCCCTATTGCAGATAACGGGATCGCAGAAAATATCAATACCCCGTATTTTAATTTGCCGAAAGCAAAATAGAGCATAATAAAAATAAGCAGCAATGCAATGGGCAATGCAATACTTAGTCTTTTCTTCGCCTGTACCAAATTTTCAAACTGACCTCCGTAGGTCACATAATACCCTGAAGGCAATTTCAGCTGAGCCGTTACTTTAGCACTAAGCTCATCCACTACGCTCTGTACATCTCTTCCTCTCACATTGAAGCCAACGACAATCCTTCGTTTGGCATCCTCTCTTTGTATCTGGTTAGGGCCCTCTTTGATCTCAACAGCAGCCACCTGGTATAATGGGATCTGGGTACCCATCGGTGTAGCAATAAGAATATTTTGCACATCAGTAAGGTCTTTTCTTGATTGCTGGTTCAGCCGGACAACCAGATCAAACCTTCTTTCATTTTCATACACCATACCGGCACTCTCCCCGGCAAAAGCTGTACGAATGACCTTATTGACATCAGCGATATGCAACTGGTAATGCGACATCACGTCCCGGTTATAGCTGATCACAATTTGCGGCAGCCCGGTTACTGTCTCTACATACAGGTCAGCGGCGCCTTTCACCATATTGACCACATCCCCTAATTTCTTTGAATAGGCCGCCAATGTATCCAGGTCTTCGCCGAATATCTTACACACCACATCCTGCCTGGCGCCTGTCATTAGTTCATTAAAACGCATCTGGACGGGATACTGAAACCCCGCCGTTACACCGGGCACATCTTCCAGGGCTTTACTCATTTTATTGGCCAGTTCATCAAATGTTTTGGCAGATGTCCATTCATTTTTCTCTTTCAATATTACCATCATGTCGGAAGCTTCGATGGGCATGGGATCCGTAGGTATCTCCCCTGAACCTATTTTCGTTACCACCTTTTCCACTTCCGGGAATCTCTTCAATAAGATGCCTGCCGTTTTTTGAGTGGATTCAATTGTCTGAGACAATGAACTGCCTGTAAGCAATCTTGTATCCACCGCAAAGTCACCTTCCTCCAGTTTAGGAATGAATTCACCACCCAGACGGGAAAGGATAAACAGGGCAAAGGCAAAGAAGATGATCACTGTTGCAGTGATAAGCTTGGGAAAAGCTAATGCTCTTATGAGTGCAGGCTCATACATACGCTGCAGCCAGCCCATCATTTTATCAGAAATATTTTCCTTATGCTTCATTTTCTTACTCAGGAAAAGCGAGGTCACCATTGGTACATACGTAAGCGAAAGAATGAAAGCCCCTATCAGTGCAAAAGAAACTGTTTGCGCCATCGGTTTGAACATCTTTCCCTCAATACCTACCAATGCGAGGATCGGCAGATATACAATGAGAATGATTATTTGCCCAAAGACAGCGGAGTTCATCATTTTACCTGCAGCACTTTCCACTTCCTCATTCATTTGCTCCTGTGTGACACTATTATTAACAGCATAATGCCGGCTATGGTATAAGCGGTGCATCACCGCCTCTACAATGATCACGGCTCCATCCACTATCAGACCAAAATCCAGTGCACCAAGACTCATCAGGTTGCCGGATACACCAAATGCATTCATCATGATCACTGCGAACAACATAGAAAGAGGGATAACAGAAGCGACGATAAGGCCAGCCCTAAGGTTACCAAGGAAGACCACGAGTATGAAAATGACGATCAGCGCCCCCTCGATCAGGTTCTTTTCCACGGTACCGATAGCATGGTTCACCATCTTTGTCCGGTCAAGGAAGGGCTCGACTTTTACCCCTTCCGGTAAGGTCTTTTCGATCTGTTTTATTTTCTCTTTTACACTTTTTATTACAGCAGACGAATTGCTGCCTTTGAGCATCATTACAACTGCACCGGCCACTTCACCTTCATCATTAAAACACATCGCCCCATATCTTACGGCACTGCCAATGCGTACATCAGCAACATCTTTAATGTAAACAGGGATACCTGCTTCCGTATGTTTTACAAATATCTTCCCGATATCTTCAATACCTTTTGCCAGTCCTTCACTCCTTATATATAGTACAGTCGGGCCTTTTTCAATATAAGCGCCGCCTGTATTCTGATTGTTCTGTTGCAAGGCAGTAAATACATCTTCCACAGTAACATTCATACTTTTCAGCCGGTTACTGTTCACAGCCACTTCATATTGTTTCAGGTTGCCACCGAAACTGCTGACATCTGCTACACCGGGCGTACCCAGCAACTGGCGGCGAACGATCCAATCCTGAATGGTCCTTAATTCTGTCGGGGTATATTTGCTCTCATAACCTTTCTTTGGCCTTACTGCATATTGAAATATCTCCCCCAGCCCTGTTGTAACAGGTCCTAATGCAGGATTACCCGCATCAGCAGGTATCTCTGATCTTACCTGTTGCAGCCGTTCAGAAACCTGTTGTCTTGCCCAGTAAACATCAGTATTGTCATTGAAAACAATAGTGACAAGAGATAACCCGAACCGGGAAAAGGAACGGATCTCAATTATTCCGGGCACACTAGCCGTTGCCTGTTCAATAGGAAAGGTAATGAGGCGTTCTACTTCAGGTGCAGCTAAGGAAGGTGATACGGTGATCACCTGCACCTGGTTATTTGTTATGTCAGGAACAGCATCAATGGGCAACCTGGTAAATGAATAGGCTCCCCAGCCTGTCAATCCCAGCACTAATAGCCCAATGATCAGCTTGTTCCTGACGGAAAAGCGGATAATATGATTAAGCATAAAAATTACTTGATCTGAAAATCAGTTTGAAAAAAAGGATAAAAATAGATCAACAGGCGATACGGGGAGGCTGGAAGATATCGAAAGATACAAATTGGGGTTTATTGACCTCATCAAACAAATGAAACTCTTTGCTGATCTCGGCAGGTTTATCTATTTCAAGCGCTATATGATGACATTCACAAGCGCTTGCAGTTGTCATTATACAGCAATCGGCATCACGAAAAGGCAGTTGCTGATCCTTCTGAAAGTCATTGTCCTTTACTATGGGAGCCAGGTAATGTAGCTGAATGAATGACCAGAAGCTGATACCGGGTTCCTGCTCCCTGTGTTCTTTGAAATGTTCAAATAGTACAGGTATCTTCAACAGGTTGTGCAGCTCTGCGAAAGAGAACATGTAAACGGAAACGAGTAATATGCCGGCGAAACGCTTCACGGGCTAAAGATACAAAAGCAAATTTTGAAAAGGGTGACAAATATCACGGGGTCTTTCGAAGCGAATAACGAAAACCTGCAAACATCCTTACACCCTGGTTAGGGGCATACACATAGGATGGATCAAAACTCAGCGCATACGGGTTATCGGAAGTAGCCATTATTTTTCCGGATACGTCATATTGAACATTCTTATCAAACGGGTCGTTGGATCTTGCAATAATGAATGGAGTATTCCTTGCCGGGGTCCAGTTCAGCAGGTTTTTGATCCCGGCGAAGAATTCCAGTTGTTTGCCGGCCAGTTTTGTCAGCTGTATATTCTGAATGCTCCATACAGGAGAAAATTCAGGACGGGGATCAGTTGAAGACAACAGTGGCAATCGCATGGGTCCATAAACATTACCCGTATAATCAATAGTAATACCTGCTGCCGGAAAAACATAGGTAACGGCCCATGTACCGCTCCATTTTTCTGTCAGCATCAGTTGTTGCTTGATTGCTTTTCCCTGCTGGTCTTTTTCCACCTTTTGCACATCCTGCAAAGTAACTCCCAATAAACTCTTAAAACGATTACCACTGTTCAGTTCAAGATTAAGTGTTACTCCTTTTGATGAAGCATATCCAGCGAGGTTACTGTAAATAATTTTATTGGGGTCTGTATCATAATCAGGGATGATCTGGTTGGTAAAATGAGAATACCATGCCGATGCATCCATATTTAAAGAAATACCCTGCCATTGAAAATGATTCGTATAATTCAGGTTCACATTGTAACTCCTTTCCGGCTTCAGCGACCCCTTGATCTCAACAACTCTTGCGCCCGTCAGCGCTGCATGTTCTTCTGTAAATAAACTTACCACACGGAAACCTGTTCCTGCATTCAGACGAAACACCTGCTTTTCCTTTAGTGACCATTTCCAGGCAAGCCGGGGTGTGAAGATACTTTTATGAACCGGGTGATGATCATAACGAAGCCCCATCAACAGAAGATGCTTGCAGTTGAGTTTCCATTCATCCTGCAAATAGATGCCGGGGATCAGGTATTTATCCGGCCGGCTCTTTCCTGTCAACGTATCAATGGTGGCAGTTGAGTTGTCATCATAATAGTTATACCGTAAAACAGCACCGGATAAAAGATTATGACCTGTTCCGATAGCTTTATCCCAGTTCAACTGACCGAAAACAATCTTTTGTTTACCCATGTATGGGGTCGCTCCATAGTATGAGTTCTGGTCATGCCCGGTGGCCGAAAAAGAAAAGAGTATTTTCTCTTCCACCGGCAATTGATAATTACCGATCAACTCCCACCTATTAGTATAGATACTCTCGCCATAGATACTGTCAGTTCCCCTGAAACTTTTATTCCAGCGCATATCTCCTCCCCACCGGTCCTCATAAAAATAACGGCCGACCAGTGTAGCAACCCGGTTATTCCTTCTTGTAAAACTCAGTTTATCAAATACAGAAATACGATGCTGTAATGTTACATCTGTGAACCGGTCACTGTTCTTATCGAGCGGATGCTGGTAGTTATAATAATTGACCCCAAGTAATGAAACAGTCTTTTTACCTGCTTTGAATTTTACTCCTGCATCAAAATTATGTTCCAGCCAGCCTGTGGTCATGAAATTAGCCGTAAACAAAGGAGCTTTTTCCGGAGACCGGGTAATGATGTTGATCAGCCCGCCAATAGCTTCCGAACCGTATAGACCAGAAGCAGGTCCTTTTACAATTTCTACACGGTCTATTAATTGAGTGGGAATACCAAACAATCCGTACACCGACGCCAGGCTGCTGACGATCGGCATCCCATCGATCGTCACCATGGTATAAGGGCCTTCCAGGCCATTGATATGTATATCGCCGGTATTGCAGACGCTGCAGTTCAGTTGTGGCCGAACTCCATTTATATTTTGCAGCGATTCGAACAGCGAAGGGGCCGGATTTTTTTTAAAGAACTGCGGAGTATATACTTCAACAGAAACAGGGCTTTCCAATTTCTTAACGGGCCTCATGGTCCCGCTCACCACCACCGCATCCAGTTCCTTTTCAAGGGGAGTCAAAGTAATAACAATAGGATCTTTTGTACCAGGCAGGACGCATTTGGGTAAAAAGCCAATAGCAGAAACGCTGAGTGTATCGCTTATGTTATCAATATTGAATTTCCCTTTCGCATCACTGGATGTCCCTGCAACAGACCCTCTGACAGAAATAACAGCATCGGGTACCGGTTCCCGGGTAGCTTCATTCAGTACTATGCCATGACGTTGCTGCGCCCGGAGACCACCGGTCAGCATCACACATATTCCTATTACACATAATAGTCGCATTTTTCTATCTATCTAAATAAATTTTTAGACATGACTAAAAATTTATTTAGACAAATATAATTACTGGTGCACAGACATCCAAAAAACAGGCTGTCATTTTTCATGACTGCCTGTTCTTGACACTGAAAACATCCTGAAGCCTCTGGCTATCAATGCCGGTGACGTACTCCTTTCTTCACAAAAAGGTAATTAACGGGGAAAGCAGCTGCAAAGCCTGCAACCAACCCTAATAACATTCCCTTCCAGAATAACCAATCATTCAGATGTGCATCCATAACACCGGGAGTGTTTACCTGAACCAATACTTCCACAGTTTCCATGACAGCTATACTTAATCCTTCTGCGATCAGTACCTGTCTGAAAGCTTTATGAAAAGTATATCCGGCCCTGATCAAAGGGATCATACCCAAAGCAAATCCCAGAATGAAACCCAGTATGATCGCCAGCAACATGGTGAAAGTATTATCCAGGTGCAACCATGTACCGATCGCCATACCCAGTACTTCACCCAGTCCGCAACCCAGCAGACAATGCAAAGTGGCGCTGAATGCAAGGCGAAAATGATTTTCCTTTACAACCGGAGAAACTCGTATGGACTGATGAGCAGTAGAATGGTGATGATGATGTTGCATATTTTATGGTTTAATGTTGATGTAATGATGGCCTTATCTGAAGATAGACCTGGAAACCAACAGGGTGATCCCCGTATATAGTTGTCAACTCTCTTGACGGTAAGTTGACAGTTACTTTTACGCCGGCTGTTAATTCCGTTGACCACTTTTGCACCAGGCTCCTGTTATATCCAGCCGAAACGACATGAATATTCATTGCCCTATGTCCCAGCTCATCTTCCAATTCGAGTTCTTCAGCAGATTTCTGAACAAATTCATACCGGCTGAACAGGGCGTTCCTGCCAAACCTGAAGTTCCCTTCCAGTAACACTGAGTGCTCTTTATGGCCTTTACCTTTGTCATTGAGCCCCCAAATGAAGGATGCACTGACATGCTTATCGTGGCCGATCTTATTTGAGAACAATGCAGAAGCAGTCGTACGGGTTACATCAATACCCGGTTCCAATGCCTCAGGTGCGTGAATAAATCCTTGTGAAAATTGCAATGCCCAGCTGGCAGATGGGTTATAAGATAACCTGTAAGAATAACTATCAAACCTTGATTTATCAAAATCATATCGCTTCTCATCCGGCTCACGACCGGTAAAAGAAGACCCCTCCAGTTTAAAATTCCTATACCGCAACCCAACAGTAGCCACTCCAAAAGTTATATGCGTGGCATCCTGCCAGTGGTGACCAAGTGGTGCATCCGGGTCGTTCATGGATGAAACACGATGCATGAAAGCCGGAGCACCTAACGCCGGCTCACCCGGGTAGCCGATATAACCAAATATATCTATATCCTTACCCAGCATTTGTGTATAGCCAATACTTAATGCTGAAAAAAGATCATGCGGGTGCTGCCGGTCAACTAGTCTTTTACCATTAAATGTTTCACCGGATTGAAATAATAACGGGTATCCATTACCACCTTCCGTTAGCCGGTCAAGACTCAGCATGGCTGTTATATTCAATAATCCGCTCTTGCCGGTTCGCCTGTTCATCATTGCCATGAACCAGTTTGGCGCACTTAGCTTACTGCTTCCTTTTTTCCCGCTATTGAAAATATCAGTACCCGTATATCGCAGGAAAATATTGCCATGAAACATCCAATCTGTTTTATGGGTCTGCTTCAGCCACATATACATCGGGCTGGCATCCGGGTTCCAGCCGGTACCTGATCCATTGCGACTCATAGGCAGATTTTTTGAGTACGCATGTGAAGTCATATCATTCCCTGTATGCATATAGTGCCCCTTTTGTAAGGGTTTCATTTTAAATGTGCCGGCTTCAGATGTTATAGTATCCTCCATCGTATGATGCAAAGGATGCTGTGCAAATGAAAGCCGGTACACCAGCATCGCTATGAAAACTATGACGATTTTCTTTTTCATGATCAATGGTTGTTTGGTGATTAATAAATTCAGTTTATAACATAGTAAAAATCATAATGGCGCTCATTGCCACCATCAGCAGATCCTCAAATAATGTCACTTTGCTAAGAGGTAGTTTAATGACAGTGCCAAGGCATGCACATTGAAATGGTGTTTTCTTAATAAGACTTTGTATCACCCCGGCAGTGCTTACCCCCATCACAAGCAGTGTCACAACATTTGTAACAAACAGATCAATAGCCATAAGAAAAGCGATCGCCAGGCCAAGTTCGATGAACGGGTAGATATAACCCCATACCCTGACTCTTTTGGCGACAACGTCGTAACTGCTGTACCCTTCTGCAAAACCTTTCAGGTTCATCATCTTGAAAAAAGAAAAAACAAAAAAGAAGCCGGACATGAAATGTGTCATCCATTGCATCCAGCTAAAAGAGTCTTTCGCTACCTGCACCAATATTGTTACCCCTGTAATGAATCCGAAGATCAGGAAAATGGGAAAATAAGAAGGCCTGTCAGCAGTATTATCATTGCTAACCGGATGCTCATGCCCCTGACCCATCTCTGTAATGGTATAGTGACCCGCTTTACTGACCGCCTGCTGCAGAACAGGTGTCGTAATATGCTTTGACATGGAGATGGTGGCCTGCGGTGACTGAAGGCGGATATCAGCAGCCAAGACATCGCCTATTTTCAGTAATTCACTTTTGACCCGGGCAACACAACTTCCGCATGTCATCCCGGTGATTTTGTATTCATGTGTCATACTCTTATTTTTTATGACACAAACTTCCATTACTGCTCCCGGCAGACTGTTACAGAATTAGTGATTTTTGTTACATAATTCCGGGTCAGATCTGATCAAGTGGCTTACGATAATGATCTTTTAACTGTTTGAACTGGCTGGGAGTGAATCCCGTGATCTTTTTGAATTGCCCGGAGAGGTGGGCTACGCTGCTATAACCCAGCTTGAAAGCGATCTCGCTTAAAGTAAATTCGTTATAAACAAGCCATTCCTTGACCTTCTCGATTTTCTGAAGAATGAAATACTGTTCAATAGTAGTGTTTTCTATTGAGGAAAAGATACTGCTGAGATAATGGTAACCCTTGTGCAGTTTTGTTCGTAGGTGATCCGACAGGTTCTGCTTCATATCATCCAGTTCGCCATAGTGAACTAACTGTACTACTTCCTGCTTTATCTTTTCTACCAGTTTTACTTTCTGATCGTCCAGCCATTCAAAGCCCTCAGCTTCCAGGGATGCCTTGATCTGCCTCATTTGCTCACTTGTTAATTCCTTTTCTATATCCACGACACCCAATCGCACAGATCTTAGTGAAACGCCTGTATTCTGGAAAATACCTGTCACCACTTTTATACAGCGGCCGCAGACCATATTCCTGATATGAACTTCCATTATTTACCTTTCAGTGCATTTAAAAAAGTTCTTTCCAGGCTTATCAACCAGCCTGATTCAGCCATTCGCTGCATATTGCCGCCGAGCTGGAAACGGTACCCAATATTCAACTTCGTATTACTGTTGAAGATTAGCTGGGCCGCTGGAGCCAGGTCAATGTAATACACCTTCCGGTCTGCCTCTAATGATTGCTGTGCCAGCAGCTCCGCATAGATGTTCAGGTTGGTTTGTTTGTAATCGGTGTATTCTTCAGGCAAAACAAGATAACCCGCCGAAACAGAATAATTCATAGCCTGGTAAACACGGGAAGGCACATAGATCACGTTTTTACTATTCCGTGATTTGTCCAGCACCTGTGTATGACTGACAGTACCGGACACCGCCAGTTTATGCCACAACTGGGTAGCGATCAGTCCCAGTTGCACCCCGCTCTTATCGCCCTGCAACGTGATCTCATCATTATGAAAAGGGACACGGGTATAAGATCCATCCGCAAATATGGCCATCCTGAAGTGTTTATGTATATCGTCCTTTGACAAAAAACGATACTTCAGGTAAGCATACGCCGATTCCCAGGCAAAATTGGAGGTATGCATATCACCAAATGTTACTCCGGTGCGCAGCATCCATTTTTTACTAATCCCCAGCATGATCTCTGGCATATAGCGCTGCATCGGCCGGTCATTCCAGACCTGCGGACCCATGAACATACCACCGGCTTTTACACTGATGGACCGGGCGGGTATGTTGGAAGCAGGATCAGAAAACACATATAGTTCCTGGCCTTTGACCGCAGTAACAACAAGGATGCTTATTACTAAACAGACATGTTTCATGATGATTCGCTGATCACTCTTTCAAAAGTTCTTTTATACTATCCTCTAATTCCTTTCCCTCCGGGTCAATACTAACTACATCTCCCTTTTTATTGATCAGGTAGCTGGTAGGCAATTGGTAAATGTTCCAGTTGATAGCGGTCTGTGCATTCCAGCCTCTCGGGTCAATCACCTGAATCCAGGTGATCTTGTCTTTCAGGATAGCCTTCTGCCAGTCCTTTTTATCATCATCCAGCGACACGCTGAATATCTCGAACCCCTGTTTTTTGTACTTATCATACAGCTTCACCAGTTTCCGGTTGGCGATCCTGCAGGGACCACACCAGCTTGCCCAGAAGTCCAGTAATATCACTTTCCCTTTAAATGAGGACAGGGTCAGTGAGTCACCTTTCACCGTGGGTAATTTAATAAATACACGGGGATCGGTGATATTAGGTAATTGTTGTGCCTGGCTTACAAAAGAAAACAAGGCCAGTAAAGCAACAAAGATCAGCTTTGAAGTTTTCATATTTATTGAATTAAAAACAGCTTCGCCAAAAAAAAGACGAAGCTGTAGGTTTTTAAATGGTGACATGATACATTCTTGTGCCGGCAGTAACACCTGAGCAGTCTTCACCAGCCTTACCCGTACCGATACATTTCAGTTTTGTGGAAGCGCTGTATTTTTTAAACTGTTTGGCTGTAAGAAAATCCTTATCCACGATAGTTACAGTTTTCTCTCCATCCAGCACCTGGCTGGTCACATCCACGAAATGAAAGTATTGGCGGCCGATCTGTACATGTTTGTCGTTCTCCACTTTTATTCCGTTGAAATTCCCAGTCAGCTTGAGATTACCTACCGCAAAACCTGCATCTTCCACCGCCTTTCTTATTTCATCAATATCCACATCTGTACCTTCTTTAAAGACAATATCAAATGCTGAATTCTTTATATCGGAATGAACCGACTGAATAAAAGAACGGGTTTGCAATGCTTTATTGATCGCATTACTGCACATGGCACAGGTTAACCCGGTAGCCTGCAACCTCGCTTTGGTGAATTGCCCAAAAGAAGGAAAGGCTACAATGATCGCCAGTAATATGATCATCGCTCTTTTCATGTTAACCACTTTAAAATTACAAATCCGGCTTCCCCTATGCAAATCATTCTTTCCTTTTAACAAACTCATTTTTATTGCGCAGAGTTGCCTCTATTTTATTTTGAACCGGGCCCCGGTATAGAACATCCGGCCTGAAACCGGCCCCCAGACCAATGCAGCATCGAAGTACTGCCCAAAAGGCTGATCCGCTCCAAGAATAACCCTATCCTGGAAATAATTGGTCATATTCTCACTGCCAATATAAAGGTCAACAGGGAATTTTTTGCCAAACGTTTTACTCACCTGCGCATTCATTAATACATACGATGGCGATGTATTGTTCAGTTTATACTGGCCGGGATTGTCACCCGTAAAAGGTATTCGCTTTGTTCCATTGAATGTGATAGTATAATCAAATTTCCATGTACCGGTCTCATAAGCCAGGTTAACTAATCCACGATGTTTTGAGATCAACGGCTTTTGTAACAGTTCCCCATGATAATCGGTTTTTACATCAAAGAGCCGGTAGGCTAACCGCAGATCGAACTTTTTGACCAATTCATAATTTACTTCTGCCTGGAAACTGTTGGAATAAGATATCCCTTGCAGGTTGTAAAAATTAAGTTGCCGTGCAGACTGGTCAAGATCTACAACAACCTGGTTCTGAAAATCGGTTCTGAAAAAATCAAATCCCAGTGATCCGTTCCGGTTGAACAAACGGAATTTTTGATCAAGACTGATACCTTCATTCCAGGCGATCTCCGGGTTCAGCCCATACGCTTTGCCCGCAGCAGCATTCAGGATATTGACTTCCCTTGCACTGACCAGCACCCCTGTATTTTCTGCAAAGATGTTGGCTGTCCGTTGCCCCCTTCCTCCAGCCAGCCGGATAACTGTACCTTTTACAGGCTCATACCGCATATGTAGTCTTGGTGTAAGAAAGAAACCAAACAAGCTATTATGATCGCCTCTTATACCCAATATCAGGCTGTACTTCTCTCCTTTGCTATAAGTATATTCAAAGAAAGCTCCGGGAACTGTTTCAATTCTTTTATAAACCGAATTCCTGAACAGCTCATCATACTTATCCGCTACCACACTCACCCCTGTTCTGAATTTATGATTCGTATTGGAAATGATGGACTGGTATATCAGGTTAGCATAAAAATTATTCTGTATTGCATTATATACGGTTGTTCCAAAATAGGAATCTTGCTCATGGCGGAAGGTTGACAACTGCAGCCCGATACTTTTGTAACGCTTTTCAGGAAAGACATAGCCAACCTTGGCAAAGGCCTCGTAACGCTTTGTTTCAATACCAAGACCATAATGGTTAGTGGTCAGCTTATCTCTATCCGGGTTGAACATTGTCATACCGCCGGTCTTATCATCTGATAATATCCTGAAACCGATCTGTCCTTCAACACCATTGGGGTCGGAGTATTTCCACCTGTTCATGGCGCTGAACAAATTACCGGTCGGCAGGTCTCTGAAACCGTCTTTATTAAAATCAACATCATTGTTATTCAAAAAAGCATCGTGTAATAATAGTGCGGTGGACCATTTTTTACTGATCTGCCTTGACAGGTTCAGGTTCAGGTCTGTTTTGCCCATGTTATTGATATAGGCATTGGCATATAACTGTTCGCTATTCAGAGGTTTTTTCAGCTCCACGTTTATCTGACCGGCAATACTTTCAAATCCGTTCGCTACTGATCCTACCCCTTTGGACAACTGAATGGATTCGATCCATGTTCCCGGAATAGAATTCAATCCCCATGGCGTGGCGATCCCTCTGGGTCCGGGTAGCGCTTCCATAGTAAGCTGTGTGTAATTACCCGACAAACCCAGAAGCTGTATCTGCTTGGAGCCTGTCACTGCATCATTAAAAGAAACGTCAACGGATGGATTGGTCTCAAAACTTTCGCTCAGGTTGCAGCAGGCCGCCTTGACCAGTTCCCGCTCTGTCAATACCTGGGTGCGTACGGTAGAAAGTGGAGAAATATAAGCCGCCCTTCTGGTAGAAACTACTTTGATCCCTTCCAAAGGCTTTGAGATGTTCAATACAATGCTTAAATGATCGCCGGGTTTTACGTCAATATCCTTTGGCTGAAAGCCGACGTAACTGACCGTGATCACTGCATTTTCATTATCAACAGTAAGCCTGAAAAAGCCATTCTCTTCTGTAGCGATCCCTTTGCTTCCTTTATTAAAAACAATATTGGCGCCCTTTAATGGTTTCAGGTTGCCCTTATCATCTTCTTCCATGATCACACCCATCACCTGGTTCTGCAAGCCGTTATCTCCTGCTTCAGCGGCATATCCGTCACCGGCATTTTCTTTTCCACGGTACAGACAGCAATCAGGAAGTTTGTTATAAACATTATCATCTGCTTTTTCCAGTTCCGTGTCATGTCCGGCTGCTGCGAGCTTATGGTGTATTTTTCCCAGGGAAACCGTGACAGGATCATACTGCAATGTCAGCATCTTTGATTGTGCATCCCATACAACCGATCTGACACCTTTTTCTTTAGCAGCTTCTTCAATACGTTTTTTACACATGGCACAATTGCCATATACCTTGAAACTGGCTACACTATCTGTAGATTGTGCTCCGGCTGCCATGCTGATGCACATGAGCAACCAGATAAGTGTCTTTTTCATACATCACGTTTTGTATGGCCATATCAGTTCCGCTGTACTTATTCTTCTGGTAACAGGTAAGGCGAACGAAAAACATGGCCATGATAATATCCCCCGGCCTTGCGGCCGGAGGACAGATCTGTTGTGGATCGATTAACTATGTTTTTCGCATTTGCCGTTCTTGCAGCAATCCATCTTTCCATGTTCGCCTTCTCCTTCTTTTGAGCAGCAACTCATGGTTTTGCCGGATCCTGACTCTTTACAGCAGCCTTTGTCTTTGCAGGCCTGCATGTCAGTGCATTTGCCATCTTTCATGTCACATTTGTCAGAGCAATCGTGTTTGGCTTCTTTTACTGTCTCTCTCTCATACTGGCAACATGCGTGCAGTTTGTTATACGATTCTTCAGTGGCTTTGAAGTCGCGGGTATCATAGCCCACTTTGGCAATAGCCTGCTGGATCTTTGCCGCATTGGTAGCAGAACTATTGTAGGAAACTGTCAATACTTTGGTATCCTTATTCCATTCTGCAGCAGATGCACCGGCCTCTTTGGCGGCCTTTTCAATTTTTGCCTCGCACATACCGCAATTGCCGGATACAGGGATAGTTTCTGTTTTTTTCTGCGCAAATGAAACAAGGGAGATAGCTATGAATAAAGGAAGAATAGAAAATATTTTAAGCGTTTTCATGATAATTAATTTGAAGATGTAAAAAATAGATGAGGTCAGGGGTATGGGGTCAGAAGCCGGAGAGTAGTCATTTGACCTGTATGACTTTATTGACTTGCTGACTTTATCAATCTCAAATTCTGAAAACGCAATTCTGCAGGTAAGTATCCTGCTTGCTTAATAGAGGAGGAGAATGATTGTGATGATCTTTTTTAACAACGTCGCAGGTATAAGAAAATGTAAGATCAGCATAAACAGGAAGCGGTGCGTCAACTGATGGTAATTCAAAGACGATATGAAAAGCGGCAGTCGGGTCTGCCTTCATCTTGAGTATCTTCACTTCATTATGACAGCAGCCATTGTATTTGTGCATATCCATTCCGCACTTACCACATACCTTGACTTCCGTCGAATAAAAATTAGTGGAAGCAAGGCGATTCATGCAAAAATGGAAATTAACCATCACTCCGGTAGTAACGGCCAGGTAACAAATCGCTGCTATAGAAAGAATCACCTTTTTCATGAACCGCTGTAAAGATAGCAGCTTTTCTTAAAAAGTATCAATGAGGTAGATAAGTTAACAGGATGACAAGGATCAGGAGACTGCAAAACGTCTTAACCCTTTCTAAAACAGGCGTCAATTGACAAAACTCCAGTAGATACCGACCCGTATCACCAACCCGGGATAAGGATAGCCGGGCACATACTGGTTATTATTGGTAAAACCAAAACCATTCTGGCCGCTGGCCGTGTTGAGGTTCTCCGCCCGGATATATGCTTTGAAAGGACGGATACGAAAATGCAGGTAAGCCGTGATATCCGGCATTGGATTGCTGATACTCGTGTTGTTCTGGTAAAAGAATTGCCCCAGCACAGGGGAATAGCCGTCAGCTTTGTAAGGCGTATGATAGCGCATTTCCAGGCCTGCGGCCATATCCAGGTTCTTTAATCCAAGGTTTCCTTCGTACGCCACACGGTTGCGTGTATAGATCAGCGGCAGGTTGACCGGAGCATTACCTACTCCCTGCTGAAAATGAACCTCAGCATGCCAGTTCCATCGTTTCCCCAGTTTCAGTGTTTTTTCTGCGGATACACGGAGGATATTGAATAAGGAACCGCTTTGCGCTAACTGGTAATAGTCCTTAACATAGGTATAATTGGTCAGCAGGTAATAATGCCCCTCCAGTTTCAGTTTCAGCGAGGATTGATATAAAGAAACAAAAAAATGAGAGGTATTCTCTTTTTTAAAATCAGTGGCGGCAGGCATCAGGTAGAAACTGCTTTGCTCATTGTAAAAAAAATACGGGGTGCGGTTCACATTCTCAAACCCAAGTTTTATATAGCCTTGTATCTTCTTTCCTGTAGATCTTTGCAGGCTGGCATTAGCAGAATAGTCACCGGCATTTAACCCGGTAAAATATAATTTTCCGCTAAGCTGCATATCCCATTTCTGGTTGCGGGTACGGTTGCGGTACTCTGCATGACCCAGCACATTATAGTATGACTTAGCACCTGGTAACTCCTGCTTGATATTCTGCAACGCTGCCCCAAGTTTAATGAACTGGTGCAGGTTCTTTGCATCGGGGAACTGGTAAATGGAAAAATCATTAATGAGCTCTTTCCATTGATCTTTTCGCTCTACCGTATCAATGCTCGCACCAAGTTCAATCCCGTAATTATCCTTATAATAGGCTGAATCACCTACATAATCTCTGAACTGGTACTTCAACTGGCTGTATTGAAAAGTGTGTTCGAACCGCAAACGCGGATAGAATAAAGGTATCACGGTTGAGTCGGTGACCAATGAATCTTTCTTTCCAAGATCATATTGCTGGCGGAGTAACACAGTGAACTCATTATACCGGTTCCCGGTTCCCACATCGGTATTAAAGAAATTGCGTGTCAGTCCCTGGTCGCCCCCGATCTTGGTCGGAATGGCAAACCTGTCCTTGAAATCAGGATCATCCAGGTAATTCTCTGTTTCATTGATTCCACCGCTTTCCCCCGACTGCAGTTTGTTACCGGCCAGGATGAAATAATTATTGTACCGTTTGTTGAAGGATTCAAACCGGGATGTGAACAGGTAATTATTATGATTGGTCTTTTGGTTCTTAAAAATACCCGGTGCATTGATCATCCTGTACTGGAACAAAAAATTCCAGTTGGGCTTGATGTTCTGCGTATGCATCAGTTCGATGATCTGCTCGGATCTTGCCGCCAGTTGATAATTCAATTCAGAATACGGCCTTGTCGTATTAAAGAATCTCGCTTTGTCAATGGTCCATTTATAAATATCAAAAGCATGCAAACCCGGGTCCCATCCTGCCTTTAACGGGGGAGAAAATAAAAGCGAACGGGAAGTCGTACCGGTATTGCCAAGAGTAATATTAGTACCAGGTACCGGGAATCGCCGTGTAAAGTCAGATACAGAAGAATCCAGCATATAGTTGCGGGTGGAATCCAGGTAACGGAAACGGATAGTAATCGAGTCCTCATTTCTGTCCCTGCGTTTCAGGCTGTCTGTTCCTCCGCCCCCTCTCATACTGCTCCCGATATTCCCGATCCTGCCACCGGCCGAACGTATCAGTTCCCTTTGGGAAAAAGCATCGGCGCTGATCATGAACAGGAAGCAAAGCAGCAGGTATGTACACTTATTGGACAGGGTTGGAATTTTTTTAGTAATCAGATATCGTGGTTACAAATAAAAGAATATAAAAATCGCAAAGGATAGCCTCACCGACGCAAGTTAGTGCGGCAAATGTACAATGACCGATCAAAATTGTTAAATAGCCGCTACCAGTTCCTTAAAGATGGTGGCCAGTTTAGGCTCTGCCTGCCGGGCAGCCTCAAGTACTTCTTCATGTGTAGTGATCATGCCATCATCCCGCAGGCCGATATCGGTGATCACACTGATAGCAAAAATATCCATACCCATGTGGGCGGCTACGATCGCTTCCTGCACCGTGCTCATGCCTACTACATCAGCGCCCAGTGTCCTGATCATCCTGTATTCAGCCCTTGTCTCAAAAGTGGGACCGGTCACAGCTACATATACACCTTCCTTCACATCATACTTATTCCTTGCTGCGATCTCCTTTGCTTTTTGAATAAGATCCTTATTATAAGTTTCGCTCATATCCGGGAAACGGGGGCCGAGTTCATCAATATTCTTTCCTACAAGCGGATTGGGAATGAACAGGCTGATATGATCGGTAATGATCATGATATCGCCGACCTTATAATCCGGGTTCACGCAGCCCGATGCATTGGATAATAAAAGAATTTCCACTCCCAGTAATTTCATCACCCGTATTGGGAATGCTACTTCTTGCGCATCATAACCTTCATAAAAATGAAAACGGCCGGCCATAGCCATTACTCTTTTCCCACCCAGCTTGCCAAAGATCAGTTTGCTCTTATGCCCTTCTACGGTTGATACCGGGAAGTGAGGGATATCCTTATATGCTACTTCTTTTTCAATTTCTATTTCCTCCGTGAAATTTCCCAGGCCGCTGCCAAGTACAATACCTGCCTGTAGTGTGTGCTTATATTCCTTCTGTAAATACTTGACCGCTTCGTTTATTTCCTTCAACGCTTTTTTATTACTCATAAAAATTGATAAGACGGCAAACGTACTGAAAATTGCTTTAAGAATCAGAACAGCCTGGATTCAGCAATGCGTCTAATAATCATACCGGTAAAAATCACAGTATTCTTCATCACAAAGCAGGCGCTGCAACACCGGGTCCTTTAATATATCGACATAATCCATCCACCTTCCGTTCACTTTTATTTTCCGGTAAACAAGACGGATGCCCTGGCTGTAATCCACCCACCAATAAATATGTCCGGTATATAAAGGCTGTATGGGTTTGCCATCCAACTGATGCCAGCCATAGATTGCTACCCGCTGTGGTCTTGTATCCCGTGATACCTTTCCACTGATCACTACATCCTTTTGTATGCCGGCGATCAGTCCCTTTTTCCCTTTTCGCTGACCTTCCACGATCAGATGATGATGCCACATGGTCGGCGTGCTGTCACGGAAGGCATACATAGGCACCGGCTCCAGTTTTACTTTGGCTGCCTTATAAATATCATCCACCATTTTCTTCGTCGGCAAAAAACAACCAAGACTATCAGCGATTTTCTGGGCAGCATAAGGAGTGATATGTATTCTTGCCCAGTCATCATCTGTACCCACAGCCAGGTAGTCAGGCGATACATAATACAAAGCCCTCCACCTCTTTCCGGTTGAAGAATCAATCATGGATACATGTACCGGAACAAATTTTTTCAAAAAGGAAGGAACATTTCCCGCAAGTATTTCTTTCACAACAAAAGAATCCCTTTCTTTCCATTTCATCGGAAATGCCTGGTGATAGAATTCACTTCCGGTCAATGAAGATGACCTTTGGGGCCATTGCATTCTTTTAACAGAAGAGCAGGCAACCGGCAGGAACAATAGCAGTATAATGACAATGCGGCTCATCCTTTATAGCTGCACCATGAATTTTGCATGACTCACTTCTGCATCTTTCACACATCTCAATATATACAAACCACCGGCAAGGCCATCAATATTTACAGAATAATTCATTTGCCCCTTTTGCAATGTGGATACTTTTACATTCCTGCCCGATGCATCTGCGATATATACCATCGCATTTGACGTAAGCGCTTTGCGGAATGCGATATTCAACGTGCCGCGTGCCGGATTGGGATAGAGCAAAGCAATATCATGCATACCGGCGAGTGTAATGCTAACCGTTTTACTGTATTTGAAAACACTATTATCATCCACCATTTTCAACCGGTACAATACTTTACCGCTGACAGCCGACACATCATCTGCAAAAGAATAACTATTTATTCCTGCCATCCAGTTGACAGTTCCTGCTTTTACGAACGTCCCGCCATTCACACTTCGTTCTATTTCGAAATGACTGAAACCTTCTGCCCTTTCAATTGTCCAGTTCAGCAATACCTTATTACCAGAAAGCCTTCCTTTGAATTCAGTAAGGTCAACCGGCAATGTCAATCCGCATGATGCCGACCAGATAAGATCAACATATTCGGGATGATCTACAAACGGGTTGCGGTTGCCCTGGAAACCAAGTGCTGCATTGTTACGGTCCACTTCCTTCTGGCTGACTGGGTCACTGTTATGCCATGACAGCATCACCTGCAGGTAAGGGATCTCTACCGAAGGCCAGTTGGTTCCGTCCATCGCTATATCGCCACTCGGATCATCTGCCTCCCACGAAGCCATATTATTCTGGTAACAGGTGACCATATATAAAAAGGCACGGGCCACATCGCCTTTATATTCATTGATCGGCTCAAAAACAGTTCCGCTGATACCGGGCCAGTTGCTGGTTCCCAGCTTACTGCCATTTGCAGAAGTATAAGAAGCAGACCCTACCCTTCCATACGGATAATTAGAACGATGACCATTTACATAACCATCGGTCGGGAAAATATGATGATAATCTGTGCCGGGTCCTGCACTGGTACCACCGCCAAACCAACTTTGCGGAAAAGAGTGTTCCCGGTTGTAACAATCGCCTTCACCGCTGTATGAACCACATTGATCAGTGCCGGGTGCGAATTCATAAGGATCGGGACCGGTAGGATCATCTGAATAAATATCCCAGATCACATTGCCGCCCCCCAGTTCTGCAGGCTGTATATCGCCTGTCTGGTAGATCGCCCACAGATCATCATAGCTCTGATGCGAGAACCCTGTATTGACGATATTACTCAACCCGGTTTTCAAAGCAGCACAGGAAAGACCTGTAGCAGAACTGTAATAATTGAGCGGGATACTGTTATTGATAAGCGTAGTAAATGTTTTGACAGTATTGCCTGTTGTTAAATAATCAGGCAAACCGGCGCAGGTATTGTAATTGTAAACAGTGACATAATAAGCTGTTCCGGTTGTTAACCCGGTAACATACGTTGAAGTATTGCTTCCTGCATACAACACCTGCTCACCTCCACTATAGGTAGTATTGTCTGTATAGCTCGTTCCATCCGCAGGCGCAGTGAAACTGTTCACTGAATTTATTTTTACAATATACCCGCTGCCATTGCCTCCGCTCCAGCTAATGGAAGCAGTCACCAATGATGCATTTGCATTGACTGTACTCACCTGTATGGTCGGCTCACCGCAGGAAGTAGCCGTGCTATTCGTAGCCGGGCTGGTTGTATTATAACAGGAAAATGTGTTATCAAAACTAAAGACAGCCGCATAATAGGTCGTACCCGGCAACAGACCCGTTACAGTCACCGAATTCCCCGTACCATTATATACTATGTATTCATTAGCGGCTATCGTTTGTCCGCTGCCAAATACACTGTTAGCGGTATAAGCAATACCAGTAACAGGCGTACCGCTCACCGTACTACCCTGTTTAAGTACTACCAGCGAATTAGAACCGGAACCTGCTGTCCAGTTAATGGCAAAAGAATTATTGGTAATGGATACAAATGAAACTGCTGAGGCCTGTGTAGCCGGAGGCGTACAGCCTGAACTGAGTGAATAGCTCAGTGAAATATCATCAATACCCGTGGTGGCCCGGTTGCCTGATCCTGTCGCAGCAGTCAGGCTGGTAATGCGTATCCAAACATTCTGGCTGATGTCATCTAAGCTGTTGCCGAAACTGACCGTTACAGTGGTATTGGTAAATGTGCTGCCGCCTGTTGTGATCGCTACAGGTACTGTAGCAACCTGTGTAAAAGCTGACGGAGTGGTTCCAACACCATAATCCACTCTCCATGTGGTGATGCGTGGTGACGTAATATCCAATGACTGCAATTTGAAACTTAATGTAAAAGCACCAAAGCCTGTAGTATTGGCTAATTGCATTTCCAGCGCCGCACCGGGATCAGCAACAGAACCGCTTTGCCTTATACCCACCGATCTGTCCGTATGGGCGGCCTGCGTTGCACCATTGGACGAACTGATCAAGCCATCTGCGGATGCGACATTCTTCCAGCCGGAAGTAGTGCTGTTCCATGGAGAATTTGCGTCAATGATATTTGTAAATGTTGCGGCTGTTCCCAGAGCCGAAGCCGTAGCATTCGATGACACCCTGAAACCGGCCGGCAAACCCGAACCAATTCCGTCAAAATCCTGTGAATAGTTACTGCCGCTTAATGATATCTGGCTATGGACGGCAAAAGCAATGAGTACAGACAGTACAAGACAGTAGAATTTCTTCATAACAGCAATTTGGTAAGGCGCCCCCTGTTCAAAATTGCAATTTAACAAAATCGGCCCTTCCGGCCTTCAGCCGGAATATGATGTTTCTCATAAAAAAACTGGTCATTATCCAACAGGCACTATCGACTTATAAGCTATCTTCGCCGGAAATTTTTCCGATATGAATCTCCACGAATACCAGGCTAAAGAATTA
>JAEUVK010000165.1 GCA_016787135.1 Chitinophagaceae bacterium | reverse complement strand
AGCCAGTAGGTCCCCGGATCGGTGGTAGCGGGGAAAATATAGTGTACCCATTTACCGGTACTATTTTTAAAGAATACATGAATCTCATCATCAAAGCGATTGGCGATTGTGCTGTTAGCTCTAATTCCCACGACATTGAGTTCATAAGGGCGGGAATAGATTTGAAATGTTTTAAATCGAAGTGTATTGACAATTGCAGCTAACATCAGACAGCCAGGTCAAGATCAGGTGTATATTGCTGCAACCATTCCTTTACATCAAAGCAAGGACATGCTTTGATCCACTCATAGTATTCAATTTTTCCATCACCGTCTTTGTCGGGACTAAAATCCCTGTGGCCTAAAATCGTAGCGTTGGAATATTTTTCGGACAGGGCTACCAATTTATTAAAGAGTGCATGTTTCTGTGCATCGGTTCTGTTATCAATCGGTTTGCCGTCCTTATCTACTCCCCCGATGTAGGAAATATGGATGGAATATCGGTTATGCCCGCCAACACCATTGGCAATATTCTGCTCATCGGTGATTTTGACAATTTCACCACTGCGTTTAATTATGTAATGGTATCCGGGATTTTTCCATCCAAGATGTGCTTTCCAGTACCGTTGAATGTTTTCTATTTTGGCATCAGCCGGAGTAGCAGTACAATGCACCACGATATATTTTATTTCTCGCATAAAGGGTACGGTTTAATAAAGGATAATTTGGTTTAAGCAGTAAGGCTTAAATCCGGTTCATAATTTTTGAGCCAGTCTTTAACCGAAAAGCCGGGGCAATTGGCTGTTGCATCCAGGTCATTATGCCCGATGATCCTGGCGCCGGGATATTTTACAGAAAGGGCGACCAGTTTATTAAATAGTGATTCTTCCTGCACTGGTGTCCTGGTATCACCTAATGCTCCTGTTTTATTTCTGCCGCCTGTATAAGCAATATGAATCGCTTCATTGTCCACTTCGGGCAAATGCTTTATAACCGCAGTTTCAGGATGTATTTTTTTGATCTCTCCGTTTCTTTCAACCACATAATGAAAGCAACCATAGTGCTGGCTGGTCTTCGGATCAAACGTAGCTGTATTGTGTACAATGATATTCTTGATGTATCGTTTCATGGGTATATGATTTAGCTTAAATTAGTAACTGACCGGGTTGTGACTAAAAAGTATTTACCGTTATTTTCAAAGAGTGTGTAGTCCAGTTTTCTCGTTACTTCATTGCCTAACACCATTCGGGCGGGAACCTTTACTCCTTCTGTGGCATTGATCCATACTGTTGTTGCTTCTGTTGTCACTACCGGCTTGCCATCAAAACCGGAAAGGCTCCATTTGCTTCCATCAAATTGTAGTCCCATCCGCAGAAACTCAAACTTGATAGCCTCTTTCTGTGAAGTAGAAGTGAATACGCTCAGCAATCCGTTTACAATAGTTTGCCTTACGCCATTGATGCGGTTTTGCTTGAAAACTTCATTAGCCGAAGCATAGTCATCTGTTGACGGCATTTGCTTCAATAATGAAAGAACCTTATTATAGTTTTTGGAGATAGCCGCCGAATACAATTCCTTGCCGATGTTTGCTGAATCAGGTTTTACAGAAGCTGTCAATACATTGAATGTACTTTCATTGATGGTAGCAGGAAGCCCGGCTTTTTTCAGTGCGTTTACTGTTTCCGTTCCAAAATCTCCATCAACTCCATAGCGGGGAAGTATTCCAGACCCGTACTTAGCAATCAATGCCTGCTGCAATAATTTTACATTGTTGCCTTTGCTTCCTTTTGATAGAGGAAAGGAATTTTTATCAGGTGTTGATTTAGGAGTTGTATTAGCTGAAGACTGATACCCTGAACTTTTTGTAGTTGTTGGTGTATAAGATGAAGAATAAGAGTTGGTATTTGAGGCGCTGGTTGCTTTCAATACCTCATCCAGTTCATTAGCCTTTTTCGTTTCTCTTCTTTTTTTCAGGTATTGCCAGCCAAAAAAGCCAAGAATACCTGCGGCTCCCACTGCAATGGACGCAATGATGATCTTTTTCTTTTGCTGCTTTTTCCCTGAAGCCTTGCCCCTTGATTTGGATTTTGTCTTTGTTTTCATAGTATTGTTTATTGACCGCTACGGGTTTTGAATAATGACCTTACGCCTGCGGTTTCTTTTCTAAGATGCCCATCATAGAAGCCCATTCCCATATATCCAGTTCACTTTTTAAATCACTCATCAGGTCATCACCATAAAGCTGGTAATATGCTTTGGCCGTTTCATTGAAAGCGTTTTGAGTGGGCATTTCCAGGAAAACTGTCTTGATAGCATCTTCATCTGTGCCATACGGAAGAAAGCCCCATGTGCTTACATTAAATGCAGATCTCAATCGTTTTGCCCATGCCTGGAATTGAAGCGACGATGACTGAATCTGAATGGGTGCAGTCCCTCTTTCCGGCTTTGTGGCAATGATGGCAAGCATTTCATTATACTCACTTGTAGTCAGGTCACTTTTCATATCTGCCATCAGGCTCCTTGCGTAGAGCTTTTGATAGGAGTTGATTACTTTCCTGAATTCTTCCTTGCTTGGTATCGCTATCAAGGTTTTTCTGAGTGCTTCTTCATCAGTCCCCCATCCCCACCACATATCATTTTCAAAAGCCATTTTAATTTGCTTGGCATAAGTTGCTGCATTACCTTCTTCATACGTTTTCTTTTCCTCACTATTAGCCCTTGCTTTCCGGATAATGCTTCTTCCGATAAAGAAACTTCCACCCAATACGATCACCCCAAGAATTCCGTACTTGATTTTTTCTTCAAGTGTGAATTCATCATGCTCCGGGATGGAAGTTTCTGCTTTCATAGGAGGCTTAAACGCCTAAGTATTTTTTTGCCAATGCTGTTTTTACGGGATCATGTTTGATTACATGCGCCAGCTTTGTCAACTCCTTTTCGGAAAGCTTTGATGCCAGCGTAGTGAGAGCATTCATTTTCGCTTCCGCCTCACTTTCGGATTTTGCTTCAATCGAAATGTCATATTGATATTTATTCATAGTCAGGATTGATTGGATATGTTTAATAATTCCGCTACTGTTTTCAGTTGCTCCGGTTCTTCCGAAAACTTTGCAAGTATTTGCATAACCATTTGAAGTTGCGGTTTATCGAATGCCTGGTCAAGCTGCTGGAGTACGGGGATGTATTGCAGTTGATCTGGATTCAATGAAGGTGATGATTCCTTCTTTTGAAATGTCGCTTCTGTTTCTTCTGCAGGTTCTGAAGTTGGCGGCGTATCGGATGCAATCAATCCTCCCAACCCGATTTTTTCCAGTGCCGGTGAATTTTTAACAGCCAACTTTTCCAGCACTGCCCCGCCAAGTTCAACCAGGTCAAGTTTTCCCAGCTTGTATTTGTTGCTTTTGGATTCCTCCAATTGCTGTTCCAACGTTTCTGCATATTCTTCAGCTTCCTCTAATTGCTTTTTGGTTTCTTCCAGTTCATCTTTTACCCGGTTTAACTCATACTCTTTATCACGGGCATTCAGCTTCTCCTGGATTATCCCATCCAGGTCGCCGAGACCATTCACCGGTTTATCTATTTTCATTTGCTGCACATAAAAGCAATACTGATCGTTTCGGGGTGACGCAGCAGAGTTATAAATGAGGATGCGGATTTTTTCAGTGTCCTCATTCATGTAATACTCGTAATTGTCAAACTCATTTGGGTCTTCAGTCTTAGGAACAACCTTAAGGTTGTCAACAAAGATTTCAAACGGTTTGGCATGACCTTTTGCTGCCATATCCTGCAAATAATGCTTGAGCTTGTCAACTTTTAGCTGATCGAATTTATCGTTGGTTACGGGCATGTGTTTTTACATATTTGTGGTATCACCTGAATAAAGCGGACATGACTTATAAAAATGGATTGGTTGGTTATCACAATCTCTCCTCTATGCTCATAGTTTAGTTCATTTACCTGGTCTTCGCTCTGGTCATACAAGCCACCGGTGCTTTCTATTCGCAGATCGCCGCAGGGGTCAACCAATACAAAGAGCTGATTAGGGGCATTGATGGTTTTCACTTCTTTTGGTTTTAAAACCATGTGCCTGTACCGCATGATATATTGTGAACCATGTCCAAGTTCACACATGCGACGGGGTATATAATCAAGAGCAAATCCTGTTGTCATTGGCAACCTGTTTTTCGACCCAGATATAAATATTGAACTGGTAGATTACATGGTAACTGTATAATGCTCCCCAGGTATCTTTAAAGTGACCTTCTACCAGCTTTGAACAACTACTGACGTTGATACTTGTTTCATGTCTTTTGCGGTCATGCGACCATTGACCGAATACGGCAGGATATTGTGTGAAGTCCGCATACTTTGATGAAATATCTTTCTGCCTCACATCATCCTGAAAAAAGATACCACCGGTATCAGGACTTTGCAACGTTAATATTCCTACCGTTTCAGTTTTATGAATCACAAATGGCGGGTCAACATCCGCAATCGGAATAATGGGAGTAAAATAGCCAAAGAAAAAGAACAGATCGCTGGATGATGCACCGCTTGCTTTCCTGATGGCACTGGTTTCCACACCAATGATCTTCGTTGTATCAGAGGGCAATTCCACCTGGAAATAACTGGACTGGCCCAGCCGATTTATTTCAATGGAATGTACTATTGCTTCTTCTCTTGTCATGCCGGTTCGTTTATTTCACAATCCAGGTAAACAGTTACCCTGTATGCACTGAAACCCAAACGTTCTTCATTGTTGTCTTTATAATCCACCTTCAATTTGCCATTGCCGGGAGCCAAAGCAGGAAGTTGATAAAACCGGTCATTGGGGGAAACATTCAAGCCTGACATCAGCAGTTTGGTTTCATATCCTTCAGGAAAAATTTCCTGCCTATTAATCTCTACCTTATTAGTACCACGATAATATAGTAGATCGTCTCTGTCAGACGTAAATAAAATCCCATGAATCGCAGTAATATTTTTGTCAAGTTCAAATGTTTTAGAATGAACAGTATTGGATTCAGTTACCGAAATATCAAACCGCTTCTTTACTCTTTTGTACATAGCAATAGTTTATGATCTTACTAATGTTCCTCCTGCCTTCAGATAAAATGTAAGCAGCTCTGTCAATGCCCTTTCATTTTGTCCATAACCTGCGCCCGGAAAGGATGCCCATATCTTTCTGCACTTGTATATCGCCAGTTCAATCCTTCCGGCCAGTACATCATTAAGTGCATTTTTTCTTCTTATCATTTCAATGGCTGCTCTATCCTGAGATGCCGGAGTGAAATTCGGCAGCTTTAATTGTCCGCTGATCTCAATCCACACCCGGTATAGAAAACCATAAGCTCCTGCTGCGGTGCTGGTGATGCCCCATTTCGTTACAGCGATATTTGGATGCCGTGATATGTCAGAAAACAAACCGCCGCCAAACAACATCTTGTAAGCATTCGGGCCGATTGTTCCTTCGGCAAATTGTATCATCAGTAGAAATGCCTTCAGATTCTTTATTGCATAATTCCTGGACGAACTTTTACTTGCTGCAAACAGCAGCGTTGGAAAAAGCAGGGCCACAGCAACAGCAGCCCATTGATACCTTTTCAGCACTTTTAAGGTGTCGTAATGGTTCCGTGAAGCCCTACAAAGATGTAAGTGTTCGCTGCCACACCATCCATTGTACCGAGTTCAATGGTCATTTCAATCAGCAGGTCATCTTCGATCAACCGGGGATTGGCCAGCTTATAGTAACCAATCGGAACCTGGTGATAAGCCGAGGTTTTGAAAACTGCATTGGATGTTTCAGGAACTATGGCTTTTTTGTTGCACTTTAGGGAAAATTCACCATTGGCAAGGGCATTGAAATTTTCAAGCCCTTTGTATTCTGTGGCAATGATCTTATCCTTTGTTGCGTCGGCAGATACACCAGCCAAAAGATAAATACCTGAAACAAGGAACGCCTGGTTCTTTGGCAGCTTGGCATTCGACACATTGCGAAGACCGATCTCCTTGTCATCCTGCGTCTCAAACATTTTTATTGTTTTGGAGGTCGTAGGTTTGATGGAATAGATCGTTGCATCTGCCAGCCGCAGTGAACTGTTTGACAGCCCCTCTTTGATATGTGCAGGCAGTTCAGCAAAATGCCTTTCCATCTCTGCACGACTGCCCCTGCTGGGTGCACCGGTATTGGATAGCTTGTTGATGGTGCGTTGTCTTTTGATGGGATTCATCCGGCGCAATGCTCCGAGGAGTTCATTGTCATCAACGCCTTCAATGCCAATTAGCGCACCGGCATTGTTATATTCTTCGATTCCTTCTAAAAATCCTAACATAGTTATTGGGTTTACGAATTAATAATTAAGTTTTATAGGCTTCGGTCTTGGAGCTTATATGATTCTTTCGTCAATAATTCCGATCAGGAAATCATCATCACCAGTCATCTGCCCCCGGAACTGCATGGCGCTTTCGGCTACCTGCTGTTCGATGTCGTCAAGTGCAGCAAGATGACCATTCATCGGATCATTGTAGGTGAAGTATTGAAGCTCCCCGATGCCATTGGTGGCAGCAGCATCTTTTTGTTTTTTGATGATCTTGTCCAGATAGAGCTTTTCCTTCATGCTTTCTTTGTAAGCCTGCAATCTTTCTTTGATGCCATCGAGTCCCTCCAGTCCGCTCACAGCGTTAGAGTTTGTTTTGGTAAAGCCATTGGCCGCCATCATTCCCAGGCCGATCATCTGGATTATCTTGCTATCAGTATAGTGGCCTGCACCAGTGGTAACAATTCCAACCAACATGGATGGTTTCCCGATGATGGCTGCGAGCAACCCGCCGCCTAATACGCCAACGAGGATGTCTTTCCCGGTTTCAAGGGCGGTGTTCTTTACGTTCCCTTTGGTGGGAAGTCCATCGTTCAGGCCGGATAGAAAGTGCTTTTTCTTCGCCTGGCTTTTATAACGGTTTTTCTTTTTGTTTGCCATTTATTAAATGTTTTTAGTGTAGGATGATGGAATTATATCAGAGCAACTGCTTTCTTGTGTTTATGCTTTTTACTCTTACGGTGATGATTTTTCTTTTTCTTCCTTTTATGTGGTATTCCAGACAGACTCCGCTGAGGTGATGATTTGTTTTTTTCCTTGCTGCCACTCATAAACTTAAACCCAATTGCAATCAGGGTAAGACCGCCTACGCCGATAGCAACCGGCTTTATCCATTTCTTGTTCTTGTCCCAGAATGATTGTTTATCATTTCCGGTGTTATTGCCAGAATTAGCCGTTGGAGTAACAGACGATGACGTTTCCTCCTCTGATATATTTTCATCAGTAGCTGCTGGCAATGATTTATCCGCTGTCTTCACCATTGCATTTGTCGCTGGTTCATTACTGTAATCAGTCGAGGTATTTGAATCCTGTGAGGACTTCACCACAGGCAGTATTGGATTTGTTGCGCTGTTGGGTATTGATGTAGCCGCAGCATTATTTGCAGGAACAGCTACATTGTTTTCGGCGGCATCTGTTTTCGCTTCATCAAAATCTTCAGAACCCGGTTGTTTCTTTTTAAAAACGTCGCCGATTTGTTTTAAGGCTGCAACAATACCTGCAATTACTCCCATTGCAGCGCCTACTGAAGCAAGGGTTACAGGCTCACCCAATTCACCAAAT
>JAEUVK010000122.1 GCA_016787135.1 Chitinophagaceae bacterium | reverse complement strand
AATCCCAACAACCTGGAAATGATAGAACAGGTGATACCGGAAGGTTTCCCCGATCCAGTGTATCGCTTTACCGATAACCCGCTCAGCAAAGAAGGTGTTGAACTTGGAAGGAAATTGTTTTATGACGGTCGCCTGTCAAAGGATGGCAACTTTCCCTGCGCTTCCTGTCACCAGCAGATAGGCGGATTTGGCACTTTCGAACATGACCGTAGTCATGGCTATAATAATTCACATACGTTAAGAAATGCCCCGGTCCTTTTTAACCTTGCCTGGCAAAACAGTTTTCACTGGGACGGAGAGTTCAGCTCATTATTTGATGAAGCAGCACAACCGATCAACGGGCACATTGAGATGGCTGAATCGTTCAATGGGGTCATTGACAAACTGCAAAAGGACCCGGAATACAGGAAGCAATTCAAAAAAGTTTTTCGGAGTGAATTCATCCGCCCGGAGTTTATACTGAAGGCGCTGGCACAATTCACAGGTACTATTATATCTGCCAACTCTAAATATGACCGGTATAAAAAGGGGCAGGCGGTCTTTACCTCGCAGGAGCTAAATGGCTACCAGCTATACCAGGCCAACTGTTCCACCTGTCACCCGGAACCGATGTTCACGGATTATAGTTTCCGGAATATCGGCCTGCCGGTTGATCCTTTTTTGAATGATTACGGCAAAATGCGCATTACGAAGAATGCTGCCGATTCACTGAAGTTCAAAGTACCGACGCTTCGTAATGTATATATCTCATCCAACTATATGCACGACGGCCGCTTTAATACGCTGGGGCAATGCATCAATCATTACCGTACCGGTGTGCAGCAAAGTGCCACATCAGATCCTTTATTGGCAAATGGAATTACATTGACCACCACACAAGCAAACGACCTGCGGTCATTTTTGATAACGCTGACAGACTCTTCATTTATAGCCGACCCCCGTTACGGTCAACCCTGATCTATCAGGATTTTCTTTTTGATTTCAAAGCTTCCAGCGCCTGCTTCTGTGCTTCTATTTCTTTTTGCTGGTTGTCCTGGTCTTTCGCATTATCCTTGAGGTCTTCCTGCAGCTTCTTGATCTTTTTCTCCATATCTGCCTGGTCATCTTTCAGATCTTTCAATTTCTTTTCGGCTTTTACCACCACCTCATCCTGGTTGCTGATCTGCAGTTCCAGGTTAGCAGCTTCCATATAGGGCTGCAGGTTATTCAAAAAAGCCTTTGCTTTATCTGTATCGGCAGCTTCAAAAGCAGCTTTGGCATTCTCACCATCTTTCATGATGATCAGGTAAACGACAGACTGGTCTTTATCCTTCCTGCCTTTTGCTTCCACTTTGAATGCATAGTCCATACTGCTGGACATGATGTCAGTAATAAATGCACCTTTATACACCCGGAAACCTTTGTCCTTATTGAACAAACCTTTTTCTTCCTTGCCTTTATAGCCGAGGTCTTCCATTTTCTTTATGATGGCATTTTCTGCCGCTTCAGGCGGATAAGGATAATCAATCACAAAAGCCTGCTGTTTCTTTTTAGTATACTCAATGGTACCCTCATAGGCCTGGGAAAAAACGACAGTGGAAAAAAATGAAACGATCAGCAAAGACAAAAGAACTCTTTTCATAACAATGGTTTTTTGCAAAGATAGAGTAAAGGCAAAATGCGTTGCAAGCCTGTTAAAGAATCCTTTTCCACCGCATCCATTCGTTTTTTGAAAAAGCAACGATTACATTTGCTGACTAAATCCCATCCTTTTGAGTGGTATAAAAAAACTGGCCGGGCAGACGCTGTGGTATGGTATTCCCACTATCGCCAACAGGTTTCTTGGCTATTTGCTGAATCTCTCACTGCCTTTCCTCTTTAAACAAGCAGGCACTACTGCTGATCTTACACAGGTCTACGCCATTATCCCGTTCCTTAGCATCCTGTTCACCTACGGTCTTGAAACAGCCTATTTTCGTTTTTCCCAGACCGATGACCGTAATAAACTATATAATACGCTTTGCATATCTCTTTTTCTCACCACTATACTTTTTACTATTATCCTGTACATGTTCCGGTCAGATATTGCAGATGCAGCCGGGCTCAATAAACATCCCCAATATGTTACCTGGATGTGCGGGATCATTTTCTTTGATACATTGGCTACTTTACCCTTTGCCCGCCTGAGACAGGAGAACAGACCAAGAAAATATGCTATGGTGAGGGTTGCTGGAATTCTGATCAGCATTTTAGTGGTCATATTGTTTCTTGGCATCATCCCGGCGTATGCTAAATCCCATCCTGACAGTTTTGCAACGGTCATTTATAATGAAGAGGATCCGATCAGTTATTACCTGCTCGGCAATCTTTGTGGAAGCATTTTTACTTTCCTGTTATTATGGAAAGAATTCAAAGGGTTACGTTTTGAATTCGATTCTGTTCTCTGGAAAAAGATCATGAAATATAGCTACCCGCTGATCATTGTAGGGCTCGGGGGTATGATCAACGATATGCTGAGCAGACTTGTCTATCGTCATGTTGTGGATGTGTCGCCGGCACAGGCAGACAAAGAACTGGGTATTTTTGGCAACCTTTACAGGCTGGCAGTTATTGTCACTGTAATGATCCAGGCATTTCGTATGGCGGCGGAGCCTTTCTTCTTCAATCAATCGAAAAATGAAAATGCCCAGAAGACCTATGCGAGGGTAATGAAATTCTTTGTGATCGCCTGTTGCTTTATGTTCCTGCTCATCAGCCTTTATCGTGATGTACTGGAATGGATCATCACCTTAAAGTCAAAAGAATGGGGAGAAGGTATCTATATAGTGCCTTTGCTGGCTATGGGTAATATTTTTCTTGGTATCTATTACAATCTGAGTATCTGGTACAAACTGACCAATAAAAATATGTATGGCGCCATCATCACCTTTTCCGGTGCAGTGATCACTGTTGTATTGAATATCCTGTTGATACCCAAACTGCATTATTTAGGTGCAGCTATCGCTACGTTCTGCTGTTACCTGTTTATGATGATCGTCAGTTACGTGATGGGGCAGAGATACTACCCTGTACCTTATGCAAGAAAAAAACTGGTAGCCTATTTAGCACTTGTTGTACTATTATACGGAATGCATCGTGGCCTGGTTTACGTCTGGGACAACAATTGGTTTAGTATCGGCACTGCTACCTTATTGCTACTGCTCTTTACTTTATTTGTTTTAAAGATCGAAAGAAAGGAACTGGTCAGGTTACCGGTGGTAGGGAAGTTTTTCAAATCAACCCTCACTTAATACAACTTCACATACGGGTTATTCATTTTCTCAAATCCCACCGTTGTCACCGGCCCATGGCCGGAATATACTTTTGTTTCATCCGGCAGGGTAAAGAACTGTGTCTGGATACTATTCATCAATGTCTTGAAATCCCCGCCCGGCAGATCGGTCCTCCCGATGCTTCCCTTGAACAGCACATCGCCGCCTATCACAAAGCCACCGGCCTCATGATAAAATGCAACACTGCCGGGCGAATGACCCGGCGTAAATAGTATTTGCAGTTCCTCCTCCCCGATCCTGATGACAGAATCTTCTTTCAACCAGGTCAGTGGGCCATCATAATTGTCGAAAGGCAGTTGCCAGTTCTGACCGGAGACGGGCGCAAAATCCAGCACCGGCTTTTCTTTGGGATGAATATGCAGGGTCAGTCCCCATGTGTCATGAACGAACTTATTTCCAAACACATGATCAAGGTGGCAATGCGTATTCAGCAGCAGGACGGGCTTTAGTCCCAAATTTTCTACGGCTGCTTTCAACTCCTCTTTTTCCTCCGGAAAATAACAGCCGGGATCTATAATGCCACACTCCCTTTTTTCGTTATACAGGAGGTAGGTATTCTCCTGCACAGGGCTAAATGTGAACGCCTTAACGCTTAACATGGATGGTTTTTTGTACTTTTAAAACACAATTTTACGGTGAATGTTCCGCAGGAAATAAAGATACATCCTCATTGACCATTTCATCGTAATTTGAACAGGATTTGGACGCCCTTCGGGGATAACCTTTCTTTTAGTTAATAAAACCACAACCGGCAACATAGAGGACAAACTGTGCGATTTATTAAGATTTAGAAACAGCAATGATTTTATGAAGAAACTATCAAGCCTGATTGCCTGCGTTTCCCTTTTTTATTCGATAGAATCAACTGCGCAGGTCAACGCTGTGGAATTCGGAAAGAACCGGGTACAGTACCAGAAATTCAAATGGAAGTACTACCAGACAGAGAATTTCAATACCTACTTCAGCCAGGATGGTCTTGGCCTCGGTAAATACGTGGCCCAGATAGCAGAAAATGAACTGCCCGGGCTGGAAGAGTTTGTCGAATACGGGTTACAGCGCCGCACCAACATTGTTGTGTATAACAATTTTGATGAGATGCAGCAATCCAATGTCGGGCTTGGGATCGACTGGCAGAATACCGGCGGCGTCACTAAACTGGTGAATAATAAAATGCTGGTCTTTTTTGACGGCAACCACGATAACCTCCGCCGCCAGATACGCCAGGGTATTGCAAGAGTTTTGGTTGAAAATATATTATTTGGCGACGATCTCGGTGAGTTTGCCGCCAACCAGGCATTACTGGATCTTCCCAAATGGCTGACGGATGGTTATATTGAATATGCGGCTGAGAACTGGAGCCCTTCTCTGGATGATGACCTTCGCGGCATCATGCTATCCGGCAAATACACCAACTTTTACCAATTTGCTTTTGATAAACCCAATCTCGCCGGACATTCATTCTGGAAATATATTGCTGACAAATATGGCAAAAGCAAAACAACTTATTTATTATATCTCTCCCGTGTTTACCGCAACCTGAACAGCGCTTCACAAAAAGTGGCAAAAAAGAAATTTAAAGAGATACTGAAAGACTTTATGCTGGAAGTACCGCAGGGCTATTACAAAGACCTTCGCGGACGCCGTAATACACCCAAAGGCCAGCTCTCTATCAGCGAAGTGATCGGTAAAAAAGATTTCATTCGTTTCAATGCCAATCCTCAGCCGAGAAGTTTCACCTATGCGTTGGTAGAATTCTTCCAGGGTAAATATTCCGTAGTGCTGATGGAGAATTTTGTGAACCGTAAAGTACTGTTGAAATTCGGAACCCGCTCGAGAGAAGATGAAAAGAACCCCAACTATCCTATTTTGGCCTGGGACGGAAAAGGGACGAGACTGGCTGTACTATATAGCGAGGAAGGCAAACTCAGGTTATTTGTTTATGATGTAGTGAACCGCATCAAGGTCACTAAACAGGAATTGCCCATGTTTGACCAGGTGCAGGATATGAAATACATGCTGGACGCCAATACGCTTTTGTTCAGCGCTATCCGCAGCGGGCAGACAGATATTTATACTTACAAAATAGATAAGCAGACATTTGACCAGATCACCAATGATGTGTATGATGACCTTGATCCGTCATTTGTCGCTTTCCCCAATAAAACAGGTATCATCTTCTCCAGTAACCGTCCATCAGCCAATGCAGTGAACAGCGATGATTCATTGCCCGCCCCGCATTTCAATATCTTTTTAGTCGATAACTGGAACAAGTCTGAATTTAAACAGGTGTCCCAGCTTTCTGCTTTGCGCTATGGTAATGCAAGGTTTCCCTCGCAATACAATACTTCGCACTTCACTTTTGTAAGTGATGAAAATGGCGTCAACAACCGCTATGCAGGGTTTTTCAGAACAGAAAGGGCGGGACTGGATACCTTAATATTTATCGGTGATGAAATATTGCGCAACCCTGGACAAAAAGAAGTAGATAGTGTATTGAAAGAGTGGAACAAAGTGGATATTGATTCTGTCGGGTTCTTCTCCGTTACCAATGACTCATCGTATGTATTCCCGATCACTAATTATCAAAGCAGTTTATTGGAAACAAGGACCGCCGGAGATAACCAGCAAGTAAGTGAAGTGGTGAAACTGGGTGACGTAAAATTGTTATACCGCCTTCGTGTGGATGAGAATACCCTGAAACGCCGCAATGTATCGGCCCGTCCTACAGAATATATGAAGCAGGTAATGGATGCCGACAGGAGGGCTTTGCTGAAATCAGCACAGGATGAAGAGAATGAATCTGATACTGCTTCAAAGAAGGATGATTTCTTCCAGAGTGAATTCCAGGATGAAAAAGATACCGCCAGTAAAAAAGGTACAGTAGTGGAATCACAGGAAATAGTGAAGCCAACAGTGTTACGTAAAGCAAAATTGTATGAATACCGGCCGCCTAAATTCTTTGCAGATTACGTTGTGACCGGATTCAATAATTCAGTATTCCCGGTAAATAAATTTCAACCATATGCAGGAGGAACCGGGCCTGTTCAATTATCAAATGGCAATGATTTCAATGGGTTGATACGTATGGGCACTTCCGACCTGATGGAAGATGTGAAATTCACCGGTGGTATAAGAATAGCCTCCAACCTGCGAGACAATGATGTGCTGTTTGAGTTCTATAATTTCCGCAAACGGCTTGACTGGGGTCTTACGTATTACCGCAGCAGCCAGGAAGTAGGATTTTCCAATGCTCCTCAATATGCCGGGAAAAAATTTGAGAATTATTACCTCGTTCGCTTAAGATATCCGTTTGACAGAACAAAAAGTTTAAGAGCCACTATCGGGCCCCGCTTCGACAGAACAGTGGTTACATCCCGCGATCGTTTCTCATTGGAAACAGAAGATTTTACTTCTACACATGGCCAGGTCAGTTTGGAATATGTCTATGATAATACACTGAACCCGGCAACTAATATCTGGCATGGGTTACGTTACAAGATATTCACTGATTGGTTCACGCAATTAAGTGATATCGGTAACCGCGATGGAAAATTCCTGTTCAATGCCGGTTTTGATGGCCGTCATTATTTACCCATCTACCGCAACCTGATATGGGCCGTACGGGCAGCCGGTGATTTCTCCTGGGGCAACCAAAAAGTGATCTACTATTTAGGCGGTGTTGACAACTGGTTCTCACCAAAGTTCAACGATGCCAATACGCCTGACCCGGATAATGATTATACTTACCAGACACTGGCCGTGAATCTGCGTGGCTTCCCTCAAAATGTAAGTAACGGAAACAACGCGGTCGTGCTGAACAGTGAAGTAAGG
>JAEUVK010000197.1 GCA_016787135.1 Chitinophagaceae bacterium | reverse complement strand
TGATAACAAGGTATATAACGCCACCTACTACAATTGTCACAACTACTCCCCACCAAAATCCATTGCTTTTTGCTGGAATGGGGTTATTCGATGGCTGGTAATTTGGAAAGGCCTCATCAAGAGGATCAAAAGGAGTTATATCCATAATTAATTTTTTATAATTTTTATCGATTGAATTTGTTTGTCAGTAAGCAGGCTGTAACGGTAATCGCCAATTTTGTAGAAAATTTCCTGATCACTTTTAGCTCTGCCATAGTAACATTCGGGTTTAAATCCCGAGTTGGTTAATTGAATTAAAGGAAATGTCTTACTACCCGACTTGGGCACAAGCGTTAAGAACAATTTGTAGTTACCAACAAACCCTTTTCTAAATTCTTTAAAGATTCCATACAATTTTTGTTGGGAGATGGCTTTTTGTGAATCCTTACATTCTGTTGAGCAATACCGTTGGTTGCCGTGGGATGTGATAAACTTATTGGAACAGAATGCGCACGTGCGACTAATTTTCATCTTAGAATTTTTTTGTTAATAGTTACATATAGCATTCTCTTTAACTTACGGTAGTGGTTTGATGAAGGCGGTGCGCTAAATTTACCGGGACCTAACAATTAAATATATTTTACATAATCGTAAAAATAGTATAAATTTACGTAATCGTAAAATATTTGCAATATGGAACTGACCAAGGTGATAGAAGATTTAGATCCTGCATACGTGGAAAAATTAGAGAGGTTTAAGAAAAAGATACTTGATCAAAAATATCCGGCCAGTGTTATTGCTCCCTTTGTGAATAGTCGGGTCTTGAATTATTGGGTTGAGGAAGCAGAACTATTAAAGAAATGGAATGAAAAAGGATGGCGAAAATTTTCATTCCTGGAGATTATTTGGCTGAAGGTTATATCCGATTTAAGGGAATTTGGTGTCTCCTTCGAAATATTGAAAAAATTGAAGGATGAATTATTCCGTGTGCCTACTACAGAGGAAATTCTCATAGCTTTCGAAGAGAAACGAAAAGGTATACAGGACTTATTGAAAAAAGGTACACTTTCGGGTGATGTAAAATACATGCATGAAATGGCCCTGAAATTGAAAGATTTTGCCGGCGATTTGGAGGACTCGGAAATCATGCCAATGTTTGCCAATTTGATTTTTATTATCGTTCTATATCGGCTAGGAGCAGATCTAGTGATAAACAAGCATGGAAAATTTGCCATTTTTTTAGAAACGAGCAAGGAGGTAATAGTAGTAAATCCGGAAGTACAGCAACTTCTTAATGAGCCCCATATTTCTATTCCGCTTACTAATATCATCGAATCGTTTATATTAAAGGATGAAATTGATAAGGAATTGCAAACCGAGATATTTACTGAAGAGGAATGGAAGATTCTGGAGATTCTTCGTCGTGAAAAACCCAATTCGCTTACGGTAACATTTGATGATAAACAGAAGATCAATCTGGTCGAAATAACTAAGTCTAAAAAAGTGGACATAGCAAATCGCCTCTCCAATATTATTTTAAAAGGAGGATATGAAACAATTACTTTAAAAACGCAGAAGGGCAAAGTTGTTTCATGTACTCAGACGGAAAAATTGAAATTATAAAGACACCGGATACCCCGGGTTCAATTATATATAAGGCGGTTTACCTGACAAACAGGATTACCAGCCACAACATCCCGAATAATGAAGGATGTAGTAGAACGTCAAAAGCCTGATGAAAGCCATTTAAATGCAATTATCGATGTAAAGCCAACTAAATCTGTTCATCCAGTACGAGCAATCGATAGTATCGATGAGCAACTGGAAAGATTGGCGGATGTTATTATCGAACAATTATTAAAAGACTTAGGATGAAAAATGTAGAGGCAATAGCTTACCTGGAGACTGTACTCGAGTCAAAGTATAAAATCCAGTATCGCAAGGAGGTTAAGCGGGATAAAAAATTTGCCGTTGTCTATACCCGTGTATCGTCCCAGGAGCAGGAAGAAAATAATTCCAGCCTTGAAGTGCAGTTTAAACTCTGCAATGAATACGCTAAACGTGAGAGTATTGTAATCAAACAGTATTTCGGGGGCAGTTATGAAAGTGCAAAAACAGATGGAAGGAAAGAGTTTCAGCGGATGCTGGCTTTTGCCAGGAAAGACAAGGATATATCGTTCATAATTGTTTACAATTATGATAGGTTCTCACGTACAGGTGCCGCCGCCGCTGAACTGAGTTCTGAATTAGCAAAAACAGGTATTAGGCTGAAATCAGTGACACAGGATGTGGATAGCTCTACTCCCGGAGGAAAGTTTCAGGAAAATATTTTTCATTTATTCAATCACTACGATAATCAGCAGAGGGCGTCACGTACTATCACCAACACGCGGGAAGTTATGCTAAAAGGGTACTGGCCTTATGCGCCACCAATAGGATACCGGAACCTTAAACCAAAGCATCGCGCCTGCGATCATCAGTATGTAATTACCGAGGATGGTAAGTGGCTGAAAAAGGCTTTTCAATGGAAAGCCGAAGGTGTGATGACGAATCAGGAAATAATTGCCAGGCTGGCGGCGGCGGGTGTTACAGTAAAGACAACAAATTTCAGATGGGTAATGTCAAATCCCTTTTATGCAGGATATGTTACAGGAAAATTTTTAGACGGCAGGCTCATAAAAGGTCATCATCCTGCTTTGATAGACCTTAAGACTTTTCTGAAGGCCAATGATCTGCTGAAAGAAGAGCCGACGATTGGCATTGCAAAGACTCATAAGGTCGAAGATTTGCCGCTGAAAATATTTACAAAGGATGAATTATCCGGCTGCCCTTTTACCGGGTATCAAAAGAAAGGACATTGGTATTATAAGACAAGGAATAAAACCGGTAAAGTAAATATTAGCGCGGTGAAACTAAATGCGCATTTTAGTCAATTCCTAAAGCTTTTTGAATATAATAAAAAGCAGCAAGACCAGTTGAAGAGAGTAATTACTGAAAAGATCAAAAAAAGACTGGCCCAACAAATGGGTGATACTACACAGCTGAAGAAAAAAATATCGGAGCTTCAGGGGCAATTAGAAAAGATGGAAGAGCGCTTTGTGTTTGGCGACCTACAGAAAACGCTGTATGAAAAATACTCGGAAAAAATAAAAATCGAGATGGCACAAATTCGGCAGGAACTCAGTACCAGGGCTTTTGACAGTTCGAACTTGGAAATCATTATCGAAAAGGGATTAAAAATAGCTGAAAACCTAAGCCAGCTGTGGCTTTCAGCAGATTTCAGTAATAAGCAGAAGTTGCAATACCTGGTGTTTCCTGATGGTATTGTGTATAGTAAAGAAAATGACAGAGTTCGAACCGAAAAAGTAAATAGCCTGTTCGCTGAAATCCCGCCACTGAAGCGGGTTACAGGGGGAAATAAAAAAGGCAACCTTATAAAAGATTGCCTAAAAGTTAGTAGTGTGCCCGAGATCGGAATCGAACCGATACACCGTTGCCGGCGGCAGATTTTGAGTCTGCTGCGTCTACCAGTTCCGCCACCCGGGCAGGGGTGCAAATGTAAAAGGTAAAATGATAAATTTAAAATTTAAAATACCGCGGCTGTTTACACGGCGAGTTCCTTACGGATACGGTCAATGTACTTTTTCTTATAATAGTATTCTTTTACCTGCAACAGCTCTTTTTCGGAAGTAATACCTTCCTGGTAATGCTCCACAATTTCTTTAACAGGCGCATATATTTCAGATTGAAGATTTTCGATAGAAGATTTAATACGGTTATGTACACCCGGGTCTTCCGCATCCATCAGCTGCTCATTGATCTCCATTACCTCCATCAAAAAGACAGGGGGCAGTTCATATTTCTCTTCTTCCTCCAGCAGGCCTTTTTGTTGTAATACATATTTGATCGTTTCGTCGGGGTTTTTGAAAGCCTTATAGGCCTTGTTCAATAAGGCTGATTTTTCCAGGGCTTCAGCCTGCACTCCGGCAGCAGCAGCAGCAAAATAATCCGGATGGTATTTTCTGCTTAGCTCAAAGAATTTTTTATGAAGGGGAGCTATATCCACTTTCAACTGTACCGGTATTTCAAATAATTCAAAATAGTTCATGCCATTTATACTTCCTGGTCAGTTACTTAACAAATAATTCTTAGTTTGGTTACAAAATTAGCTTCTTTGGTTACAAATAAAGGAATTAAGCATGGAGGTACGTAAAAACCTCTCCGATAAAGAGCTGGTCGGCAGGCTTCAGTCGGGGAGCCAGATAAACGAAACTGTTAAGGCTATTTACCGGAACTACTTTGAAAGCCTGAGCTGGTATGTCATGAATAACAATGGCAGCAGGCAGGATGCTGAGGATGTGTTCCAGGAAGTAGTGGTGAATTTTATTGACCTTGTGCAAAAAGATAAGTTCAGGGGCGAATCAACTATAAAAACATTTTTATTTTCCCTGAACCGTCATATATGGCTGAATGAATTAAAAAAACGGGGAAGAGCCCTGGCGAGGGAAGAAAAGTATGAAAAAGGGCAGGAAAAGGCAGAGATGGATGCAGGTCATTTCATAGCAGGCCGTGAGGCCAGGGAGCAGGTGGTGAATTTAGTAGGCCAATTGGGTGATACCTGCCGGAGAATACTGGTGATGTTTTATTATAACAATTCATCCATGAAAGAGATACTTGAGTCGCTGAACTATGAAAATGAACAGGTGGTCCGGAATAAAAAATATAAATGCCTGAAGCAACTGGAGCAAATGATAGCTGCAAACCCTGGATTGAAACAAACCCTTAAAAACCTTTTGCATGAGTAATTCTACCAATAACATGTCTGAAAAATTAATTCAGTACCTGGACGGGGGAATGACAAAGCCGGAGAAAACTGAGTTGGAAAAACAACTTTCAGAGGATGAATCCCTGCGGGAAGAACTGGAAGGCCTGAAATTAGCCAGGGAAGCCATCCGGAGCTATGGGTTAAAGCAGGAAGTATCGGGGATTCATCAGCAGATGATGAATGAGATGCAAGCCCCTGTAAAAGAAATCGGCCCTTCACGCCGGATCATTCGTTATACCATGTCGGTTGCCGCAGGCTTACTTGTCATTTTCGCAGGTATTACGGCCTACAATTACTTTACTCTTTCCGGTGAAAAACTGTTCAAAGAGAATTTCCATTTGTATGAACTCGCAACTGTAAGGGATTACACATGGGTACCTACTATTGAAAAGGCCTATAAGGAAGAAGATTTCAGAATGGTGACCGCACTGGCAGATACTTCCACAAACCTCAAATACATTTTTCTTTCATCCGTCTCCTATCTCCAGTTAGACGATCCAACTGAAGCCATTAAGGGGTTTCAAAAGGTGCTTCGCATAAACAAGGAAACTGCTTCTGTTGATTTTAAAGAAGAATCAGAATATTACCTGGCCCTGGCTTATATCCTGAACAAGCAATATAATGAGGCTCTGCAGCTTTTGGAACAGATCAAGGACAATCCTGATCATCTTTATCATGAAAAAGTACCAGGAAGCCTGATCCGAAGGGTAAAAAGACTCAGGTAGAGTAAGTGTTACTTAGCAGTAACCGATCCTCCCGCGTTCCGGGAGGATTTTTTTTGCATTGCCGGTTACAAATAACTCCCCGTCGCTGACAAATCATAGAATCTAAAAATTAAACATATGAGAACAACTCTTCTTTTTCTTGCCCTTGCCTTATCATTTGTATCATGTGACCCCGGCAACAACGTCGCATCTGACGTGAGCCAGGTCGCCAGTTCAGGTACATGGCGTGTTACATTATTTACGGATAGTGGTAATGATGAGACCACAGATTTTTCCGGTTATAGTTTTACGTTCAGCAATGGAGGCACCATTACTGCTTTGAAGAACGGCGTTTCAAAAACCGGTACCTGGAGCGTCAATACCAGTTCCAATAAATTCATTATTGATCTGAGCCCGAAAGATAATACCAATAAACCTCTTGGTGAACTGACCGACGACTGGAAGATACTTTCAGCCAGCAGCACCGAGATCAGGCTGGGTGATGATAATACAGCCAGCAACGAATTCCTCACATTTACTAAAAATTAAAACCGTTCAACATGAAAAACACGATCCGTTTTGCCGTATTGGGCTTCATGAGTGCAATCCTTTTAATGTATTCCTGTCAAAAGGATGCCGGTGTGGCCTCAGCCACATCTGCCAATGTAAACAAGCCCCATGCTGTCACCATTTACCTGACCGATCACCAGACGCCCATTTTTGACAGTGTTTTTATTGATCTTCAAAAACTGGAAGTGAAGCTGGAAGATGATACATTGCCGAATGGGGGATGGGTAAACCTGAATATCCACGCAGGGATATATAATATTCTTCGCTACCGTAACGGCCTTGACACGCTGTTTGCTACCGGCACATTGCCTAATGCGAGGGTGAGAAAGGTACGACTGACATTAGGCACACAAAACAGTGTGATGAAAAACGGCCAGAGCTTTCCGTTGAGGATTCATGATAATGACAGGGAAGTAATAGCAAATCTGGACAATAGCAATTTTGAAATCGTAGCGCCTGACCAGGTACTTTTCTGGATAGATTTTGATGCCAGCCGCTCAATCCAGGTGGATAACAGCGGTTCAGGAAACAACAACGGTTACAGGTTGAAATCACATATTAAAATATTTACCAGAAGCAATTCCGGCAGGATAGAAGGAAAAGTGTTGCCGGCTGCTGCCGATGCACTGGTAATGGCAATTAACGGGACAGATACTACTACCGCGATACCTGACGATGACGATGGCGAATTCAAGATCGTGGGATTGAATGCGGGAACGTACAGAATATTTATTGATGGGCAGAATAATTATACTGACACTACTATCAATAACGTGATCGTCAGAAACCGGGAAGACACACATTTGCCAACTATCACACTGCATCAGTAATAAGGTTGTATATCTATGAAGACACCTTCCGTCCCGCCTCAGGCGGGACGGTTTTTTTTAAAAGATATGGTTACACCTCCTCCAGCAGTGGTTACTCATTAGTGGTGATAGAGTGAAAGGAACGATTCATCTCTTTTACTTACTAATAAACTCTGATAAAATGGCCACTACCTACCTGAAAGTGCTGTTCTTTTTGCTTGCATGCCTGTTACTGGCAGTATCCTGCAAGCACCGTATCGAAGGTGTAAATGACACAGGTAATGGAAATCCCGGAAATGGGAGCGGCAACGGGGGCTCATCAGCGCCCTGTGATCCGAATAAGATCTATTTCCAGCAACAGGTACTGCCTATCCTGGTTTCTAATTGTGCATTGAGTGGTTGCCATGATGATGCCTCACATGAAGACGGAATTATTCTCACGTCGTATGAAAAAGTAATGGCATCGGGTATTATCAGTCCTGGTAACCCGGGTAGCAGCGATCTGTATGAAGTAATAATTGATACAGATCCGGGCGATCGTATGCCTCCTCCTCCACGTAATACTTTAACACAATCCCAGACCCAGATCATCCGCCAATGGATACAGCAGGGTGCACAGAATCTGGTTTGCCAGAGTATGTGTGACAGTAACAGTTATACTTATAGCGGCGCTATCAAAATACTGATCGGTAATAAATGCCAGGGATGTCACAGCGGCAGCGCGGCACAAGGAGGCATTGACCTTAGTACTTATAATGGAGTAAAGGCCAAAGTGGCGGACGGGAAACTATGGGGCAGTATTAATCACCAGCCCGGATTTTCAGCGATGCCCAGAAACGGTGCTAAACTTTCCGATTGCGAGATCACCCAGTTCAGAAAATGGATCATTGCAGGCTCACCCAATAATTAAATAATGAAAAGAACAGCTATTATTTTCCTGATATTATCCGGATCATTCAGCAGTTGCTATTATGATGTGGAAGAAGACCTATACCCGGGTAACGGTGCCTGTGATACGAGCAGTGTCACCTATTCCGGAACTGTTTTGCCCATTTTGCAAAGTAATGGTTGCCTTAGTTGCCACAGCGGAGGCGCCCCTTCCGGTAATATCTCGCTGGAGGGGTATAACAATGTGAAAAATGCAGCGCTGAATGGCAAGCTGTATGGCACTATCAGTTATGCAGCCGGTTATTCTCCTATGCCGCAAGGCGGAAACAAAATGAGTGCCTGTAATATCAATCGTATTAAAGCCTGGATAGATGCAGGCACACCTGATAATTAAAACCTATTGTCATGACAACCAAAAAGATCATCCTGTTTGCCATCGTCATTGCTATACTCTGTGGAGCATCGTATGGATACAAGGAGTACACCCGGAAAGTGAAAGACCTCAGCAAAGTGAAAGCGCAGGTGCAGATCAGCGCTGAGGACCTTATTACATCGTTTGAAAAGAATGAAACAACTGCCAATGGAATGTACCTGGATAAAGTGATCGCTGTGAAAGGCAGAATAAAAAGTGTGGAAAAAGACGATAAAGGGCACTATGCTGTCGTTCTTGGCAAAGAGACCAGCATGTCATCTGTCCGGTGCAGTATGGATTCGACTCACCATGACGAGGTAGCTTCATTGCCTGCCGGTACTTTCATTACTATTAAAGGCGCATGTACCGGGTTTAATACAGATGAACTCCTTGGCTCAGATGTGATACTTAACCGTTGCGTTGCAGAAAAATAAATACTACATATTATTTCATCAACTTAAAACACTTTATTATGAAAAAGCTGGTTGTAGCGATCATCGCCATTCTCTTTGCCGCGTCATCCGTGGTAGCTCAGGATAAGTATTTTACCAAAAGCGGAAAGATCGTTTTTGCCTCCAAAACATCTATGGAAAATATTGAAGCACATAATAAAAGCGTGACCTGTGTACTGGACACTAAAACAGGCAACATGCAATTTGCTGTTTTGATGAAGGGATTTGAATTTGAAAAGGCATTAATGCAGGAGCACTTCAACGAGAATTATGTAGAAAGCCATAAGTTTCCCAAAGCAGAGTTCAAAGGTCAGATCACCAATAACGGCGAGATCAATTATACTAAGGACGGTAATTATATAGCCAGGGTAAAAGGAAAACTCACGATCCATGGCGAGACCAGAGATGTGGAAACAAGCGGAACCGTTACGGTAAAAGGCGGTAAGATAGAAACAGATGCGGTTTTTCAGGTAGCGCTTGCTGATTACAAAATTGAAATTCCGGGTATTGTAAAGGATAATATCTCCAAAACAGTGAGCATTACTGTTGATTGTTCACTTGATCCGCTGAAAAGCTGACCGGTTTTTGTTTGAAATAACACGTTAAAACTACTACCATGAGAATGGCAAAGCACTTATTGATTCTTTCGTTGATTACTGATATGGCTACTGGTTTGTATGCACAGGAAGAGGATCTGCTGAAACTGGTAGGTGGCGAAGACAAACCAAAAAAGGAATACGTTGATTATTCTTTTAAGTCCAGCCGTGTTATTATGAGCCATAGCATGGAGATGATCCGGCCGGGCGTGATGGATATGCGGATCCTGCATCGGTTTGGAAATATTAATAAAGGGGCGTATGAATTCTTCGGCCTGGATAATGCTGCCATGCGTCTTGGTTTTGATTTCGGTATCACAAAGAACCTGATGTTTGGCATAGGCCGCAGTACAAATAAAAAGGAACTGGATGGGTTTATCAAATACCGTCTTGTCCACCAGTCTAAGGGACCGGGGGCGATGCCGTTCTCCTTTTTACTGGTAGGCGGCAGCAGCATGACCTTATTGAAATGGGCCGATACCAGCCGCAAGAATTATTTTTCTTCCAGGATCGGTTATTACGGGCAAGCTATCATCGGAAGAAAATTCAGCGAAGGATTTACCTTACAGTTCATGCCGACCGTTGTTCATCGCAACCTGGTTGCTACGAAAGATGATCCGGGCGATTTGTTGGCAGTGGGGGCGGGTGCAAGACTGAAGTTAAGCAGGCGGATATCGCTGAATATTGATTATTACTATCGCCTTAACCCCAACCCAAATGACGGAACACAGAACCCCTTGTCAATCGGGTTTGATATTGAGACAGGAGGGCATGTCTTTCAATTACACTTTACCAATGCGGTGGGAATGAATGAAAAAGTTTTTCTGCTGGAGACAACGAATAAATGGGAGAAAGGTGATATCCAGTTCGGGTTCAATATCTCAAGATCATTCCAGTTGAAGAAAAGGAAAAAATAGCGGGTATCCTATGCTTATCTTATATTAAGACGTGTGGTTCTTTTGCGGAGTTTATACTTCGAGATCAGGATAACAAGTATGCTTACAAACAATATAGCCCCGACGGTCCACCACCATATATACGAGCGGGTGACCTGTTCATATTGCCCGATAAATACCAGGTGCGCCCAATAATTAGGTGTTTTAAATACTGGTTCAATATCGGGACTGGATAGAAGATCGAGTTTTGCTTTTTGCAGTGCCTGGTCATTGACCAACCCTTTATTCAGGTAATGATGAAGCCGTTTTGTAATAAAGGCTGTTGTTTTATCCTCGGCTTTCCATAGCGAAGTGATGATATTCGGACATCCGGCATAGGCAAATGCCCTTGAAAGACTCATCAAACCTTCGCCCTTTATCAATTGCCCTGTTCCGGTCTCGCAGGCGCTGAGTATGATCAGCCGGGTTGAATCAAGCTGCATATCGTATATCTCCTGTGCATAGAGCTTGTAATTGCTGTCATTGCCAGCGGGGTAGAAGGCAATAAATGATCTCTGCGGGGCTTCATTATTTACGCTGGCATGAGTGGCAAGATGGATGACGCCATATTGATTGGCTGCCTGCATGAAATTACTTTTTACAGCATCTTTGTCAACAAAGACTTTTCCAGGAAGGCCCATGACCTCTTCTTTAGACGCCGGTAAGTCTGAAAGGTCAGTTCCTGATGTATCCCTGAAGCCTTTCGAAGCAAATGGCGCAAATGCCAGTGAACTGATGGGACTGCTTTCTTTACCGGCTTGCTGAAACAAGGCGGTTGAATACAGGTATTGAACGGAAAAACTGTTCACAAGAAATTCTTTATGCTTATCCTGCAAGGCTTCAAAAGGAAGGTAATGAAGCTCATCATCCGGGATGATGATCAGTCTTTTTGTGTTTTTCAGCGTTGCCTGCAGAGGTTCGATAAGAAGCTGGTACAAATGGCCTGATACTCCCTGGCCGGAATAGCGATGATCGGCGGACAGGTCATGCAATGATCTTTTAAAAGAGTCGATAGCCGAAAAGAAATCTTCGCTGACAGGCGATCGTAAAAAATCGAATTTATCATGGCTGATGATGATCGTGATCAGTTCATTTTCTGACAGGTGATAAGAAATAAGAGTGGTGCTTCTGTCCAGTAGCTGCTGTATTTCTGCAACAGGAAGGATGCGCTCAGTCAAATGCTTCTCGCTATAGGCAGGGTCTTTTTTGATATCTGCCTGCACTTTCCCTAATTGGATCTCCTGGTCGCGGATAGATGAATTGAGTGCGGATAGCTGTGTACTGTCACTGGTTTGTGCAGCCTTTAATGAAAGCCGGGTGACCGATGACCGCAACAAAGATTCTTTCCTGAACAGACTTTTGCTGATGTCAGTTTTATTTCTTAACTGGCTTTCCTGCACATTCAGCGAAAGGATAGAGGCTTTGTTCCGCTGATCAAAAAAATAGGCTTCTTCGAGAAAATTCTTTTGTTTGGTCAATTCATATAAGCGAAGGCTGGCAGCAATGGGTTTGCTGTGAACATTATATTTTATTTTATTCAGGAAAAGCCGGGCTTCATCCGAGTCATATGTTTTTTCAACATGATCAGCAAGATTGAATGCAGCTTTATAAGCAGCCAGCGACCCTTCCAGTTCTTTAATGGTCTTTGCTGTTTCATAAATTATTTCGAAGGCTTCGGCTTTGGCAATAAGCGTATGAAATAAATTGATATAGGAGAATACGCCGCTATAAAGTTCAGGGTTCCTGTAGATATCCGCTTCGTTAAAACCAGGAACGAACTGTATGATGGCCTGCTGGTATTTCTTTAGTGCTTCAGCCGGTTTATTGTCTGCAAGATCAAGATCGCCAAGATATTTTAAACTAAGCCCTGCCTGGATATTTTTCAGGGCACCGTTCCATTTCCGGTTCTCTCTGATCGCCTGCTCATAATAGTAGTGTGCCGAATCCGGTTCATGCAGGTTGTCAAAAGCCTGTCCGATATCATTCAGCAACCGGACATTCCTGTTGCTGGTATAGGATACCTGTTTGAAGAATTCGAGGGCCTTGCGGGCAGCGCCTAACCGGAGATTTATCGTACCGACATTGTGCAATATCTCGTTTTTATTGATATCCTGTTTCAACAATTCCTGGTAAAGAGTATTGGCCGCATCGTATTCTTCCAGTCTTGTCAGGGTGGCGGCCAGGTTGATCTGGTAGTTGATCAGCAGGGCTTCGTTAGAGGAATTGGGAAGCGGAGTGCCAAGCAGGGCAATCGCTTTTCCGAAATAGTTTTTTGCCTGGCGGTAGTTTCCCGTTTCAAAGTACATCGCCCCCAGCGTATTGTAAAGTCTGTTGATCCCGTCAAGTGTCACGGTATATTCAGCGGCGATCTCTTCTGCTTTTTTGAAATGGATCAGTGCCGAGTCGAACTGGTTGAGGTTATATTGTATGCCGCCAATGAACAGGTACGGCTTGAATAAAAGGGAATCGGCCAGGTATGGGAGCCTGGATTTTAAGGCTATTGCCTTTGCATAATTTTCTTTTGCGGCCGGCAGACTGTCGAAATAATGGAGCAGGATCCCAGTCTTATAATAACAGTAAAATGCCAGTGAGTCATCTTTTGCTTTTTCTACAGCAGGAATGATCCTGAGGAACCCTTTCAATGCTTCGAGGTTCATGGCTTCTTCTTTTGCTGCAGTGGCATCAGAATAAGCGGGGTTGACCGACAGCAGTTCGGCCCGGTGATAGATATCATCAATAAGATGGTATTCTTCCGCGTATGACCTGTCAGTAACAGGCTGCTGCGAAAACGCAAATACAAGAAACAATAATACAAAGGCAAAAGCCAGGAAACGAACCATGATAAGCTATGTGCTTATCAAATATAGCAGAGAAAAATATTACTGGTTAACAATTATGACACACGGCGGACGTGGTTTTGCAATACGGGCAGTCCCGGTTGTTCTTAAAAATACTCCCTGATCGGCCCGATCCTGTAATGTTTCTAACAGGTCGGCCGGCACATCAGACATCCTTTCATAATAATATAAACGTACCCGGATCTTGTTGACTGCTTTGCCACTGGCATCGTTCAGGCGATAGGCAATGTCAAAATCTTTGCGGACATCGTTTTGCGGAGTGCTGCCAAACACGCCATTCCTGATCGTTTCTTTCAGGTTTATCTGCCCGTTGGTGGTCTTGACAGAGCATCCTCCGGTATTGGCCCCGTTGCCTTCATCAAATATGGAGCCGGTGACCGGCAATATCCTTGACACATCGGCATTATATACCGGGAAAGCGATACTGTCATTCTGGGAAAGGTGATAATATTTGTCGGGGAAAGTAATGCCGGATAATACCACTTTTATTGTGGTCACAGTACCATCCGGGGCAGTATGAGTAACACGGTAACGGAGGCCTGTTTCACTTTTACTTACATTAATAGCCCCGGTTACATCATCTATTTCTATGCCATCCGGAAAGCCAGCATAAGTACCGGTTCTTTGCTCCGTCGGATTAACGATATAATCAGCAGACTGTGCTTTCAGGTAAATGATCGAATCGCCATAACTGAGATTATATGGACCTGACGGCTCACCATCGGAAGATTTATTGCATGATAGTGCAATGGCTGCAGCTGACAGCACGAACAGGCTGATTGTTGGTTTACAAAATTGTCCCATGAAGGCCCTTTTAGTTGTGTCAACTCCCAACGCCGGGATGTAACCGGCTATTTCAGGAAATTTCAGATTTTTCGAAGTTATAACATTTATCCGCCCGGGCCGCATGACCCAAATCAGTTTGTTTAGGAATGGTATAAACGGCAACTTTGCGCCTGACCTTGAGACAAATAGCTTGAAATATGATTAAGATCGGACTCATCAGGGAAGGAAAGATACCGGCTGATAACCGGGTGGCGCTGACACCGGCCCAATGCAAATGGATTTTGAAGAATTCCAACGAAGTGGCAATTGCCGTGCAAAGCTCACAGGGACGCTGTTTTTCAGATAGGGAGTATGCAATGGCCGGGGTAGAAGTAAAAGAAGATATGAGTGATTGTGATCTTTTATTTGGTATTAAAGAAGTACCAGTTGACCAACTTATTCCCGGTAAAACGTACCTCTTTTTTTCTCATACCAAAAAGAAGCAACCACACAATCAGCCACTGTTGCATTCCATTCTTGAGAAGCAAATAACACTGATAGACTATGAATGCCTTGAGCATGATGACGGGCAACGGATCATCGGGTTTGGTTTTTTTGCCGGTATCGTCGGCGCTCATAATGGTATGATGGCGTATGGTAACAGAACAGGATTATATAAGCTTGACCGGGTTTATAAACAACGCAGCTTCCGGGAACTGATACATACCTACTTCGGATTACGGTTACCCAACGTTAAGATCGCTGTAACGGGTTCGGGACGGGTGGCGCATGGCATACTGGAGATCATGAACCTGATGGGTATTCATGAAGTAGAGCCGGATGATTATTTGCGTCGCCGGTTTTCATATCCCGTATATACACAATTAAAAGGTGCTGATCTTTATAAAAACAAGATAACAGGAAAATACAGCCGGGCCGACTTTCATGAGCATCCCGGGAAATATGAATGTACTTTTTTGCCTTATTCTGAGCAAACGGATATCCTGATGAATGGTATTTACTGGGACAAAACTGTTCCGCGGTTATTTCAAAAAGACGATGTACATGCCGATACGTTTATCATCCAGACCATTGCAGATATCACGGATGATGCAGGAGGGTCAGTGCCTATCAACCTGGGCGATCAGACCATAGAAAACCCGATATACGGGGTGGATAAAAATTCGCTGCTGAAAACAGAGCCTTACCTGCGCAGTTCGATAGATGTAATGGCGGTGGGTAATCTTCCCAATGAATTACCCCGCGATGCCAGCCGTTATTTCGGAGAACAGCTGATCAAGTTTGTACTGGAGGACCTGGTGAAAGGAGGTTCGGAGATCATTAACAGGGCCATGATCGTTAAGAACGGGAGCCTGACAAAGCAATTTGACTATCTGAAAGATTATGCGGAGGGCAGAGAGTGAGTTGTGAGAAAAATTAATGGTTTTTAAAGATACAGGTAATACTCTTTTAGCAGTTCGATGAATTCGGGTGTGTATTGCTGCTGATCGTTCCAGACCGATATTTCACTTTTTGTATAAAGGGTGTCGTTGCTGACAGCATGCTTCCCTTCAACGATTATCCTGAAATGATCGTGTTGTGTTGATTGCTTTACAAAAGCAATATGTATGGCAGCAAGTTGATGTTTTTGTATCAACAACGCTGCTTCCGTGAGTCTTTTATAAGGGAGTAACAGGTAAAACCGCCCATTTGTATCAAGTTTCCTTTTTATAACGTTCAGCAATTCATGAAGCAATAGTCCTTCGTTGTGATGCGCTATATTCTTCCGGTTGTTCTCGGAAGTCAGTTCATTTTCATAAAAGGGAGGATTGCTGATAATGCTATCGTATTTCTTTGCCGGCAAAACATTCTCGTTCATAACATCGCCCGTAATAATGTTGATACGTTCTTTCCAGGGAGTGGCTATCACATTTTCGGCGGCCTGTTCCGCTGCCTCTTTGTCTATTTCTACGGCGTCGATATATGCATTGATCTTTTGTGCCAGCATCAAACTCAATAGACCGGTACCCGTTCCGATATCGAGAATACTTCCTGTTCCCGGCTTCTGGTTCCCGGCTTTCTCTGCTGCCCATGCGCCGAACAAACAGGCATCGGTTGTCACTTTCATGGCGCAACGGTCCTGGTGAATGGTGAATTGTTTGAAACGGAAATAGGAGTTGGCCATTATTCTTCGATGTCTTCTACAAAAACGATATGATTACCGAACGGGTCCAGTAGTGGCATTTCGATCGTTCCCCAGTCTGTTTTATTGAAGCCGGGTTTATAATAGCGATACTCCTTTTCGGTCAGCCGGCGATGATATGCCTGAACATCCCTGATATGTATCCTGATCCGGGCGCCCGGAATACAGTCACCATGATGTTCCGTCAGGTGAAGCACCACATCTTTTCTGGATACCTGGCAATACAAGGGAAAGTTATCGCCAAAGCGGTGTTCCCAGTCTACAGAAAAACCAAGCCAGTCAACATAGAATTCCTTAGCCTTATCTACGTCGAGAATGCGCAGTACAGGTGTGATGGTCTGTTTGAATTCCATAACGGGTCATTTACCACTCAGCTCTTGCTGATGAATTGACGGAAAGATCGGTAAAATCACCGGCGAGATATTTGTAATAACCGGTAATGGCGATCATAGCAGCGTTATCGGTACAATATTCAAAAGCGGGAATGAAAGTACGCCAGCCGTACTTCTTTCCGGTTTCCTCCAAACCTTTTCGCAATCCGCTGTTGGCGGATACACCACCTGCAATGCAGATATCAGTGATACCTGTTTCAATGGAAGCTTTCTTTAATTTGTTCAGTAAGATAGTGACGATACGATGCTGAATGGAAGCGCAGATGTCTGCAAGATTATTTTCAATGAATTTTCTTTTCTCTTCTTCTGTTGCCATGAACTCCTCTTTATAAATATGGCTTTTGCCGGCATTTTGCAGAAAATAGAGAATAGATGTCTTTAGTCCGCTGAAACTAAAATCCAGGCCGGGTATCTGCGGCTCCGGAAATTTGAAACGATCAGCTTTGCCTCCCTTTGCATATTTATCTATCAAGGGACCGCCGGGATAGGGGAGGCCTAATAATTTCGCGGATTTATCAAATGCTTCACCGGCTGCATCATCAATGGTTTCGCCGATCACTTTCATTTTGTAGGGCGACTCACATAGAACGATCTGTGTATGTCCGCCGCTTACTGTCAAACATAAAAAAGGAAAATCCGGTTTGGGATCTGCTATCAGGTTGGCCAGTACATGCGCCTGCATGTGATGCACGGCGATCAGCGGTTTGTTCAATGCCAGCGACAATGATTTGGCGAATTGAGCTCCTACCAGTAATGAGCCAATAAGACCCGGGGACCGGGTGAAGGCGATAGCATCAATTGTTTCAAGTTTGCAGTTGGCGGTTTGCAATGCGGCGTCCACCACAGGAACAATGTTCTGCATATGGGCACGACTGGCCAGTTCAGGTACTACACCACCGTATTGCTCATGTACTTTTTGATTGGCAATAAAGTTTGAAATGATCTTCCCGTCCACACAAACAGAGGCGGCTGTTTCATCGCACGAGGATTCTATGGCGAGAATTAAGGGCATGATGTGTAGATGTGTCAATAAGACAATTAGCCGATGTATTAATGAACCATTCAGGCTTTTGAAGTAGCTATTATTTTATTTATTACTTTTTGGATAGATTTTAATTTGACCATCAGGTCGCCAGCATCAGGATAACCTGTAGAGTTTTTGCAAATCAATAACCAATATTCTGTTTCTTCAGCTTCTTTGGCCGCAATTTTGAATTTGTGAATAAAATCAGGTTTGCTTTCAGAATTCTGTGCTTCTCTTACATTAGCGCCAATTGATGTTCCCGATTTCAGCAACTGACGGGCAATTACATATTTTCTTCTTTCCTCCAGGCTATCGCAATATTTTACGATCTCAATTGCAAAATCAAGAGTCAGAGTGATAATCAGGTTTTCTTTTGAAGTTTCCTGCATATCAAACGGATTTTTTATTGGATGTTTCCGAACACATTTAATCAACACATCGGCAAATCTACAAATTGGCAAATTACTTACTTCTGATCGCTTCCACCGGGTCCATCTTGGCTGCTTTGATCGCAGGAACGATGCCGGCCACGACACCTACAAATAGGCAGATAAGGAATGTCCATACCATATTGGTGATGGAGATATATACCGGGAAATTCAAAGCACCGCTCAGTATCTGTGTAAGAAGGAAGACCAATGTCAGTCCGATCAGGCCGCCGATAAAACATAAGAAAGCTGATTCCAGGAGAAATTCGCTCAGTATCACTCTTCGCTTGGCGCCCAGTGCTTTTTTCAATCCTATCTGGGGTGTCCGTTCACGAACGGTAACGAACATGATGTTGGCTACCCCAAACAAGCCCACGATCAGGCTGATACCGCCGATGACGGCGCCGCCGATATTCAACCCGACAAATGCTTCACTGATGGCATCGCTGAAATCGTTCACATCATTCAGGGAAAAGTCAGCGTCTTTGGTAGGGCTCAGCCGGTGAATGGAACGCATCGTGCCCATCAGGTCATCCTTCAGTTCTTTACTCGTTACATTATCCTGCCCCTGCACCATGATCACGGGATCCGATCTCAATTCATTCATCATGGTACGGGCAAAGCGATAGGGAATGACAATGCTTTGGTCAAAATTCCAGCCGCCGATCATCTGCTTGCCCTGTTTTTTGATGACCCCAAGTATATTCAGTTTCTTTCCGCGTACTGTTATCTCTTTACCCACCGCCACTTCAGCCGAGCCAAGAAGTTTTTCGGCCACTTCGTTACCAATGACCACTGAATTGATGCCACGGTTAAAATCTGCATCAGACATATACCGGCCAAAACTGATATCAAAGGGTTGTATGTTCTCAAAATCTTCGGTGATGCCATAAATGTTGATATTAGAAAGGATATTGCCGGCAAACTCCACATTATCCTGCCGGTTGATAGCAAAGGCGGCGTACTTAGCTGTCTTTGTTCTCTCCTTGATATGCCTGATCTCATCATACTTCGGGGAAGGGCGCTTCACATATTTCCACCAGGGATAGTCGGGACCACCACCGGAGTATTCCCATTTGTCAATATAAATGGTATTGGTGCCAAGGGATTTGATCTCGTTCTGGATGTTATGTTCAAGACTATTGACCGTAGCCAGTACACCGATGATGCAGAAGATACCGATCGTGATGCCAAACAAAGAAAGGAAAGTGCGGAGCTTGTTCTTCCACAATTCCTGCATAGCCATTTTGAAACTGCTGGTTATGATTTCTATCGTGCGGCGAATCATGAAGCAAAGGTAGGAAGTCGGAGAGAGTTAAGAGTTATGAATTTAGAGTTATGAGTCAGGAGCCGGCCAGGTATTATTTTTGATGACCTTCATACTCCTGCTCACGGCTCAGGCCTCTTTTAGTCCCAGGTCGGTAGGTAAGCCGTCGAGGCTTTTCAGGTTGTTCTGCTGTATATAGTCATACAAGCCATCGGCGCCTTTCTTTTCCGCCCATTCAAAATGGATGTCCCGGTCGCCAATGAAGTCATATAACGGTACACCGAAACCGCAGGATGTCTGCACGAGATCAATATCGGCGACAATGATCTGTCTTGTACTTGGGTAAATTTTGAAATGCGGCGAGTATTCTTTCCATTCATCTGTATCCGGCAGCACGGCGAATCCTTTTCCATACAGCCGCAAGATATTCGGCGCCCCTTCAAAAGAGCAGAACATGATGGTGATGCGTCCATTCTCCCGTGTATGCGCCGATGTTTCATTGCCACTGCTGATGAGGTCCATATAGGCGACTTTTTGTTCTGACAGGACTTTGAAACAGTCTAATCCTTTCGGCGAAAGATTTATTCTTCCTTCAGCACTGAGCGGTGCGGTGGCCACAAAGAAGATATGCTGCTTTTCGATGAATTCTTTATGTGCCGGTTTGATGGAATCGTGGAGCTTGCCCATTGCATAATTATTATTAGATAATAAAGTTAAGGAGGATCACTGATGATCAACCCTGATGCTGGCAATTCGCTGGTAATGTATTGGCCACAGAGAAACGCAGAGGTAAAGAGTTACACAGAGTGTCTGCAGGCGGTAGTCAGCTCTGCGGCCCTCTGTTTCTCAGAGGCTCTCTGTGGCCTTCATATTGCAATATGAAATGCTATACTTGTACAGCAGGGGCTAAATCCTTACCGCTGTCACCAGTGGCTCCGGTTCGTGTACGCTTAATGATACAGCTTTATCATCTTTTATTTTGAAAATGATGTTTACAGAAGGAGCGCCTGCCGGGGAAAAGCTATTTTCTTCCACTTTGTTCAGTTTTCTTGGAGATGATCCTTTGCGGCCTACCTGTAAAAATCCCAGCCGGTGCTGGTCTACCACGAATACCTCAGCTTCTCCCTCACCGAAACGGTATTCGCCGAGGAACTTTTTCTTTTCTTCATCGGATATATCAAGACTCTTTGGTTTCATGTCTGCATTGCCCAGAATTTCGAGATAGCTGATCACTTTATTCACGTTGGCTTTGTCCTCTGTTGTGATGTTCTTATCACCGAGCCTGTTCTTTGCATGCTGCAACAGCGTGATCCCATGCGGGCCGTTATGGCTTTGAATA
>JAEUVK010000065.1 GCA_016787135.1 Chitinophagaceae bacterium | reverse complement strand
AGTTTCGGGTTCTCTTCCACAGATTTGGCCGCAATGATAATATTGGCGCCTTCCTGTGCCATCCTGAGCGCAATCGCTTTGCCGATGCCCCGGCTGGCGCCGGTTATAAAGACAGTTTTGTTTTTCAATGACATACAATTTCGTTTGAAAACGGAAGTTAGGGAAAGTGACAATAGTAACCGCTTTTACCGCCGTAGTTCTACGGACAGTCCGGTATTTTTAATACTAAACAAAAAGGTCAAATCTGCTCTGGCGCTGAATAAAGGGGACATCTATTTTTATAATAAAGTTGGCTGAGCGTTTAAGATCCGATATCACGAAAGAAAAACCTAAACCGTCCTGATTAAATTAAACAAACATCAGTAAAATGTACATACCAGCGCCGGCCAACTTTCTTTATCATGAGTCCCGTTTGAATCCAAATATCCGTTTGAGAACACTACCTTGAGCTGAAACCAACTACTGAAAAACACAACTGGTTTGCCCCTCAGGTCTTTCAAACCCTTCAGGTCCCAAGGCTTGAAGGGTTTGTTCTTTTAATGCTCAGGCAATACCGGTTTGGTTTGCACTATATCTTCTATACGCTGAAGAACTTCAGCAGTAAGTTTCTCCACCGCTTTGACCGATCTGAGATTTTGCAGTAATTGTTCCTTTTGGGTGGCACCGAGTATCGCTGTTGTCACGTTCAGGTTCTTTATACACCAGGCTATGCTTAATTCAGCTACTGAAATACCCAGTTCTTTTGAAAGGACTGCCAGCTTTTTTACTTTATCCAAAAACCCTTCTTTGACCCATCGGTCTTTTAGCCAGTCAAAGCCGGTGAGTGCAAACCGGCTGCCTTCAGGGATACCATCATTATACTTACCGCTCAATAAACCGGAAGCCAGCGGGCTCCAGATCGTTGTACCCATGCCCACTGTTTTAAACACCATCAGGAATTCATTCTCCAGTTTGTTTCTTTCAAATAAATTGTATTGCGGCTGTTCTACTGACGGACCAATCAAACCATATTGATGAGCTACCCGGTGTGCTTCCATGATCTCTACACCGCTCCATTCGCTGGTACCCCAGTATAGTATCTTTCCTTGTTGTATGAGATGGTGCATTGTCCATACCACTTCTTCTATCGGCACATTCTTATCCGGCCGGTGACAGAAATAGAGATCGAGGTAGTCCAGTTGCAAACGTTGCAACGCTTCATTACACGCTTCTACCAAATGCTTCCGGCTTAAACCGGTTTGGTTAGGTTTATTCTCCTTCCCTCTCCATCCCCAGAAAGCTTTGCTGCTGACAGTATAAGAGGTCCTGTCCCAGTTCTTTTTTTTCAATACACGGCCCATCATCTTCTCACTTTCACCTAGTGCATATACTTCGGCATTATCAAAGAAGTTGATACCATTGTCATAAGCAATGCCCATTAGTTCATCTGCTATACTGTCGTCTATCTGTTTATGAAAGCTGACCCAGCTCCCGAAAGAAAGCACACTCAGTTGCAGGCCTGTCTTGCCCATTCTGCGATATTCCATACTATCAGTTTGTAGTTTAAAAATTGCGGTTTGCAGTCAATTACTTCAAAGAAATGACAAACCGGGAAGGTCAGTCAATGATCTGTGTCAGTAATAACAGGTTAAAACAGGAGAAAGAAGGAATGGTTTACTCGATAATGCCATTATCCGATACTTCAACGATACCGGTGGGTTCTTTAAAAGTGACCGAGCTCATGTCCTGTGTAGCTTCCAGCCCTTTACCACCATAGATATTTTTCCCTTTGGCGTGGTACTCAGCATATTTATCCGTATAGAAAAGTTTTGTATTCTGGTCCCACCAGAGATCAGGGCATTTCAACGTATCCCCCTTTATGTTGATCACCACAACGCTGTCGCGGAGATATACCTTATCGAGGTTTTCGAAGTACTTTCCGTATTTACTGTCCAGCCAGCTTTCTATACGGGTACTGTCATTATAAAAGTCCACATGAAGGCTATTGGGAAATTCCACGTATATGGTGTCACTCATCACCCGCAACATGATGGGGGCTGTCAGTTTTGCCTTCATCTTCCCATCCTGGCTCAGAAAACTTTCAATGTTCCTAGCCTCCTCCACTTCCGTCACTTTCCTTGTCAGCTCGTCTATTTGTTTCGGGTCATTCTCACAGCTCCAAAGAAAAAAGCAGCTTATAACAAAAGCTGCTGTGTAATAAAATATTTTCAATATGAAATACAGGTTATTCATATTTCTTTCTTACAAACCAGAAGTCGCTGAGTGAAAAACCCACTGATATACGAAACATATTTTCCTTCAGCAGGTTATCATTATTACCCCTCTTAATGTATTCAAATGCTAAATTGACCATGGTAGCCTGACCAGGCGAGAACCTGTTTTGGCTGAGAATGGGTAAGCCCAAACCAAATGTAAGACCCATGACGGGCAGTTTTGCTTTTACTTTTATATAATCAGGCCCATAGAAAAAACCGGCACGATAAGCTACATTGCCAAAATAACTTTTTCTTGCTGCGCTTAGTGAAGGCCTTAATTCGCCTCCTATTCTTACCTCCCATTTATTTCGTACAGAATCTGCTTGCCCATAAAAGCGATAATCCTCCCATTTGGCCTGGCTGAAATCAACCCCGATCAGCCAGCCGCCTTTTTTCAGACCGGGTATCCTTTGCAGTGTAAACCCGGCAGTGAACGAAGCGGGGTATTCTATTTTGCCCTTATTGTTATTGCTTTCATACACGCTATCGATCCTTGTATAACCAGCATTCGGGTCATAATAATATGTTTCCCGGATAATATCCTGCGAAGCATTCAGTGTTTGTCTTATATTACCGTACGCACCAATGGTCAAAATAGTATTTGAATCCAACTGGGCGTGATACTGCAAGCCCATATTGAAATAAATATTTCCATAAGTTGTCTTAGTCTGGAAATTCCCGCTGATGTATTCTACAGTATCGTTTACAAAAGTCCTGCGGGCACTGTAATCCTTTTTGCCAAAAAGATAGCCTCCGTTAGCACCGAAACTGATACTTTGTTTACTGTTAATGACAATCCGGTGCCCGATACCCAGCGATGCAAGGTAAGAACCACCGTCACCTTCATTTAACGTAAGAGAGCTATCGATCGGTAATCCGGAATTCGGATCATACAATCTTTCGCTTTTGTTGATCTTATAACTGATCCTGGTCATAGGCCGCAAACCAAAACTCAAACCCCAGTTTGGCCTTAACGGAACACCGACCTGCAGGTGTGAGAACAAAGCATTGCTGGTGGTGAACTTACCAGTAGCTACACGGGGATCGATCAAAGTACGATTCTCAATGTTTACGCCAAGATCAAGTATGGCCCTGCCGTAAGCTAATTTCTTTGACTTGGCTTCCCTTACTGCCTGGAAGGATGCATACGATGCAGGATTATTGTAATTAATGGTAAGAAAGTCATTTAAGCCTGCTGAAATGCTGCCCATACCACGGGCGTTGATATTGGTAGAAGGAACAATATCTCCCAGTCCGTAACGTGTATAGGGAGAATTATCCTGTGAAAAAGCAGGAAAAAAGAAAGCAATTAGTATAACGCTGAACGATACCCTAAAGCAGTCTAACCAGTTGATTTTCTTAGGGGTTATTAACTTCGCTAATAGCATAAAGACCTTTAAAAATTAAATCAGGGTCTGCAAATATCTTGTTTTTAAGGTGGGGAGCCAAATGCACCAAATCACCCCCGGTTAAAAGCACGTTAAAGTTCCCGAACTTTTCTTTGTATGCATCTACAAATCCATCGATCTCTTTTG
>JAEUVK010000063.1 GCA_016787135.1 Chitinophagaceae bacterium | reverse complement strand
GCTTATATCCTGTATGCGAAACAGTAAAACTGTAACTGCCATCACTGAGCCTGGTAAAGCCAGCCGACCCTTTTGCATCCGTAATCGCAGTTTTCAGCAGCCTGCTATCTTTCCATAACTCAACAATTACTCCGTTGGCGGGTTCTGCTCTTTCATTTATAACTGTTAGTGTAAATCCGCTGGTGTCGTTTGCTGCTGGCTGACCGTAAACGACCAAACAGGCAAACAATAAAACTATAAAAAGGGCTGATCTCTTCATTCCTCGCATGATCAGCTAAAATAGCAAGGCGAGTCCGGGTGAAATTCCGATTTATGCTGAGTGGTTAAAAATAGATACAGGCGTAACTTTCCAGGAAGACGACGCCAACTAACCGGGGGGGTATGTTTTACCGTCGTGATATAATAAGCTTACCGGTGAAAGAAATTCTCTGAAATCAACAGGTGCAATAACTTCGCCGGCAAATCATATAGTATGGAACTCGGCATCAGCATGTTTGGTGATAATCATTATGACAAGAATGGCAAGCCACAGTCTCCCGGTAAGCGACTCCAGGAACTGATTGAGGAAATAAAACTGATGGATGAAACGGGCCTTGATTTCTTTGGAATCGGTGAGCATCATCGTCCTGATTATGCGGTATCGGTACCTGAGATCATATTGGCCGCTGCGGCGACAGTAACGAAGCATATCAAACTCGGTAGTGCCGTGAATGTGCTGAGTTCTTCTGATCCTGTCAGGTTGTACCAGAGTTTTGCGATGATAGACCTGATCACAAGCGGCAGGGCAGAACTGGTAGCGGGCCGCGGCAGTTTTATTGAATCATTCCCTTTGTATGGATATAACCTGCAGGACTATGACGAATTGTTCGAAGAAAAATTAGAACTGCTGGTAAAGATCAACCAGGAAAACCCTATTACATGGAAAGGCAAACACCGGGCTGCATTGAAAGATCAGTTGATATTGCCCCGTGCTGTGAATGACAATTTAGATATCTGGGTTGCAGTGGGCGGTACACCTGAAAGTGTATTACGGGCAGGCCGGCTCGGTTTACCGGTGATCTTTGCGATCATCGGCGGCAACCCGGCACAGTTCACGCCTTTGTTTGAGTATTATAAAAAGGTGTACGATCATTTTAAACATGATCAGAACAGTTTCCGTACAGGCGTGCACATGCATGCTTTCTTTGGGGACAATAGCCAGCAAATAGCTGATGAATATTATCCTGTTTACTCCGCACAGATGAACAGGGTGGGGAGCAGCAGGGGGTGGCCGCCATATTATCGTGACCAATATGATGCAGGCTGTGGCCGCAATGGTCACCTTATCATCGGTGATGCCAGTGAAGCAATAGATAAGATATTATACCTGCAGGAACTGTTTGGCCTTTCCCGGTTTTCAGCACACATGGATGTAGGCGGGCCATCACATGCATCGTTGATGAAATCTATTGAGATATTCGGCACAAAGATCGCCCCGAAGGTGAGAGAGGCGCTGGGGGAAAAGGCAGGAGTTAAGAGTTGAGAGTTAAGAGCCGGGAGGTCGGATATTTTCCCTTTTTTCATTTCATTCATTGAGATCAACAGTTCATGTGCGAACAGGTTGATGCAGCACTGTCGGCTATACATCTTTGTTGTTAATCTTCATTAACCAGCAAAGCAATTTCTATGAATATTCAATTGCCGCATACCATTACCAGCGGAGGCGAGAAGATCACCTTTGAGAAGATGTATGTAAAGGATGGTGCTGAAATACTGGAAGGTCATATCGAAGTGCAGCCAAAGGCTGGTCCGCCGATGCACACCCATCACAGGCAGGATGAGATATTTACTGTTGTATCCGGAAAAATGGCTTACCAGGTAGCAGGAGAAACTCCTAAATATGCTTATCCCGGTGAAACAGTGACCATCAAAGCAGGAGTGCCGCATAAATTCTGGAACGATGGGGAAGACCTGCTGGTATGCAAAGCTTATGTTACGCCGCCGGATAATTTCGTGTATTTTCTTTCTGCTGTTTATGCCTCTATCAATGCCAATAATAGCGGAAGACCTGGTACGTACGATGCCGCCTTCCTGCTGAACCGCTACCGGTCAGAATATAAAATGAACGAGATACCTTCTTTTGTTCAGAAAGTGATATTTCCTGTAGTTTTATTTTTTGGCAACCTCTTTGGAAAGCAAAAGCGATTTAAGGGTGCACCCGTCGCTTTCAAATGAATAACTGTTTTCTATACCTGTTCACAGGTAATATAATGGCAATAAGAATACTATTCAGCAACATCATATAACAAAAACTCCCTGCGATCAGCAGGGAGTTTTTAATGCAATAAGAAAGTTGAGCAGGCTACGCTTAATTTGCTGCCAGTTCCGTGTATTGTTTGCTCGTCTTGTCAATGATATAGCCGCTGATCCAGCCAACGTACGCAAAGCGGGGGAAGATGAATTTCTTGTTGGGATTAATGGTATTGACCTGGCGAACCAGTTCGTCTAACCAGATAGCGCCGGAAAGCATGGCTTTCTGATCGTAGGTATTGACCACACGCCTGATATTGGCGAGTGATACAGCGGCGTCTTCCGCATTCATTTTGCTGAGATCGGGTTTGATAAGATCATCATAACGGGCATACACCTGGTCGCGGAATGCTGCAATATCCTGCTGGGAGAGTTCTACATGGTTTTGCCGGATCTGGTCAGGATGCATCAATGAGGCAATGGACCATACGATACCTCCGGACAAATAAACGATATCCCTTGTTTTGAAATCTCTTTTATCCAAGAAGTGGTTCACCATGCTGCGGCGAAGACTGTCGGCGATCAGTTTTTCAGCAGTGAGCCTGAAGTCCTCCAGACTTTGGTTGCCCTGTGCCTTTGATTCGACCAGACGCTGGAATGATTTGGTACCCCAGGGAAAAGTAACGGGAATGAATGTACGGCCGGCATTGAGATAACCGCCTTTGGTATTACCACTGCCCACATCAAGCTGATCGGCAGAAAGCCGGTTCACCTGCGGTACGATGCCTTTAAAGCTGAGTTGAGCTTCTTCATCAACGGTGACGTAGCCGATCTTTATCTGCGGGTCCAGTTCTTTAGGTCGTATGATATTGGCAAAGTACTCGACCTTATTGTATTTGTCGAGGTCCTGTTTCAGGCCGCTGCTGATGACAATGTGTGTACGGGATGAAGGCACCTGGTATCTTTTACGGAGTATGCCATAGAGCAAGGTGATGGCATCAAATGTTTCTTTCTCGCTCTGGTAAGAAAGGGCTGCGGCATCGGTATTGATGGATGTGTCTAATTTCAGGTTATAATCGTTTTCTCCGTTGCCCAGTTTTACTTCGATCACACTTAGTTTGATACCCCTGGCGCCGATCTCTATACCAGCATACAGCTCGCCAATGCCCTGCACATTCTTCTTCAGTGTTTTTAAAACATCGGCAATGACCGTATAGCCAAGTGAGTTGTACAGTTTAATGGCCTTATCATACGATTCTACTGCCAGGGTTTGTTGTTTGGTCTTGCTGTAGAGATTACCCAGTCCTTCATAGGCTTGAGCAAGGTGATAATTGTTCTTCGAGGCTTTGGCATTCTGGAGAGCTTTGTTGAAATACTCTTCAGCCGCTTCATATTGCTGGGCTTCCATTAGGGTAGTGGCCGTTTTCAGAATACGATAGGTCGGCTGGTTTTGATTTTTTGCGGGCTGCTGTGCAACCTGTGCTAAGGTCATGTTACTGCAGATGAGGAGGAGTAACAGGGCAGGTACCAATTTACGGAATGACATGTTCTTTTTGTTTAGAGTTAAAGACACACTTTATCGGGTACTTCAAGGGGAACATGGACTGCGGCAACAAATGTAAAAGATTCAATAGCTGGCTTTGACAAGGGGCTTTGGCAGTTGTAAACAGCTTTTCAACATGTTTTCTAACAATTGCC
>JAEUVK010000053.1 GCA_016787135.1 Chitinophagaceae bacterium | reverse complement strand
AAGAAGCCATCAAAAAATAATCGTAAAAGAAACGGAGCGATATGTCAGAGCAATCAGCAACCTTCATGGCCAAAAGCACTATTAAAGCGGCTGACCGTGACCACAGGCAAAAGATCAATTTCAATATCGGCAAGTACAATGCGGTAGTACCGCAGGGTAAGTCGCAGTTTGCTGATGTGCACCTGGCAAGGGAAAGGGCTAAGAACGTAAAGTGGAAGGCCATTGAAACCCTGGATAAGCAACTGGAAACGTTTGAAGCTGCCATTACCAAACGGGGTGCTAAAGTGATATGGGCCGAGAATGGCGCACAGGCCAATGAAGAGATACTGAAGATATGTAAAGAAAAGAATTGCCGGACGCTTGTCAAAAGCAAGAGCATGGTAACAGAAGAGATACATCTGAACGATTTCCTGGAAAAGAATAACATTGAAAGCGTAGAGACCGACCTCGGAGAATATATACAACAGCTGGACGACGAACCTCCTTATCATATTGTAACACCTGCCATGCATAAAAGCAAGGAGGATGTAGCAAAACTCTTTGCTGAAAAACTGGGAACCGATCCCACACTCACTCCGGAACAATTAACCCTGGTGGCACGGGCAAAGCTCAGGGAAAAATATGTGCAGGCCGAAGTCGGTATCACCGGCGCCAATTTCATCATTGCAGATATCGGCGGCATTGCTGTTACGGAAAATGAAGGTAATGGGCGGCTGAGTTGTTCCATGCCCAAAACGCATATTGTAGTTGTGGGTATCGAAAAAGTTATTCCTTCTATGAGTGACCTTGCATTGTTCTGGCCGTTGCTGGCAACATATGGAACAGGCCAGCGGATCACTGTTTATAATACCATTGTAACAGGACCGAGACAGGAAACAGAAAACGACGGACCTGAAGAAATGTATGTGATATTGCTGGATAACGGCCGCACCAACATCCTGGCCAATGAAAAAACAAGGGAGAGCCTTTATTGTATCCGTTGCGGTGCCTGCCTGAACGCCTGCCCTGTTTATAAGAATATTGGTGGCCATACGTATAATACAGCTTATAGCGGCCCTATCGGCTCTGTCATTACCCCGCAGTTGAAAGAAATGAAAGAATGGAAGCACCTCAGCTATGCTTCTTCACTGTGCGGCAACTGTACAGAAGTGTGCGCCGTAAAGATCAACCTGCACGAACTGCTGCTGGAGAACCGTCATGAATCGGTCGAAGAAGGTGATAGTGTACTCGCCGAAAGAGTGGCCTGGAAAATGTGGAAACAGGCGATGCTCCGTCGTTCCTGGATGAATATGGTGAATGGTAATACCAAAAGCTGGTTCATCAATAAAGTGGCCAAACCATGGACCAATCACCGTGGCAAATTGGACTTTCCAAAGCAATCTTTTAATGAGCAATGGAAAAAAAAGAAGCACGATGCCTGACCTTACTTTGTCTCCAACGGTCATTAGAGCATTTATCGAAAGGCTGTAAAATAAGAGAACTGATTTCACACAGCGAAGTATATTCGTTTGCACATTAAGTTTCTTCAATGACAAGCCAGGTCAATTACTATAATCAATTCGGAAACTTATACCGGCAGAGTATTCTTGATTGCCCCGAACCTCAATACTGGACAACAGATTATGATGTGAAAGGAAGAGTTTACAGGGAAATGAAGGAACGCATTGACCTGCAGGAAAAACTGGTTAAGGAATATTTCACCAAAGAGCAAACAGTTCTGGATATTGGTTGTGGCTTTGGAAGACAGGCCTTCTCTCTTGTAAGCAAAGGGTACAAAGTTAAAGGAACCGACACCAGCGATGTTTTTATTGAAATCGCACAGCAGTTGTTTTCACGCAATGGCTACGAAGGCGATTTTACTTGCATGGACATTCTCAGAGAAAACCTCAATGGGTATTTTAATCAGCTATTACTGCTGGACGTTTTGGAGCATATAAAACCGCAGCAGCGCCGGGGCCTATTTGAGAAGTTGAATAAAATCGGGGGGGGTATTACATTGATCGTATCATTACCGCATGTGAAAAAGAGAATCAGCTCTCAACTGAACAACAGGATCAGAAAACGAATGACCCGGCACCTGCCCTTTTTTGTAAATCGTGAAGAACATCCTTATCCTATACCAGAGAAAAACAATATGCTAAAGCTTTCGAAAGGTCTATTCTCATTATATAAATTTATTGAGACCTCGCAAACAGATTACTATGTTTTCAGGCAATAATGCGAATACTCTTTTATACAAATAATACAACAAGCCGCATCCGGTATATCTGCAATTTTATTGGAAAAGAGCTTGTGGGGGAGCCTTTGTCCGTTACAAATGACCCGGATGAATTAACGAAGTATAACGGCCCCAAGATCAACTACGGTAGCCAAAGACTAACCAGGGAAGAGTGCTGGTTACTGCCGCATAGTTTGTTATTTGAGAGTACCATTCAACCCCAGACTATAGATTGTTTTGAAACCAATGGATACAAGGCCTTTTTCAAAACGGAAGGCGACCTCCCTTTCGACATTTTCGCTGCTTCATTTTTTCTGCTGAGCCGCTATGAAGAATACCTGCCGCATACAGAGGATATATATGGGCGCTATGCATTTGAGAATTCTCTGGCATACAAAGAAGATTTTCTTACCATTCCTCTGATCAGCGTCTGGCTACATAAGCTGAAAGATCTGGTCAGGGAAAAATTCCCCGACTCACCACTCACCGCTCACTACCCGCCATTCACCTTCCTGCCTACATACGATATCGACATGGCCTGGTCATATAAACACAAAGGCTGGTGGAGAAATGCCGGAGGATTGTTGCGCTCCTTTTTCAAAGGCGAATGGTCATTGATAAAAGAAAGGGTAAATGTTTTAAGGGGTAAACAAAGAGACCCCTTTGATTCCTTTGGCTGGATGAACCAACTGCATGAAAAGTATAATCTGAAACCCTATTATTTCTTTTTAGTACCGGAGAAGAGAGGGAAATATGACAAGAATATTCCACCCACCTGCAAAGCAATGCAGGCGCTGATACAGGACCAGGTGATCCGTTATCCCATCGGCATTCATCCTTCCTGGGCAAGCGGAGATGATGTTTCCTTGCTCAAAAAAGAAATGGATACACTTTCAAAACTGAGCGGGAGCCCGGTTGTTTCTTCCCGGCAACATTATATCCGTTTTACTTTGCCTGAAGGCTATCGTCGGCTGCTGGGTAACGGCATTCAGTTCGACTTTTCTATGGGATATGGCAGCATCAATGGTTTCCGGGCATCGGTCGCTTCACCCTTTTACTGGTACGATCTGGAAAAAGAAGAGCAAACGAAACTGATGTTGTTCCCTTTTTGTTATATGGATGCCAATTCTTTTTACGAGCAAAATTTCACGGCAGAACAAGCGCTGGAAGAAATGCGTCATTACTTCAATGCAGTAAGGTCAGTGAACGGGTATTTTATTATGATCTGGCACAATCCCTTTTTAGGAACGGACAAGTTGTATAAAGGATGGAGAGAAGTATATGAACTGTTTATTAGCGAGACAGCAACAACTGGCAACCAGACATTTTAAATTCCTTCCGTCTCCGGCTGTTCTGGCGGCGGTATGGCTTTAAAGGCTTTGTTGACAAGATAAACTCCCAGCAGTGTCACCAGCCCGCCGACAGCGATGAATACCGTTAACTTTTCTGAAAAGATCGCAGCGCCCAGCAATACCGCCACAATAGGATTGATGTAAGCATAAATGGATACCTGCTCTGTTGGCAAATTCTTCAACGCATAGATATAGGCAATGAAAGATAATAATGAACCAAAAACAAAAAGGTAACTCATCGCTGCCCACGACTGCCAGGGAATATTGGCCAATGGAATACTGTTGCCGGTAAATTTTGTCATCAGCACTAATGAAATACCCGATATCACCATCTGCAGCCCGAGACTGAAATAGGGATTGAAGGTGGCTGTATGTTTTTTGGTATAAAGCGTGCCGAAGGCCCATGACCAGGTAGCAATAAGTGACAAGACGATACCAAATAGAAAATCGGCCTTAAAAAAATCCTGCAGGTGTTCATAAAAAACCACACAAATACCGGCAAATCCAAGTAACATTCCCGCAATAGCTTTCTTCGGCATTTTATTACCCCCGGTAAACAAACCAATAATCACCAGCCAGAGGGGAAAGATGGCACCCATAATAGAACCGAGGCCGGCCGAAATGAACTTCACCCCCCATGTACTTAAACCGTTGCTTAATAAAAAATTCAGGAAGCTTAATATCAGTACCGGTCGCCACTCTGTCCAGCCGCGGGGCCAGGCCTCTTTTTTATATAGAAAGAAAAGGACAAAACAAGTTCCACCCATCAATTGCCGCATACCTGCCATTTGCAATGCAGGCATATACCGTACCCCCTCCTTGGAAGCGATCCAGGTGGTTCCCCAGAAAAAACAAACCAATGCCAGGCTAAATATGGCCTTGGCCCTGGTCCCCTTTTTATGAATAGTGAGTGGATTGAAAACAGCTATCCTTTTCAGTGATTGCTCTGAAGCCTGTATAATGAATTTCTGAAAATCGGGAAAGTTCATTTATTTTTTAATGCTTGAAATGCCGCATCCCGGTTATGACCATGGCCAGGTTATTTTGTTTGCAGTATTCAATAGAGTCGTTATCGCGGATAGAGCCACCCGGCTGAATAAATGACGTGACCCCGGCCTCATGCCCAAGCTTTACGCAATCATTGAAAGGAAAGAATGCATCGCTGGCCATTACCGCCCCCTGGAGGTCAAAGCTGAATTGCTTTGCTTTTTCTACAGCTTGTCGCAACGAATCGATACGGCTGGTCTGGCCGCAACCTTTACCTACAAGCTGTTTATTTTTCACCAGGGCAATGGCGTTTGATTTGAGGTGCTTGCAAACAAGATTCGCAAATTCAAGATCCTTCTTTTCCACGGCTGTTGTTTCCCGGCCTCCTGTTTCTTTCCATTCAGTATAATTTCCTTCGTCCACTCCCTGGATCAATACTCCATTTAACAGGGATTTGTGCATTTCTTTATTCTGCGGTTGCGCCTTTAATTGCAATAAGATCCTGTTCTTTTTCGATTTCAATATAGCTAAAGCATCTTCATCAAAAGAAGGGGCGATCAGCACTTCAAAAAATATCTCGTTGATCGCATTGGCGGTTGCCTTATCAATCATTCCGTTGCAAACCAGCACCCCCCCGAAGGCAGACTCGGGGTCACCTGCGAGAGCAGCATCCCATGAATCCTTTACAGCAGCTCTTTGCGCTACGCCGCACACATTGGTATGCTTGATAATGGCAAACGTGATTTCTTTGAATTCCCCGATCAGCTGAACAGCTGCATCCACATCAACAAGATTGTTATAGGAGAGCTCCTTTCCATTCAACTGGTCAAATAATTCGCTGAGGTTCCCGAAGAAAACTGCTTTCTGATGTGGGTTTTCGCCATACCGCATCGCTTTTTCTTCTTTATTGAAAGGTGTAGTGACAGAAAGATGGTGGAAATAATTAGAGATCGCAGTATCGTATGCCGTACATACATCAAAAGCTTTAATGGCAAAGGTTCTCCTTTGCTCCAAGGAGGTTTCCCCTTTCTGATCTTTAAGTATTGTTTCCAATAAAATATAATCAGCTTTGTTTGCTACTACTGCCACATCCTTATGATTCTTTGCTGCCCCGCGGATCATTGAGGGGCCGCCGATATCAATTTTCTCAATGATGGCTTTCTCATCCGTAGTGGAAGCTACTGTTTCTTCAAAGGGATATAGGTCAACAATGACAAGATCGATCTCAGGGATATGATACTGTTTCATTTCCTTCAGGTGCGTCTCATCATCCCTTTTTCCAAGGATACCGCCGAACACAGAAGGGTGTAATGTTTTTACCCTGCCACCAAGGATAGAAGGGTAGGTGGTGAGTTCCTCCACCGGCACTACTTTGATCCCCATTTTTTCGATGAACTGCTGGGTACCTCCGGTCGAATAAATAGTAACCCCTAACCCGGCCAGGGTCCTGACAATGTTTTCCAGGCCATCTTTATAAAAAACAGAAATAAGCGCAGATTGGATCTTTTTCATAAACTGATGAATTATAAGGCAGGCAACCGTTTGAAAGCAATGCCTGCAATAACGACTGGCTGGCAGGTCGCAAAAGTAGCCTAATTCAGGCTCATGACAAAAGCATCATTGACCAATTAAAGGGAAGAAAATGAATCAGAATCATGTCATCTTTCATTGTTTTGAACTAAAATTTCAGGTGGCCGATATATATATTTGAAGAATGAAAAGACTCTTTATCCTTATTGCCATGACCGGGCTTGCGGGACTGGTGGCAGCGCAGGCAGATTCGCCTGATGATAAGAATGTGGTGATCAGTAAATGTACCCGTGAATTCCGTTTTGTAAAAGGCAATTCCGAACACCCGGTTCAGATTAAAGAAGAAAGCCGCAGACTATATACCTGCAAAAGCTATCGCACGGAAATCCCTGTTGCCGAATTTTACAATGACAATGAAACCATTGATGATGTCAATATCTATGTGAATGATTCCAAAAAGCACGGAATCACTCCCCGTTATGAATATCACAATGTGGATGGTATTTTTTACTCTGATGCGCACGTCTGCTTTTTTCAGTTGCCATTGCTCAAAATAGGAAGCACATCAGAAGTGGTTTTTAAAAAAACAACACTTGATCCCCGCTATTTCACCAATATTTTCTTTATGGATGATCAGGATATAGAAAAACAGGAGATCACATTGAGGATTCCTTCCTGGATGCAGCTGGAGATAAAAGAGTACAATTTTAAAAAATACAACATCCATAAAAATGTCAGCCAGGACGGAGACGAAACCGTCTATACTTATACGACAAATAATATTCCTGCACTGAGCCGTGAACATTCTGCACCTGGGCTAACCTACTATTCTCCGCACATTCTTGTACTGTCGAAGTCAGCACAGCCGAAGGACGAGACTCATACCTACTTCAAAACCGTGAAAGAACAATACAACTGGTATAAGAATCTTGTACAGCAAATAGGAGATGATGAGAAGGTCGTCAAAGAAAGAACTGATGAGATCGTGGCAGGTCTAACAACCGACGAAGAAAAAGTAAAAAAGATCTTTCAATGGGTACAGGATAACATCCGCTACATCGCTTTTGAAAATGGCATTGCCGGCTTCAGGCCCGAAAAAGCGCAGGAAGTACTGAGAAAAAAATATGGTGATTGCAAGGGTATGGCAAATTTGCTGACCAATATGCTCCGCTCGATAAAATTAGATGCCCGGAGATGCTGGATAGGTACCAAACACATTGCCTACGACTACAGTACTCCCTCTTTATCCGTGGATAATCATATGATCTGTGCCTGGATGAATAAAGGGAAACCTGTTTATCTTGACGCTACTGAAAAGTATATTGGTTTTGGGGAAATAGCCGAACGCATACAGGGAAAACAGACCCTGATCGAAAATGGCAGCCAGTATTTACTGGAAAAAGTTCCATTAGCCACACATATGCAAAATACGGCTACCGAGACCCGCAGGTTCAGTATAGATGGGAACAATCTGAAAGGTCATGTGGTACATGTCTGGAAAGGTGAGAACAAAGAATGGCTGCTGACGGCACTGAATGATATCAAACAAGATAAGCAGGATAATGCTTTAAAACAATTTTTGTCTGAAGGCAAATCAAACTTTGAGATCAGCAACCTGAAGATTGATAATCTTTCTAATTACAATGCCGACCTGAAAGTAGAATATGATGTTGTATGGAAAGATGTAGTCACTGTTTTTGATAAAGACATTTACCTTGATATTGACAACCGGCGCAATCTTCAGGGCTTCAAAATAGATACCGCCAAACGAAAACTGCCCTACTGGTTCGATTTTAAGAATAACCTTGTATTTGAAACTGAGATACAATTGCCGGTTGATAAGGCCGTAAACAGCTTGCCGGAAAAACTGGCGATCAAACAACCCGGGTATAATTTTTTAGCTTCATATTCCAACTCAGGTGGAAAGATCATCTATAAAAACGAGATAGTTCTGGACAACACTGAAATAAAGCCTGAAGATTTTTCCCAATGGAATAAGGACATACAACAACTTACCAGTTTTTATGACCAGCAAATCGTACTTACACAGAAAAAATAGAATTTTTATGAGGATCTTTTCTTTGGTGGTATTCGCCGCTTTTACAGCTACCGTTATTAATGCACAATCTAAAGAAACAGAGAAATACCGGAAGGAATCCGAAGAGATGCGCAAACAAATATGGGCATGGGATAAACCGCAGTTCCGGGTAAAGGACATTCCCCGGGAATATGCCACTGCTTCCAAGGTCGTAATTGCCCACCACACCGAACTGACAGCAGACAGTAAATCAAAGATCGCTTTTTACGGACTTGGTTTTGGCGCCAAAAAAGAGCAAAGCATTACTGAAATAGTAAGAGAAATTATTAAAGTTAATGACAAAAATGCCGTAACCGATTATTCTGAGTTCAGTTTTACCCAATTTGCTAAAACAAGCGGGTTCTTCGCTTCGGATAAAATGACTACCTACGTAGGTGTAAAAGTGATCAAGCCCAACGGGACCAGCAAAGAAATTAATGCAGATGATATTGTGCTAACCAAAGATGCCTCGTCAGAAAAAAAGGCGAAAGTTGCCATTCCGGATCTGCAACCCGGCGATATTCTTGACTACTTTATTGCGACCGAGCAAACATTGACAAATGACCTGAGTGAAAAGGCATACCGTGTTTTTCTTTTTGACGACGCTCCGATACTCAGCCTTTCATTTCATGCGCAGTTAGGAAAGAAATTTGCCATTGAATACCGCAGTTATAACGGCGCCCCCGAATTAAAGGTCAGCAAGAATGACGACAAGGAGATCATCGTAGATGTAGAGAAAACAAATATTCCGCCGTTTGAGACCTCATTGTGGGTAGCTCCCGTCAGGCAATTGCCATTCATACGCATGAATATTTCTTTAGGTTATTCCGGTTTTGGCAGCCGGTACCTGGATACAAGAAAACCCGGTGAAGTAACTAAAAGTCTCAATAGTGATGAGGCACTTGATGATAAAGCTGACCAGTTCTCTACCCGTTATTACAACGGTTACTGGATGAAGGCCGCCAAAGCCCAGTACGATGATATTGAAAGCAGTGCTAAACGCAAAGCGAAGCAAATGGGTCTTAATTTCAGCAGTCTCAGCGATGATGAAAAAGCAGCTTTACTGTTTTATACATTCCGTTTCAACTACCTGCTGAATTTTAATATTGATGCATTGTCTGAAACTATTAACTCCGGGCAAAAAGAATACGACGGCTTATCCTTTGCCCTGTTTTGCACCATGAAAGCTGCAGGTATTGACCCGGCTATCCTGATCAGCGAGGTACGCACCGGCTTCCGGATAAATGAAGCCATGGATGCAAACGACCTTGTATCGACAGCCTACCTGACGGGCAGTAAGAAATTCCTTTCTATCCAGTCCATTTATGATATCCCCTTCCAGATGCCTTCGTACATAGAAGGAGTAAAGAATACAAAGAGTTTTACATTTGATCACCCGGCTGCTATCATGAGTATGAAAAAAATGAGCGGCCTTACCAATATTACCACAGGCCCTAATGTGCCAGCCAGCGCATCTGATAAAAATGTACGAAGGGAGGATCTGCATCTTTCACTGACAGACGACAGGTCAGCACTGACAGTGAAGCGCACCACTACCCTGAAAGGTATTTATAAGGAAGACGAACAAAAGAACCTGATCCTTTACGAAGATTACTATGAGTCAGAACGAAAATCATTTAATGAAGAAAAGTCCCTGATCGAAGAATTAGAAGACGGTAAGAGAAGTAAGAGTAAGAAATATGTAGAAGAGGTAAAGAATGCTTTTACTGAAGCCAGGAAGAAGCAGAAGGATGCTTTTCTGAAAGAAGCCAAAGACTGGTTTGAACAGGATATTACTGATATGAAAGATCAAAAGGTCAAAAACCTTGGAGTAAGGCACACTTCTCCTGATTTCATTTATAGTTCCGCTTTCACTATGGGAGGCCTGGTCAAGAAAGCGGGCAATAATATCATCATAGACATTGGCAAAATGCAGGGGCAACCACTTTCAGTAAAAGACGAGCAGCGCAAGAGGGATATTGATATTTACATGGCCTTTGCCAGGAGCATTGAATACCTGATCGAGCTGGAGATACCGGAAGGTTACACTGCAGAAGGCCTCGCAGCCCTGAATGTGAAAGTTGAAAATGAGACCGGTGTATTTGCTACCGAGGCAACCAGCACAGACAAACTGGTAACGATTAAAGTTAAAAAACACTACCTGCACAGTTTTGAACCTGCAGCTAATTTCGATAAAATGCTGGCATTTATAGATGCATCTAACAATTGGGTAAATGCTAAACTTCTTTTGAAGAAAAAGTAAACGGACATGGTTGTTACTTTATCTATCAAGGTGCATCACAAATGCACCTTTTTCATTGACGTCATGGTAGGGAATATGGAGCGAATCACAATCACTTTTCCAGTAAGGCAGCTTCCAGAATGGAACAGAGCCGTCAAAAACAACCTGTTTGATATTAAAAGCGTGTGAAAGGATGGGTATATATAGTCCCGGGTTCTTAGAAATAATCAGCAGGTCAATCGCTTTCCTTTCTTCTGGCTTATTAAAATAGATCGCCCTGTCCACCAATAATATCATTTTACTTTTATAGACCATATAATTACTTCCTTTAAAAAGATCATTTATTTCTTCCGTTGGCCCTATCCGGTGTAACACCCTTGATGGCTTCAGGTGAAAATTCCGGGCAAAGTCATCAGCCACCAGGTCGGAATCACCGGTGAACAGGTAATGCCTTCCATCAATGAAGTCAATAGCCCTATGTTGTGGCACATTGTAAACTATGATCTTTTTTTGCCGGCTGGCAACAATAAATGAGTAAGAACGCAGAACAGCAAAAACCAAAAGGCAGACCAGTGCGGCCACAACCCCTCGCTTTACTTTTTCTAACAGCCAATAGCCCATACCCGCTGCAAAACCAAACAGCAAGATCATCTGAATGAAGCTGATCTGCAAACCATCCCATAAAGCAAAAGGCAATTCTTCTATTCTCTCAATATAAGAATTCATCACCCAGATCAGCCATGCCAGTATTTTACCAAAAAGCAACGCAAGAGGCGGAACAAACGAAACGATACAAAGCAGTATCTCTCCTACCAGTATAAGACTGGAAAGCGGTACAGCGAGAAAATTGGTGAGCCAGAATGAGCCCGGAAACTGGTGAAAATGATAAAGGCTTACGGGTAAAGTAAGTATTTGTGCTGCTAATGTCACTGCATTCAATTTCCAGAAAAAATCAAGTATCTTATTTTTTATATAAAACCAGTTATAGACCGGTTTCATAAAGATCACAATACTCAATACTGCTGCGTAAGAAAGCTGGAAACCGACATCCCATAACCAATAAGGGTTATAGCATAATAAAATGAATGCAGAAAAGGCTAATGTATTATAGATGGAAGTATTTCTGCCGAAAGACTGGCCCAGCGCAATACAGGTAAACATGACAGCCGAACGAAGTACAGAAGGCTGGCCACCGGCCAGCCAGCTGAACGCCCATAGCCCGGCAATGATCAGTAACGGGGTCAACCATCGGGCATATCTTGTTTTCCTGAGTGGCTTCAGCAGCAAAGCAAGCAACCCATAAATCAGCCCGATATGCAACCCGGAAATAGCAATAACATGAACCACGCCGGTATTAGTATAAGACTGCACCAGCGTTTTATCCAGATCATTTTTATATCCGATCAATAAAGCTTCAGCTAAGCCAGCCTCTTTATCCCCTTTTATATTTTTCCGCAGAACAGATAATACTTTTTCTCTTGCCGGGTAGAATAGCCGCTGAAAAAGGTTTGTCTGCCTTTTATTCAGGATCTGAAACTCATCCGGTTTCAGGTATGCCTGGTGAGTAATATCCTGGAATAAAGCGTATCGTTTATAATCAAACCCTCCCGGGTTACCTGAATTCCTTATTTCCTGTAATGACTTATTCAGTACGATCATTGATCCGTAATCAAGTTCCGGCAATAAGGAGTCTTTTCGGAAATAGAGAATGACTTTCCCTTTTACCGGGTTTACCTGGTTGTTGATAAGTACATAGCGTACACTTGCATCCGCTTTGAACGATCTTGTTTTCTCTACCAGCGGTTCATCCAATGAAACAACAATTGAAAAGTTTTGTGAATAGTGTTTGGCGAACCACCTGTTACTGTTCCGGATATCATGATACCATGCCAGTAAGGCTCCAATGGAAATAAAGAGTACTGAAGCATACGCACCATTCAGCCAGGATAATTTATAGCGTTTAAAAAATGGAACTGCAAAGAAGGAAAGTGTGAAAATGAAAGCTATGCCCGCCAGCATCCATAAAGCAGCTATGGGCAACTGGCCGTGCCATTGTATAACGATACCAGCTATCAAGGGCACCAAATACCGGAGAAATGGCACCTGTCTCCAGAAATAAACCACAGGAAAAGGCATTGTAAAAGGTAATTAGCCTTTCACTTACAAAAAATACTACTTACCGGGTATAAGTATACGCTAAAACACGAAAGGCAAATCCGAACAGCCATTGCACACTTCATGCTCTTTGCTACTCTGAAGAAAAGAACTGGTCAGGCGACCAGTTTATGAACGTAAGCTATCTGACCGGCATGATAAATGTTATGCTGGATCAGTCCATTGAGAAGGAAGCGGAAATTATATTTCCTGTAATCGACAATTTCTTTTAAGAAATCATCGGTCTTTGTCTGTAATAAAGCAACAAGATCTGCATGTACTTTCTGTAATTGCTGCAATCCATTTTCCCATGTATGAACAGCAGGATCAATATGCCGCCAGTCCATTTTTTTGAAAGCTGCCAGGTCTTGTTCTTTGTCTCCTTCAACCCGCTTCAAAGCAAACTCTGCCCAGGTGATCATGTGATAAAGGAGCTCGATCAATGAATGGGAATTATCATCAGGTTTTTTATATACAACCGCAGGATCGGTCTCTTCCAGCAAAGCATAAACCGGTCTGCCAAACCAGGGTTCGCCGTTCAGTGTATTTTGCAGGTTGCGTATGATCGATTGCAGTTCCTTATTCATACCTGCAATTTAAAAATAAAAAGCTGTCCGGATTGAACAGCTTTTCACAAAGAATCTCCTGTATTTTATTTGCTCAGATACATACTCCTGTCCTTATACAATTGCCTGAAATAAGGGTCACGGAGGTTTTTAATGAACCGGATCGCCTCACCGGTTGATTTCATTTCGGGTCCAAGCTCCTTGCTAACCCCGGGGAATTTATTGAAGCTGAAGACCGGCTCCTTGATCGCAAAGCCATCCAAATGCTTTTCTTCCGGAATATCCGGGACTTTTATTTCACCCATCATCACTTTAGTAGCATAGTTGAGATAGGGTTTTTGATAGGCTTTGGCAATAAATGGGGTAGTGCGTGATGCTCTCGGGTTCGCTTCGATCACATATACTTTACCTTCTTTGATCGCAAACTGGATGTTGATCAGCCCTTTTACTTTCAGTTCCAGTGCGATCTTTTTGGCGTAATCTACCATATCCTGTATCTCCAATGGCGTCAGGTTGAAAGCAGGAAGCACTGCATTGCTATCACCACTGTGAATACCTGCCGGTTCAATATGTTCCATAATACCCATCACATGGAACTTCTCTCCATCACAGATGGCATCTATCTCTGCTTCCTGGCAACGGTCAAGGAAATGATCAATTAATATTTTATTTCCCGGAATGTGTTTTAATAAGCTCACTACCGCCTTTTCCACTTCCTCGTCATTCAGTACGATCCTCATCCTTTGTCCGCCGAGAACATAAGAAGGACGGACCAATACCGGATAACCTACTTTATTGGCTACCTCAATTGCCTCGTCCACATCGTATGCTGTTCCGTAATCCGGGTAAGGGATACCCAGTTCTTTCAGCATATCGCTGAAGCGGCCGCGGTCTTCAGCAATATCCATACTATCGTATGATGTACCAATGATCTTTATTCCTTTTTCGTGCAATTTCTCTGCAAGCTTTAAAGCAGTTTGCCCGCCTAGCTGCACGATCACCCCTTCCGGTTTTTCATGCTCTACGATCTCCCAGAGGTGTTCCCAGTAAACAGGTTCAAAATACAATTTATCAGCAACATCAAAATCAGTTGAAACTGTTTCAGGATTACAGTTCACCATGATCGCTTCATAGCCACACTCTTTTATAGCCAACAATCCATGTACACAGCAATAATCAAATTCGATCCCCTGGCCAATCCGGTTGGGGCCTGAACCGAGTACGATGATCTTCTTTTTATTCGAGATTTTACTTTCGTTGTAGTGTCCTTCTTCAAAAGTGGAATAGAAGTAAGGGGTCTTAGCTTCAAATTCAGCACTGCAGGTATCTACCATTTTATAAACCCTTGTTATGCCTGCAGCCTTTCTCTTTTTATAAACATCTTCTTCATCACCATGTTCCAGTATCCTGCTGATCTGTTCATCACTGAAGCCATTTACTTTGGCTTCTCTTAACAACTCTATTGGCAAATCCTCCAGGTCATACCTGGCAATCTCCTTTTCGATATTGCATATCTTCTGTATCTCATACAGGAACCAGCGGTCAATACCATTGGTAGCTTTGGAAATGGTGCCGACAGAGATACCCGCCATCAAAGCGTCTTTAATACGAAAAATGCGGTCCCATTTTGGCACCTTGATATATTCCAGCAACTCATCGGCATGCATCAGGCTTTTACCATAATAACCAAGACCTACTGCATTATTCTCTAAGCTCTGACAAGCTTTCTGCACCGCTTCGGCAAAACTTCTTCCGATGCCCATCACTTCACCCACACTTTTCATCTGCAAGCCGAGTGTGTCATTGGCGCCTTTGAACTTATCAAAATTCCAGCGGGGGATCTTGACGATCACATAATCCAATGCTGGTTCAAAATAAGCTGAGGTTGTTTTAGTGATCTGGTTTTCCAGTTCATCCAGCGTATAACCTATGGCAAGCTTTGCTGCGATCTTTGCGATAGGATAGCCTGTTGCTTTGGATGCCAAGGCAGACGAACGGCTCACTCTTGGATTTATTTCGATAGCAATGATCTCTTCTGTATCCGGGCTCATCGCAAACTGTACATTGCACCCCCCGGCGAAATTTCCAAGGTCACGCATCATCATGATAGCAGTATTACGCATCAGTTGCATAGCCGTATCGCTCAGTGTCATTGCAGGAGCTACAGTTATAGAATCTCCTGTGTGTACCCCCATCGGGTCAAAATTCTCCACGCTGCAAATGATCACCACGTTATCATTGGCATCACGTAATAGCTCGAGTTCAAACTCCTTCCAGCCCAATACCGCTTTTTCCACCAGCACTTCGTGAATAGGTGATGCCTGTAATCCCCTGTTAAGCGCTTCGTCAAGATCATTCTTATCATGCACGAAGCCACCGCCGGTGCCGCCAAGTGTAAAAGATGGGCGGATCACCAGGGGGAAACCGATCTCCTGTGCAAATTCTTTTCCTTCTAAAAATGAGTTAGCTGTTTTGGCCGGAGCGACAGGCACACCAAGCTGGATCATCCACTGGCGGAATTTTTCCCTGTCCTCGGCCTTATCAATCGCTTTAATATCAACACCTATCAATCGCACATTATACCGCTGCCATATACCAAGATCTTCTGCTTCTTTGGCAAGATTCAATGCTGTTTGGCCTCCCATGGTTGGCAGCACTGCATCGATCTGGTTTTCCTCCAATATCTGTTCAATACTTTCAACAGTTAGAGGAAGCAGGTAAACCCTGTCTGCCATCATAGGATCTGTCATGATAGTGGCTGGGTTGCTGTTAATGAGGATCACTTTGATCCCTTCTTCACGCAAACTCCTTGCTGCCTGTGTGCCGGAATAATCAAACTCACAAGCCTGACCGATGATAATGGGACCCGAACCGATAATGAGAACCGAATGAATGGAGTTGTCTTTTGGCATTTTTTGTTGTGGTAGGCCCTGCTTTAAAGTGGGCCCGGATGCGGTTAAACAAATTGCGCAAAAGTAAGGGAATAGAAGTTCCCGGACGGAGAGAAACCTAACATTTTATCATCATTTTTCTACAAACAACTGTTTATATAAACCACAGCCGTTCCGGCAATTTTTTACACAGCTTCCGTAATTTCGGTATATCATGACGGATGAGTACTATATGATGCTGGCGCTCAAAGAAGCTAAGCGGGCGGCTGAAGAGGACGAAGTACCTGTCGGGGCTTTGGTAGTGCTGAATGAAAAGGTCATTGCACGCGGATATAATATGACAGAAAAGCTAAATGATCCCACCGCCCATGCAGAAATGATCGCCCTGACATCTGCCTTTAGTTTTCTGGGCAGCAAATATTTGTCCGGAGCTGCTTTATATGTAACCGTAGAGCCTTGCCTGATGTGTGCGGGAGGCTTGTACTGGAGCAAGATCGGGAAAGTGGTGTATGGTACGGATGATGAAAAAAACGGGTATAAAAGAGTCACAGGCACTAACTGGCCCTTTCATCCCAGGACTGAATTGGTAAGAGGCGTGTTAAAAGACGAATGCGCACAACTGATGAAAGAATTCTTTCAAAAGAAAAGATGATGCAAAAGCTATGCTCTCAAAAGATAAAAAGATCATACTGACACATCCGCGAACAGGAACTGCATTTGCAATTGACAGTGATATTTATACGCCTTTCAAAACCGCGATTCTTCAAAGCCTGAAAGGAAGTAAAGGAAAAACATTCACAGAAATAACAGATGATGTAGTAAAAATTATCAGGAACAAGATGCCGGGTTTTAAAAGATCCATTCCCTGGTACACTATTTCCATACGTCTTGACCTGGAGACGAGGGGTATAGTAGAAATATTCACAGAAAAAGGAAAGAAACTGACCCGGTTAAAAAAGTGATTTACGAGATAAGAAAAGAAATAGTACGCCCGGCCGTGATTTCAACCATATCCCTGTAAATTTGTTATTCTTTCAGAACAAAACCTTCAACCTGAAATTTAAAATAAATTAGTTATGGCATTTACATTACCAGCACTGCCCTATGCACATGATGCATTAGAGCCGTATATTGACAAACTCACCATGGAAATACACCATGGTAAACACCACCAGGCTTATGTTACCAACCTGAATAATGCGATCGCCGGCACCGAGCATGAGAATAAATCACTGGAAGAATTAATAAAGAATGCCGGGAAGATATCTCCGGCTGTACGTAACAACGGCGGTGGTCATTGGAACCACAGTTTTTTCTGGGAATTGCTTGGACCTGACGCCGGAGGAAAGCCTTCAGGGAAATTAGGCGATGCAATCAATGCCGCTTTCGGTTCTTTTGAAACATTCCAGGAAAAATTTAATACAGCAGGTGCTACACGTTTTGGTTCAGGCTGGGCATGGCTGATCATAAAAGACGGTAAACTTGAAGTAACTTCTACCCCCAACCAGGATAACCCGCTAATGGATGTTGCCGAAGTAAAAGGCACACCTATTCTCGGAGTGGATGTATGGGAACATGCCTATTACCTGAAATACCAGAACAAACGTCCTGATTACCTGAAAGCGATCTGGAATGTGATAGACTGGAAAAAAGTAAGCAAGCTGTTTGAAAAAGCAGAAACTGTAGCTGTTAACTAAAAACATAGAGCCGCCCCGAAGTATCGGGGCGGCTTTTTTTCGCTTTTCTTTCCTGATCACTTCATCAATTGAATACTTTCTCAGTATGAATGACAGGTTCTTTGGCCAGCGCTATTTCACATAAAATATCGGTTAATTCCTGTGGTTGGCTGAAGAAAGGTGAATGACTGGTTGCCATTGTATATACTTTCTTACATGGTGTTTCCGTGTACATTTTTTTCTGAATGTACGGAGTGACTGCTTTGTCTTCTGAACATTCAATGTAATACCTGGGTACACGACCATAATTCTTCGCTGTAAGTTGTAAAGGAGTGATTCCTGATTCTACTGGTTCATGGCTCAAGAGTAGTTTTGCCAGTTCCGTTATATAGTCATCGCAATCGGCATATAATCCTTCTTTGTAAATCTCTGGTCGCAATGTATGAGCATTTAGTTCCTCATTCATGGTTACATAGGGCTTTAGTACTCCCTCAGTATCCTGCAAGGAATATTCTCTTTGTGTTTTTCCATCCGGTATTAAATACGCCGCCAGGTAAACCAGTTTTTCGATCTTATGAGGCCTGTGCTCTGCCGCTTGTGATATCATAACACCATTCTTGCTATGGCCAACAAGAATTACTTTTCCCTCAATACTGTCTATCAGCTCACAAATCTTTTCTACCGTTGTTCTCATCTTTACCTGCTCTATAGGCGTTTTGTCCCTGCCCATACCGGGCAGATCAATCGCAATGGCTCTATGACCTTGTTTTTCCAGCAAAGGGATCACTTTATGCCAGTTCCATGCACTATGCCATGAGCCATGAATTAAAATGAATGTTCTCATTTGTATAAAATTTGGTGAATATTAAAAACTCAGCAAGAAATCCCGCATCAAAGAGAAATGCAGTATTAGTTTTCTGAAGAAGTTTTAGCAGCTTCCCAGCCTATCATAGCTGTTTTTCTCGTCGGCCCCCACATATAACCGCCGATGGTTCCAGTGGATTGAATGACCCTGTGACATGGTATCAAAAAAGCAACCGGGTTATTCCCGATAGCAGTTCCGACAGCTCTTGAAGCCTCCGGGTTCCTGATTTTTTGTGCAATAGTTCCGTATGTTGTCAATTGTCCCATCGGTATTTTCAGGAGTGTCTCCCATACTTTCAATTGAAAATCTGTCCCCTTTAAATGAAGTTTGATCTGTTGAAGTTTGCTCCAGTCCTGTGTAAAAATGTATAACGCATTCTGCTGAATAAGATCAACCACCTGCCTGAACTGTGCCCCCGGGAAATGTGCATGCAGGTCCTGCAAAGCTTTTTTTTCGTCATCTGCAAATGCCATAAAGCAGATCCCTTTTGCGGTGGATGCTACCAGTATATTACCAAAAGGGCTTTCTGCATAGCTGTAATTGATCAACAGGTTCTCGCCGCCATTCTTAAACTCTCCCGGGGTCATCCCTTCAATCTTTATAAAGAGATCATGAAGCCGGCCAGTACCCGAAAGACCTGTTTCAAATGCCGCATCAAACAAAGTGGCCTGTTTCTCTTTCAGAATATTCTTGGCATGTTCTACACTTATATACTGAAGAAATTTCTTAGGGCTTACCCCCGCCCAGTCTGTAAACAATCTCTGAAAATGGAATGGGCTTACATGTATCTTTTCAGCCACTTTAACAAGATCCGGCTGGGACTTGAAATTGGTTTTTATATAATTAATCGCTTCTGCTATACGTTCAAAGTCAATACGCTGTTGCTGTTTCATTTTCTGGCGGTTTCATTTTGACAGAACAAAAATAAATGTCCGCATAGCCCTGGCCTACCCAAATCTTGCTAAGTTTTTCCCCTTTTACGAAGGCCTGAAAATCATTTATTCCTGCCAATAAAAAACTATGGCACGGGGTCATAGCCACTGCCTCCCCATGGATGACAACGGGATATTCTTATGATGGCCAGCCACAGGCCTTTGAAAAGCCCATGCTTCTTTAAGGCCTCCGCTGCATAATGCGAACAGGTAGGAGTGAACCGGCATTTAGGCCCTATCCATGGAGAGATGACCCATTGATATATTTTGATCAGGGCAATGAACGGAAGGCTCAATATGCGCAGAAATGTTTTCATCCGGACACTATCTTCTCCATTTTGTTTAATACCATTCCAATCTTCTGATACACGTCTTTGTATTCAGGCAGTTCTTTGCCGGTATAAATAAAAAAAACATTTAACTGTAAATTCCCATCCTTTAATTTATCCAGCAACGATAACTTCTGTAAACGATAGGCCTCTCGTATGAGTCTTTTTATCCTGTTTCTATCAACAGCTCTCTTAAAGTTTTTCGCCGATACACCCACACCAAAAAGCAATACCCTTTCATCTGCCAGAGGACTAAGCGTATAAAATATCCTATACGGAACAAGATTGATCTTTTTCCCTTCATTGAATAACTGCTCAATGCTTTTCCGGCTTTTCAGCCTTTCTTTTTTCCCAAGAGTAAATTGTCTGGCCACAGGCTTATACACTAATTTCGAAAAACAAAAATAGCCCCAATAAAGGGGCTATTACAAAATATCTGATTCTCTGTCAGCCCCCTAAAGGAAGGCTGAGTCGTTTTTTTATTTTAATTTCCTCTCGTCAGAAACAGTCAGCTTCTTACGGCCTTTGGCACGTCGGCTGGCCAATACTTTGCGTCCGTTGGCAGTCTGCATACGCTTACGGAAACCATGAATGGATTTACGGCGCTTGCGATGAGGTTGAAATGTACGTTTCATTGTTTTATCTTTTTTTCACTGTTTTGAATATAGCCCGGGAGAAGCAGGCCGGTTTCAATTTTACAACAGGTCACCACACCCATTGTTTTGTGAAAGGACGGCAAAGGTAAGGGAATGAGGCCATAAGTCAGAAGTCAGGAACAAGAAAGTTTAAGGTAGGCTCCGCCCACTGATCACCAATTTATTGAGTTTCAAGGTCGAGATGAGCAGACTGGACAGCCTCTCCGAAAAAAGTGGTGGCATGATTGTCGAAATCTTCGGTAGCGTCAGTGGTATAGAATACCCGGGTCCCATTCTTGCTACACTTATTTTCGATCTCAGGATGGCGATGAAGATAATCGGCCAGGCTATCAGCTACAATTTCACCCTGCGATAGAAGTTTTACGCCTACAGGCAGGTGTTCTTCGATCTTTTCTTTAAGCAAAGGATAGTGCGTGCAGGCCAGCAACACTACATCAATATTTTCTCCTTTTTCAAAAAGACTGTTCAGGTTCTTTTTAATAAAGTAATCAGCGCCATGGCTGTCATATTCATTATTCTCTACCAACGGCACCCACATTGGACAGGCCTCCTGGTAAACTTTCAGGCCCGGAAAGAACTTATCGATCTCTACGGGATATGACTGTGAGGCGACGGTTCCATTGGTAGCCAGTATGCCTACACTTCCTGTTTCTGAAAAATTCCCGATGATCTCAGTTGTTGGTCTTATCACACCAAGCACCCTTTTGTCCGGAGCAATTCCGGGAAGATCATTCTGCTGGATGGTCCTCAATGCTTTTGCAGAAGCCGTATTACAGGCCAGCACAACCAAAGAGCACCCCTGCCTAAAGAACCATTCTACACATTCTAAGGTATAATGATAGACTGTATCAAACGAACGGTTACCGTAAGGTGATCTTGCATTATCACCAAGATAAATATAATCGTATTGCGGAAGTTTATTGACAATCTCTTTCAATACGGTCAAACCACCATAACCTGAATCGAAAACACCAATAGGGTTTTGCATTAGTTATCATTTACTCATCAAAGCTACTGATAGCAGAAGTAAACATTATTTCGTCTTAGGCTTTACACCAGTGGGAGGTTTCACTATTACATCCGGATCTGCTCCTAAACCCAATAACTCCTGCGGCAATTGTGACAGTTTCAGTTCTCTTGCTACCGATAGAAAGATATTATCAATAGTAAAGCCTCTCTCATAGGTCTGAGGTTTCAATATGATACTGTATTTTTTGCGGCCTAACACTTTTATATACGCATTGGCCACCACCTCATATAAAGGCTGTGCCAACTGACCCCTTTTATTATTAGATTTATTTTGTGCTATCTGTTGCCAGTAAACGAGATTGAGCGCTACTTTTCTTCTGTCTTCTTCCACACGATCCAGCAACCCTTTTGATTTCAATCCTGCCGCTACTAATCCGGAATCGACTTTATAAGTACTATCAAGTCTTTTGTATTCCAATTCATAATACTGGTATTCTGTCCCCAGCGAATCTGTTTCATATATCTGCATAAGACTATCTACAGCCCGGTAGCCAGGCATCGCCTGCACCATCAGGTCAATATCAAATACTCCTGCTTTAAATGTTTGAGACTTCGCATCCGATCCGATCAGAATAACACAGGTAAAAGCAAGCAAAGCGAATAATTTCTTTTTCATAATTAATGAGCTATTTAGCAATTACACATATTTGACACACTATCGAGTCATCTTGTCCTGTGAAAATAGGATATATCCCGCAAAGAGAGTATTTCATCCGCATGAATTATCATATCACTGCCCTGTATAAAAAAGCCCGTTTCAGGAATTTCTGAAACGGGCTCTCAAATGTGTTGTCTATGTCGTCTTACCGGGCTCCCGCCGGTTTAGCTGCCTGCTGCAATTGCGGAGGCAATTTTAATTTTAATTTAGTAGCCACGGCAACTATCATATCATCACCCTCCGGTGCTACCAGGAAAGCCTCCTTGTTGAGTACATGCGTATAGCCTTTTTCTTTGGCTACAGCCCTGATAGCTGTATATACTTCGTTATAAATGGGGGACAGCAATTGGTTCTGTTTGGCTTCGAGGGCCTGCTGCGATATTTGCTGCCAGTTCTGTATCTGGTAGATCAATCCGGGTAATTTTTTGGCGATCTCATCTCTTACTGATTTAGGGGTCTTCAATGAATCTCTGTAAAGACTATCATTGAACTGGTATTGTTCTACAAGGCTTGAATATTCCGGTTGAATAGTATCTCGCTGGTAAAGTTCCAGTAAAGAATCAATTTTGGCTGTAGCCGGCATCAGCGCCACCACATCATCTACCCTTATATAACCGAATTTTGTTTGTGCCATAGCATTATTTGTGATCAGCATCACAACCACTATCGCCAGAACTTGCAATTTTTTCATAAATGTGTTTTTTCTTTCCTTTTCCCGCAAGGCGGAGGCTTTATTGTTTTGATTTAAAGTTTGCTTTGAATAGAGTATTGATTCCCGTTATCAGTTGTCAGTTTGCTTTTCTTTAACATTTTGTCAACCCGCAATATTGTTTACCTTACTCCCAGTTCTCTCAATACATCTTCGCTCTTGTCCAATTTAGGGTCGGCAAAGATAATGGTAATTCCCTCACTTTTATCCAGCACAAAATCATAGCCCCGGGCTACAGCTATCTTCTGCACGGCGTTGTAAACCTTGTCCTGTATCGGTTTGATAAGCTCCTGTCTTTTCTTGAACAGATCGCCTTCAAAACCAAAACGTTGACGCTGCAGGTCACGCAATTCCTTCTCCTTTAAAAAGAGCTGATCCTCTCTTTTTTTCTTCAGATCATCGCTCAACATGACCTGTTCCGCTTCGTAGTCTTTATACATTTTGTCGAGACTTACCTGCTTGGCATCAATATCCTTTTGCCAGTCTGCTGCAATATCATCCAGCTGTTTCTGAGCTTTGCTATAATCCGGCATCTTATCTAAAATATACCGTGTATCAATTATGGCATATTTCTGAGCCATAGAAGCCGTTGCTGCAAACAGCAGGCAGCAGGCAGCGATCATTATCTTCTTCATCACTAAAGTTTTTATGATTAATAAAGATGATAGTTAATTATAAATAGTTGTCAGGCATCAGCCCCTCCTCGGTCGGCTAGCTATGTGTTATTCCGGTTCAAAGCCCAGCATAAATGTGAACCTGGAAGCATTCTTCAATCCGCCACCCGGTGTGATGCGATCAAGACCGATACCATAGTCAAATCCGAGCAGACCAAACATAGGCAGGAAAAAACGCATACCTACACCTACACTGCGGCGAAGTCTGAACGGATTATAGTCTTTAAAGTTATACCAGCCATTGGCCGCTTCAAAGAAAGTAAGACCATAGATCGTACTGCCGGGATTTGTTACCAGCGGATAGCGCAGCTCTAACTGGTATTTGTTGAAAATGGTAAAGAATCGGTTGGCGTTTTGCTGATCCGGGTTCACTGAGGGATCTGAAGTTTCATAAACCGGGTAGCCCCGATGCGCTACAATATCATATCCCAGCAAACCGAAATTATTCGTCAACCCCGCATCACCCACCTGGAAACGTTCGAAAGGAGAGTAATCCAGCTTTTTATTGTACCGGCCCATAAACCCATACTTCGCTGCCATTTTCAATACGAACTGACGGTTCTTATCTGCCCCCATTGGCTTGCCAATCGGCACATACCATTCAGCATTGAAACGCCATTTGTGATATTCAGGGTTCTTATAAGGATTATCTGAATTCACCAGATCAGGATTGAATAAAGAATAAGGCGGAGTGAATTGAACACTGGCCACAAAATTGGAGCCACTCCGCGGGAAAATCGGATCATATACAGAAGAACGCTGCAGGGCGATCTTGAAGCTTAAATTATTGGAAACACCACTATCCAGGTAAGTCCCGTCGTCCTTTTGGAAGGCATAATAATTCTTCAACTTGTACTGGGTAAAATTCATGGTATAAACCAGGTTGAAATAATCATCCGGCCATTTCAACTGCTTGCCAAGTGCCACGGAAAACCCATTTACTTTCAGATAACTGGTATCAGACCTTGACCGGTCTATCTGTCCATACTGATTAAAGGAATTGGAATATTTGCTGTTATTATAGCCTATAGTAAATGAGTTCCTTTTCTTGCCCCCAAGCCAGGGCTCTGTGAAAGAGAAATTATAAGAACGGAAAGCACGGCCATTTGACTGTACGCGGAGACTTAATTTCTGGCCGTCACCCGTTGGCAATGGATCCCATGCCGATTTCTTCCAGATATTCTTGATAGAAAAGTTGTTGAAGGTAACACCCAATGTACCGGTCAATCCAATACCGCCACCCCAGCCGGCTGATAATTCCAACTGATCAGAGGACTTTTCTTCCAGCTTCCAGTTAATATCGACCGTGCCATCCTCTGCATTAGGGACAACTCCTGGGTTAATGGTTTCCTGGTTGAAATAATTCAGGTTAGCCAGTTCACGCTGTGAACGAATCAGGTCACTGCGACTGAACAGTTCACCGGGTATTGTTCTTAACTCGCGGCGTATTACATGGTCTTTCGTCCTGTCATTGCCGGAAATAGTCACATTCTTTATTCTCGCCTGCGGACCTTCTGTAATTCTTATTTCATGATCGATCGTATCATTATACACAGCGGTTTCAACAGGCTCTACGCGGAAGAACAGGTATCCATCATCCATGTAATAACCACTGATATCACCACCTTCCTGCGACAGTTCTTTGCCAAGGCGTTTATTTAATACGTCAAGATTATAAACGTCCCCTTTATTGATACCGAGGATGGCATTCAGCAACGAATCAGGGTATTTAGCATTACCCTTCCAGGTGATGTTGCCAAAGTAATATTTTCTGCCTTCATTTACTTTAATATCTACATATAATTTGGTCTTGCTGATCGTAGTGTCGCTGAATATTGTATCTGCTACGATCTGTGCATCCCGATAGCCCCTTGCGTTATAATATTTTAATATTTTTTCTTTATCCTCTTCGTATTTTTTAGGATCAAACTTCGCAGAAGCAAATAGTTTGAACCGGAAATAAGGGTCTAATACTTCTTTTGTTTTACTCAGAGAGAGAAACCCCCAATCTTTTATATAGCTTTTAAAACTTGGTTTCTTTATTTCTCCATATGGACTGGAAACCGTCACTGGATTCAGGGTCAGCTTGGTCATTTCCTTGGTTCCCTTCAACTGCTTCTTGATCTTTGACTCTTCTATTGTTTCATTACCAAATATCCTGACTCCGTCGATACGCACCTTACCTCCTTTAATCACGTAAATAGTGATGAAATTCGAGTTGGCATATGTAGGATCTGGTTTTTCCTCTATCCTGACCGTTGTATTCTGAAAACCCTTATCCTTGTAATATTTTGTTGTTACTTCAACGATATTTCTCCGCATATTCTCGGTAATGATCGTTTGCTTGGCCAGGCCAATCTTACCCTGCAATTCTTCTTCTTCAGACTTTTTGGTCCCGATAAATTTAAAATTGCCAAGGCGCGGACGCTCTGTTACTGCCATTTCTATCCAGATATTATCCCCCTGTACTTTGGTAATAAATATCTGAACATTGGAAAATAATTTTTGCCTCCACAGGTTCTGAATGGCTTTTGCGAATACATCGCTTCCCGGAATGGTTATTTTATCGCCGATCTGTATGCTGGAAATGGAAAGCACGATGGAAGTATCCAGGTGATGTATCCCTGTAATGCTGATACCCGCTACGGTATATTCCTTAGGGATACGGGCATTTTCAATAGCTAAAAGGTCGGGATCAATGGATGTAGGTTTTGAAGTATCTTCCTGTGCATGTACACTTAGCACGGATGTCATCGCAGCTATCAAAAAAACACTGATACGAAGTAAAAATTGTCGCATGTTAATGTAGTTCAGTCAATCAGACCCGCCGAACGGGTATTGCAATCAGCTTGTTATGTGTTTCTTATAAATAAGCCGCAAGCTTAGTTGCCGCGGCAAATTAAAGGTTAAATACCGAAAGTGTTCAGGGCTTTCTGTCAAAGAAGTCATAAAAGTCATCCTATGTAATCACAGTCAAGTGATTTGACCCTTGTTCGACCTTTTTGACCTATTGACTTACAGATTCCTTCTTTACCTGTTCCCCGGTCTTTCCAAATCGTCTTTCCCGGCCCTGAAAATCAAGAATAGCTTCGTAAAGGTTCTCCTTCCTGAAATCCGGCCAGCGAACATTGGTAAAATATAGTTCTGCATAAGCCAGCTGGTAAAGCAGAAAGTTGCTAATCCTGTATTCACCACTGGTTCTGATCATAAGTTCAGGATCGGGAAAATTGCTTGTGGTTAAAAATCTTTGCAATACATCCTGGTCAATTTCTTCCACCTGCAGACGGCCCTGTTTTACCTCATGCGCAATATTTTTTACGGCATTCAGCAGTTCCCATCTTCCACTATAGCTGAGCGCCATCACCAGGTTAAGACCTGTATTCTTTTTGGTGATCTCCAGTGCCTCGTCCAACTCTTTTTTTGCATAGCCCGGCAACATACTCATGTCACCGATCACATGCAGCCTGATGTTATTCTTGTGTAATGTCTCTGCTTCTTGCCGGATAGTATTTACGAGGAGTTCCATTAGCCCTACTACTTCATACTCAGGTCTGTCCCAGTTCTCAGTAGAAAAAGCATATAAGGTAAGATATTCAATGCCAAGTTCAGCGCAGCCTTCTACAATATTCCTTACACTTTCAACTCCATGAAAATGACCGTAAAGCCTGTCTTGCCCCTGCTCCTTCGCCCAGCGACCATTACCATCCATGATGATGGCTATATGCCGGGGTAAATGGCCTTTGTCTATCTTTTCCAGCAACTGGGACATAATGAAATTCAGGGGAGCAAAGGTAACAGATTAAGTAGATTTTGATAAGGATTTATATACCGTCCAGATTTGAGGCAGACAGGACTAATATGAAATAAAAAAACCGGGAAATCTCCCGGCTTACAAAAAGATTACCGCTCTTTATCTTCTTCCCCAGACAGCTACCCGTGCTTTCCCTTTGGCAAAACCAACGGTCTCATACCAGAATTCAATTTTGGACAAATGGCGCAACCCGCCTTCCAGGTCAATCACCCGGCTGGAGCCACCCTGAGAGATCAAAGTCCTTATCTGCACATCCTGCACACCACCATTATCAAAATAGACTTTCATATCCAGCATTTTCACAGGTCCATCCGTTACTTTGATCATCAGTTTCCGGAAATCATCTTTCATCTTGCCCAGATGGATCACATCCCGGTCAACACCAAAATCTACCCGTTTATCGCCGATGAATTTCCATCGTTGTAGCTCACTTGTTTCATTTAAATGAACATGCTTTGACGTAGTAAAGCTTAAAAAGAGGATGGTTAATAAACTGACAAGGGTTATTGCAGGCCGCATAATAATGGTTTTGTAATTTATAATGCAAAGAGGAATAGACTTACACCCCAATCATTGGTTTAATAATGCGAGATTCTCTTTCAAAAAACCTTTTATATAGAAAAATATCAAAAGACCTGCCGCCGAAAAAACAAAAAGCCTGTTTAATTAAACAGGCTTTTAAAAAATTAGTTAGCACTCGGGCACCTGTACGACTGCAGGTTGAAAGTAAGATGGAACATCGCTGTCACAAACTGGTCCTTTTGCTTGCTGTTGCCTCGCTGCCGGCCGGCTATACCGATAGGCTCACCCGTTTCATAAGAACGATCATGTAAGTAATAAGCTGCGGGCGGCGGAAGTTGTGATGCAGGATCCCAGAATACAGAAGGGTCAACATAAGTAGTACTTACATCATCGAGGTAATCGGTACTGGTAATACGGTGCAATACTTCGAAAGCTATATTGATCCTTTCATTGATGGAATATTTGATACCTCCGCCTATCGGGAAACTGATGGCCATGGTGCTATAGGGCTTGCGGGCAGGCGTTACTCCCGCTCTTCCCTGCCCTTCAGTGCCTTCAGGACGCAAATAGATCTTCTCGCCGTTCAAAAAAGCATAAGGGTCGTAACTGAACACCCCGGCCCCAAGCGTGATGTAAGGAGTAAAATTGTATTGCGGCTCGCCCGGCATGAACCGGAAGAAATTGAAATCACCCTGCAGTGTCAGTTCCCACACGTTGCTGTTAAAGCTTAGGTTGCGACGATACATGTATTCGTTATGCGTATTATAAATATCAGAGTAACCGATCTGTGCAAAGCTTGCGCCTACCCGGGCAGCGATATAATTACCAAAATTCTTGCGAAAAAAAATAGTGGCGGCTGGTTTGATCCTGTTCAGGCGGGCACGGGTATTCAGATCGCCGAAATAATGAGCACCGCCAATTCCGACCCCAAACTCCCCTTCCTGAACGATAGCGTCCTGTGCAGATGCCGGGATAGCGGCAAAAGCTATAACAACAGCTATAACTACCGCAAAAAACTTCTTCCTCATATCAGTAAAATGTGTAAATAGTCCGAATTAAATTAGAACGGGAAAATAGCCATTTTCTTTCATTCAATAGCCATTAAATTAACGCTGTATCAGACAAAAAACAGCTGTAAAGGGCTGCTTATACTGGCCTGGTTGTATTCGTCGCGTATTGCCATTGAATATTGGCCTAATTACGCTTATCAAGTCCCCACATCAGCTTGTTTTGTATGGTTTGCAGGAAGTTATTCTCGCTCAGCCTGATGAGATTTAACTGGAAAACTTCTTTACGTACCGCTAATTGTACGCTTTTTCCTACTATCTCCCGGCGGGAATCAAGGGCGCAGATGATATTCTCCGACCGGCTTTCCACCTCAAAGGATATGATAGTATCATCCGGGACAACAATAGAACGTACATTCAGGTTGTGAGGGGCCACGGGAGTTATCACAAAACTCCCCGATTCAGGGAAAACAATCGGCCCGCCGCAACTTAGCGAATAGCCTGTTGAACCGGTAGGCGTAGCTACAATCAGTCCATCCGCCCAGTATGTATTCAAGAATTCTCCATTGAGATAGGTGTGGATCTTGATCATCGGATCGGTATCCCTCTTATGAACAGCGAACTCATTTAAAGCATATGGAACTTCGCCAAACAAAGGAAGGTCCGCATCTACATGGATCATTGTTCGCTTATCAACGACGTAAGATCTTTTGGCGATAGCCTTTATGGCTGCGGAAACTTCATCACGTCCGATACTTGCCAGGAAACCAAGTCTGCCAAAATTTATTCCGGTTACAAATATTTTTCTGTCTCTCACCAATGTAATGGTGTCAAGCAGTGTACCATCACCACCGAGACTAATGATGAATTCTATATCCTCATTCAGATGCTCTGCCTGCGAAAATGTTTTAGTACCAGAAGGAAAGACTATTTTATTGTGTATCTGGTCAAAGAAATGTTGCCAGATAACCGGTTCAATTTTTTGTCTTGCCAATTCATCAAAAAAAGCCTGTACTTCACTTTGCTGCCCATCTTCCATCACCCTGCTGTATATCGCTGCCTTCATTTTTTCTTTTTAAAATATCGAGTTCCTGTGTAAAAATAGGCCGTTTTGCCCTAACTGGTTAAATGACCATTCGAACCGTAACGTAACATCATAAAATGTAAATATGTCAATCCCGAAGCCGCCCGAGTAAAGCATTTTGTTCGCCAGGAAATTATCACCTGGCAAGGGATTGTGAACATAGCCTGTATTCCCATATACCTTCCCATAAAAACTAACGGGGATGAGCAATGGGTCTCTCTTTTTGCCTGTTGGAATACGGATATTAAAACTCATCAGCTTCCTGCTGAACATTGACTTGATGAATCCGCCTGCAACCCCATCAACAACATAGTACTCATATCCCTGCATGAACATATTGCCATATCCAAGGAACCGTTGCGCATAAAAAGGCTGCCTGAAAGGTAATTTTATTAAACCCTGGGCGCTAAGTGTAAAGAACATTTTCTTTCCTACAGGCCATACGCCCATGCCTTTAGCCCCAAGCTGCCATATATTCATGCTTTTGTTTAATCCTTGCTTGCCAAACCCTACTTCTGCAGCATACCCTTTGGTAGGATATGGTATATAATCAAGATCATAATAGGTCATCTGGTAATAAACACCGGGAAAAGCTATTTGCTTAAGTGAAGAGCTGAAATAATCAGGATTCAGCCCAAACACCGTATCGCTGATCCTTTCCATTGTATAGCCAATACCGAACCTGTGCCTTGTTTTAATAGCCGGCCGATAAGTTGCTTCTATTGAGGACTGAAAAAAATTCCTGACAAATTTTTCATCTTTAAAAAAGACCTGCTTATTATTAATAGTGTTATAATTAATTTCTTTATTGGCCCCGACGCTGAACCCCAGGTTCATACCCCACTTCATCTTTTTATCGACATAATACCTGTCATAACTAAACTGCAACTGCTTGGTATATCCATTCATTGCCCAGGCCCTGAGTTTATCATTACGTCCGGTAGCATTATTGTAAAGCAACTTAGCCCCATAATTGACCCGGCTCAGGTTAGCTTTTTGTTCGATCAGCCATTGATTAAGATTTCTGTCAACAGGTTTGAAGTATGGAACAGGGAAAATATACCATCGTTCTTTTACACTGACAAGTACATCTACATCATATCCATCAAAACTTTTCAACGCCACTACCACTGAGTTGAATAAGGTGGTGTTCATCAGTTGCCGCCTGGCATCTTCAAATTTCTTTACAAGGTCCTGTAATAAATACTGATCCCCCTGTTTGAAAGGGATTTCACGAAGCATGAAATCGGACCTGGTTCTTTTATTACCCTGTATAACGATATTCCGGATTTTGAACAGGGCTGCATCATTGGATAATGACCCGGATTCTCTGACAGCAGACAAAGAATCAATAGACCGGGAAACGGAAAGACCATTGTTGGCTGGAACAGACAACTGTGCAGACACATAATGACAGCAGGCAATCGCTAATAAGAGTCCAAGACAATATTTTTTTTCCCTCTGCATCAAAAGTAGGCCGCGAAGTCCCCGAAATTAACCGCAATTTTCCATCCGGCAGGTAAAAATGATCAGATCTTCAGGTAATTCATCAGGTTGTCGTAATTACTGCGCAGTTCATTATCATAAAGCTCTTCGCCAAAAAAGTATTTTACATCGTACTCATAACGCTGAAAAGCAGCAACAACATCTGATATATCAGGTTTATTGATACGTATAGTAACACGCATCATCCCGGTTTCAGCATTATTAAAAGTATTTAATTGAGTAATCTGTGCATCATTGGTTTCAAGTATCTTACTGATCTCAGAAAATGAATACTGGTTACTGGGCATTTCTAAAACGACCAGGCCGCCCGGTTCGTGCAGGCTCATGAACGCAGACGCATGTTTCAGGAGATCGTTGTAGGTCACTGCCCCTATAATTTCATTTTCACCATCTATCACGGGCACTACACTGAGGCCGTTCTCTGCCGCCACCTGAATGGCCCTTAGAAAATGTTCATCATTTTTTACAAACGTATTGGCAAAAGATTGCTGTAGTTCACTAAGCTCCGCATGTTCATTTTCCGCCAGCAGCAGATCATCTTCACTGATTATACCTACATATTTTTCTCCGTCAACAATAGGAAGATGGGTGACCTGGTTGTCATTCATTAGTTGCAAAGCCTGATAGACTTTATCCTGCAGGTGCAGATAAGGAATTGTTTGTGAAGAAAGGTCACTTGTTAACATGGATAGCGGCTTTAGCTTTTCATAAGACCTCTACGGTCAGGCAACTGTTGCAGGCTCGTTGAGCTTTTTCAAAAATTTATGCAGTATTGCATTGAATTCATCCGGCACTTCCATCATCGGGGCATGACCACATTTGTCTATAAAGTACAGTTCGCTGCTGGGGATCAGCCGGTTAAACTCCCTGGCCACGAATGGCGGGGTGATCGTATCATTATTTCCCCATATCAATAACGTCGGCTGTTTGATTTGATTGAGTTCTTCGCCCAGATTATTTCTGATGGCACTTTTAGCCAACGCAATAATCTTAATGACCTTCAGCCTGTTATTCGTAATACTATATACTTCGTCCACCAATTCTTTAGTTGCCATCGCCGGGTCATAGAAAGTCAGTTCAGTTTTTCTTTTGATATATTCATAATCCCCTCTCTTGGGATAGCTGTCTCCCATGCCGTTTTCAAATAAACCTGAACTACCGGTAAGTATCAGTGATTTTATTCTTTCCGGGTGCTTTAATGTATGCACAAGTCCTACGTGGCCACCCAATGAATTGCCCAACAGATGCACATCTTTCAATTGCCTTGCTTCCAGAAAACGATGAACAAATTTGGCAAGCCCGCCAACACTGGTATGCAAAATATCCATATCCAGCAAAGGCAGCATTGGCACAATCACCTTATTGTAATTGCGGAAATATTCTATCAGGCTTTGAAAATTGCTTAACGCCCCAAACAGTCCATGTAAAAGAACCAGCGGTTCCCCGCTGCCTTCTTCAATGTATTTGAATTTTTCGTGCTGTTTGATCTCGTAATTCATTTTCTCCGGTGGCAATTAATTTTTGCTAAAATAGTCGTTTTGCTGCAAAAAACTCAGCTAAATGAGGCTGTATAAATTAATTATGCAAAGATAACAGACTGACCGCCATTTCCGGTAATTCATTGGTTAGCGGCGCCCATGTCCGGTGTCCGTATATAACAGGTGAAAATAATACCTTCTCATAGGCCGGAAATACCATATCATTAAAAACAATACTCCTGTTATAGTGCTGAATGCCCAGTTATTAGGGTAAAAAACACCAATTGCAACCAATACAATTATGACCCTTATATACTCCAGGTAGAATATCCATTTTCGCTGATCCAGTATAGCCCCGCTGTTCACAAGACTGATTATGATAAATAATGAAAATAATATTAACTGTACAGCGGAAAGGTAATGCTCCAGCAATGCAACAATGAACAATAGTGTGCATGAAAAAACGGTTTGAGCTGTCACATATTGGCGTATGGCTAAAGTAGGTTTCCTTTGCGATTGTATATTCAGCAATTTTCGCTCAAGTACCGAACGATACTTGGGGTCCAGGTCATCAGGTTTACCAAAAAGAGTTTTCCATTTTGCCTTCATTCCCTTTGCATACTTCAAATTGATATAGATTTCCAGAGGGAAATGAAAGTGCTGCCATAAAAAACTATGGCTGTTTAATTGCCTGGTGAGGCCATAAACGATCGTTATATCTTTTTTCTCTCTGGCAAAAGTGCCGAAAAGTTTATCCCAGACAATAAGAACATCCCCATAGTTTTTGTCTAAATACTCAGGATTAGAAGCATGGTGTATGCCGTGATGTGTCGGCGTGACCAGTATTTTTTCTAACCACCCCCACTTTCCCAGCGCTTGTGTATGTATGAAAAATGGATACAACCCATGCACCAGTAAAAAGGCAGACACCATTATAGCAGGGAACCCTATAAGTGGTAATACTGACCAGAAGCCGCATCTTACTATTGCCTGGAATACTGTAATGCGTGCAGAAACTGTATAATTAAAGTCCTCGCTTTGGTGATGTACGACATGTACAGCCCAGAAGGCATTGATTTCATGTGCCAGCCTGTGATACCAATACCAGATAATATCGGTCAAAAGGAATAAGAGAAACCAGGTAAAGAAACCTGCTTTGATGTTAAAAATGGCAAAATGCTTATAGATATATTCAAAAAAGAAAAAGAATAAGCCGGTAGTAAACACATCCAGCAATCTTTCGGCTATTCCCACATTAAGATTAGCAATTGACTCAGCATATTGAAAAAAACTCTTTCCTTTTCGTTTAGTATAATAATATTCCAATCCTACAAAAAAAAGAAAGAAAGGGACAGCCAATGCGAAGTAATTCAATTTCATATATCAGAATTAGTCTATAATTTTTATAGACTGTAAAAATAGACGATCTTTTTGTAGATACCAAACCTTATAAGTGTTTAAAATTCAGAGGTTGGATACCTTTTGAGAAACATTGCTGAAGAATTCCTCCAGTTCAGTAAACATGTCCTTAAAAATCGGGATTACTGACCCAAGACCATTAATTGCTATGGGCCCCCAGGGCTGAAAAAACGAATAAGTAACAGACTTATTTATGGTTTGCTGTTTGATGAGATGCACCTGTTCTGCATAAAAAACCAGGACACTGAATATAGTAATATATAAAGCGCTATATAGGATAATGCCTCCTATCCTGTTTAGCCAGCCCAGCATAGCGATCTCGACTGTACGCTGAATAGCATTTGCGCCCAGGCGGACTAATATAGCAACGATAATAAATACTACAACGAAAGATATAATAGGCAGCCATTCGTCAGATATATTTACGGCCCGGCCGATATATCCGGCTACAACAGTTGAAAGCTTGATAGCCGCCGCAAGGCCGGCAATAATCGCTACAAATGAAAATATGCCGACGATCAATCCCCGCTGATACCCTTTGAAGATGGCCACTACCATTAAGACCAGGAAGACCAGATCAAGGATCATTGATTGATTTTAATAGCTAACGCTTTACAAAAAGATATTAATGCGTTTGATTTCCTAAGAAACTGATAAACTATTTTGAAAGCATTTCTTTCACTATCGCTGAAATAGCTTTCCCGTCAGCTTTCCCGGACAGTTGTTTGGTAGCCACACCCATTACCTTTCCCATATCAGCTGGCGAAGTGGCTCCGGTGTCCGCAATGATCTTAGAAATGATCTCTTTCAGTTCGTTAGCAGAAAGCTGTTTAGGCAAAAACTTCTCGATCACGGCAATTTCTTCCTGCTCTTTCTGCGCCAGGTCTGTGCGGTTCTGCTGCTGAAATATCTCTAACGAATCCTTGCGTTGTTTCACCAGTTTTTGCAACAACTTTATTTCATCTTCTTCTTTCAGTTCGCCATCACCACCTTCGGAAGTCCTAGCCAGCAGGATAGCAGCTTTGACTGCCCGAAGGCTCCTTAATGCAGCGTCATCCTTTGCCAGCATAGCTGTTTTTAATTCCTCCATTATTTTTTGTTCGAGTGCCATGGTCTTACAGTTTGAATTTTTAAGTATTGTCCTCAAAGCTGAGCTAAGATAGCTGACCTCAGCATCAGGCTTTGTGATCCTTTAATTGCTTTTCCCTCGATCTGTGATAGAATTCATGAGCAAATTTCTTCATGTCGCTTACAATATCCTCATGATTGGTGGCGCGGCCATACGTATCGGCCATAGTCATCATGGTCTGATAAAAAAAGTCGGCCATTTCATCTATCATCATGGTCTTTGTCCAGAGGTCTATACGAAGCGCTGTTTTCTCTTCACCATCCCAGAATGAAAGCATCATGGCTTTTGAACGTTGCGGCTTCCCTGAAATAGATTCAGTAGCATCCCATAGAATTCCTGAAGGTATCCTGTTCTCATCCAACTCTACATCTATCGTGATCGTTGATTTATTCATATACATCATTTTTGAAAAGAGGCAAAGGTAGTTAAATCATTTTATGGCTTTGATGATCACCTGCCAGAGTAATTTGGCAGATCTGTCCCAGCTGTATTGCTGGCCTACCATCACACCTCTTTGTACCAACTGACTTTTCAGGCTTTCATCTTTGTATAACAGCACCATCTTTTCTGCAATATCATTATGATCAGCAGGATTTGCATAAAGCGCTGCATCTTTTGCTATTTCCTGCATGGCGGAGCTTTCAGATGTTATCACCGGCACATTGCATTTCATTGCTTCCAGTACAGGCACACCAAATCCTTCCCAGAAAGATGGATAGATTAATGCGTATGCTGATCCGACGACCCTTACCAGCTCTTCTTCGTCAAGATAACCGGTCAAAACCACATCATCCCTGTATTTGTAGGTCTTCAGGCTTTCTACAAAATGTTTGTACTTCCAGGCAAGACGGCCCGCCAATACCAGTTTCCAGTTACTCTTTTGTTTCTTTTTAAAAATAGAAAAAGCCCTGAGCAGGTTCATCGGGTTCTTGCGCGGATGGATGGCGCCGGCATAAATAAAATAATCTTTACCTTCTGTGTATTTATCTTTAATCCTCTGTTTTTCTTCTTCTGCTACAGGTTGAAATAGTTCTTTAGCAGCACTTAACACAACATCTATTTTACCATCGTCAATTTTATATTGTTTTGCAATATCTTTTCTTGAAAATTCTGATACAGTGGCTATACTGGCTGCTTTTGCTAAAAATTTAGAAGTGTAATGCTTATAGAAAAGATGATGCGACTTCTTCATGAACTCCGGGTAATGCAAAAAAGAAAGATCGTGCACAAGCAGGCACTGCGGCACTTTGGTGGTCAAAGAACAAAAGCCGTCGCAGGAAACAAATATGTCTGCCTTGTACTTCCGCAGTACGACCGGCACTTTTACATCATACCAATATTTCCATAGCAACGGATGGCGGGCGGCAGGTCCTGCTATTACAGGTAAAACATTCTTCCCAAAAACAAATTTTTTATCAAAGGGACGGTCAAAAATGAAAATGAAATCATGTTCCGGATGTGATCGGGTTATCCGCCGTAGTGTTTCAAATAAAAAATAACCATACCCTTCCAGGTAATTACTCAGTAAAAAACGGGTATTAACAGCAATTCTCATTTATTGAATGCAAATGTAATTGCCGGATACATGATTTCGGGATATTATGTTTTTTACTATAGTAAAAATCTTATAACAATTACCGTAAAAACCAAATTTTCAGGCCTGTATTACTATGATCAGTTCCTCTCAGCGATGAGCAGCTTCTCTAAGAATAAATCCTGTTAGTAATTCACATTATACTGTGCAGGAAAACGGGCATTAGTACAATTGTCTGCCAACCCAGGCAGGCCTACTTTTATAATTGTATATCCCTATTATGTATTACCAAAACTGTAACCTATGAAGCATGTGTACTCCCGTATTTATAGTGTTACAATCCTCATTCTCTTCCTGATTTTTTTCAACCACCTGAGTAGTAATGCACAATGTTCCGGAGGGCAGCCTAGCGGGCAAACAGCCTTTGATACTACGATCATGTTCGGATCGGGTATCGTGTCCACGCAGGTCAAGTTCCCGAAGTTTGACCCTTCTACCGGCATGGTCACCTGTGTCAGACTATGTGTTACCATCAGGGGTATCATTGATACTGTAGCCCTGGAAAACTTTTCCTTTGCTGCTCAAACCGGCAGTTATACGTACAACAGAAAGGACACTATCACAGGTCCGGGCATATCCACGTTTCTGACCAGCAGTGCTAACCTGAGTTTTGGCCCCTTTCCCCTGGCAGCCAACAACGGTATGTTTGGCTCAGGACCTGACTTCTATTCAAATGGATCGGATACCGTCCTGACTAGGGTGCTTTGTTCCAATATCAGTGATTCGGCGACCATTGCCCAGTTTTATGGCGTCAATGATAGTGTTACGTATAATTATAATATTGATGCCGACGCTGTGGGTGTGGTCACGGGAGGTAGTTCTCTGGCCTTTGTGCTAAGCTCTGCCATGGTCAATTTTCATTTTGAATACTGCACTTGCCCTCCCGTAGCGCTTCCATTAAATATCCGGCAATTCAGTGTTTCTAAACAGGCTAAAGATAAAGTGGAGTTGAAATGGACTGGTTATGATGACCCTTATACATTTTATCATTATGAAGGTGAAGTGAGCAGGGATGGCTTTATATTCACAAGCATAGGTTCGTTGCCAAAAAATGGGGTGGGCAATGATACGTACAGGCTGACATACAATACTGTAAATGGTGAAACCAGCACATATTTCTTCCGCATAAAACAGGTATACCAGGGTGGTTTCAGCCGGTATAGTAATATTAAGCAGATAGAACTGGAAAACTCCGATTTCCCTGGATTTAGTATATATCCCAACCCCTCAAGCGATATTGTTGGTATCAAATTTGATAATAGTAATACCGGACATTACAATATCCAGATCTATAATTCGCAGGGCCAGATGATGGTGAGAAAAGACATTGTTGTGACAGGAGCATCATATATAAGGGTGGCAACCCTTGAAAAAGGCGCTTATTGGGTGAAGCTGACAGACATGAAGAGCCAGAAGACCTGCGTCAATCAACTTTTAATTAAATGACCTCTTAGGTGGAAGAGGATGGTGGCTTGTAAAAGGGGCCTTGGTTCGGGGCCCCTTTCTTTATGCTTATATACCTAAACTTTTCTCTACATTTGCTTCTGCACTAAAAAGTTTTCATGGAATATAATACCACCCGGAACGATCTGGCTATGCGTGAATACGGCCGTCATGTTCAAAAAATGATCGAACACCTGCTAACGATCGAAGATCCGGAACGGCGTCAGAGGAATGCCTATGCTGTGATTGAACTCATGGGGTTTCTAAACCCTCATTTGAAAAATGTAGAGGATTTCCGCCATAAGCTGTGGGACCACTTGTTTCTTATTTCCGATTTTAAATTGGAAGTAAGGTCTCCATATCCAATTCCCACCCGCGAATCACTAAGTGAAAGGCCGGAGCCTTTGCCTTACCCTAAGCGCCACCCAAGATATTCTCATCTTGGCAAGAACCTGGAAGTAGTGATCAATAAAGCCCTGAAAGAAGAAGATCCTGATAAACGCCTTGGCTTTGCCAATGCCATAGCCTATTATATGAAACTGGCTTATAACAACTGGCACAAAGAAATGGTGCATGACGATGCTATTCAAAGTGAGTTGACCGGTATTACAGATGGTCAGCTGACCTTTACCAATACACCTTATGTAAAAGCTTTCCGCCAGCAGGATAGCCGTGATCGTGACAGGGGCGGTGGCGGCGGCTATGGCAAACAGCGCCAGAAATTTCAGCATCGCGGCAACGGCGGCGGCGGAAGACGTAATGATAACAGGGGAGGTGGTGGCTTTAAGAAGAAAAGATTCTAGGTTAATTGCCTTAATAAGTTAAATGGTTGATTGAGCATTGAATTCAATCAACCATTTTTTATTAGTATAACGAGTCCCTTTTGTATTTACTTTGCATTGCATCTGGCCCTTAGATACTTAATTACCTCAATTCCCAATTAACCATATTATGCATTCCTTTGAAGTACGTGGTGGCAAAAAACTACAGGGTGAAATAATTCCGCAAGGCGCCAAGAATGAAGCCCTGCAGATCATCAGCGCCGTATTGCTTACGCCTGAGAAGATCACGATCACCAATATACCTGATATACTGGACGTGAACCTATTGATAGAGTTACTGGGAGATATGAACGTAAAGATCGAAAGACCACAACGTGACACCTGCATCTTCCATGCCGATGACGTAAATATTGATTACCTGCACAGTGAAGCATTCAAAAAGAAAAGTGGTCGGCTTCGGGGATCGGTCATGCTGGCCGGACCAATGCTTTCAAGATTCAGAAAAGCATTTATCCCAAAACCAGGTGGCGATAAGATCGGGAGAAGAAGGTTGGATACCCATATCATCGGTTTTGAAAAACTTGGCGCCTCATTCAATTACAACTCTGAGGATGGTTTCTTTCACCTGGAAGCGCCTAACCTCAAAGGGACGAACCTGCTATTGGACGAACCTTCAGTTACAGGCACTGCCAATATCATAATGGCAGCTGTAATGGCAAAAGGAGCCACTACTATTTACAACGCCGCCTGTGAACCTTATATACAGCAGCTATGTAGAATGCTGACTCGTATGGGAGCAAAGATCGGCGGGATCAGCAGCAATATGCTGACCATAGAAGGGGTTAGCTACCTTACCGGAACAGAACACCGCATGCTGCCTGATATGATCGAAGTTGGCTCATTCATCGGCCTTGCTGCAATGACACAAAGCGATATTACCATTAAAGGAGCAGGTGTCGAACACCTGGGTATCATACCTGAAAAGTTTCAGCAGTTAGGGATACAGATGAGTTTTTCCGGAGATGATATTCATATCCCTTCACAAGAGAGCTATGAGATACAAACCTTTTTAGATGGCTCTATCCTGACCATTTACGATCATCCCTGGCCAGGATTTACACCCGACTTATTGAGCATCGTTCTTGTAACAGCTACACAAGCAAAAGGCTCTGTACTGGTTCATCAAAAGATGTTTGAAAGCCGGCTATTCTTTGTTGATAAACTAATTGACATGGGTGCAAGAATTGTTCTTTGTGATCCGCACCGGGCCGTTGTCATCGGCCTGGAGCGGGAGCAGGCTCTTCGTGGCATTACAATGAGCAGCCCGGATATTCGTGCCGGTGTAGCGCTGCTGATCGCAGCCCTTAGTGCAGAAGGCAAAAGCGTTATACAGAATATCGAACAGATAGACCGTGGCTACCAGGATATCGACGGAAGGCTGAAGAAACTGGGCGCAGATATAAAAAGGATCGAAGGTTAAAATTCGATCCATCTGAATATCTATTTATGCGAACTTTTTTACAACATCTCTTCTTTAAAAGATTAGCCCGCCATTTACGAAGGCCCGGCGGCTGGTTTGGCAAAAAAGTCGGCAAGAAAATGAATGCAGCCAATGCATACTTATATGATGCTACCCTGAACATCATGCAACCAGCCAATAATGAAGCCATTTTAGAGATCGGTTTTGGGAATGGTAAATTCTTTGATAAGATCTTTGCAAGGGCCGGCGGCCTTGAATTAGCCGGTCTTGATTTCTCCGAAAAAATGGTAGAAGAGGCAATAAAGAATAATGCTGACCAACTGGCATCCGGGAAATTACAATTGCATTATGGTAACAGCGATCACCTTCCTTTTGCAGACAATAGCTTTGATAAGGTTTTTTGCATCAACGTAGTTTATTTCTGGGACTCCCCGGCCCGGCACCTGGAAGAAATATGGCGGGTATTGAAACCCGGAGGAAAATTTTACAGTATTATCCGTTCCAAAGAGAGTATTCAGCAAATGCCATTTGCCAATTATGGCTTTATCAAGTACGAGCAAAGCGAGTGGATTGATATTTTACAAAGCCACTGTTTGAAAATAAGAGAAACAAGAACTATCAAAGAACCAGAAGCCATGCTGAAAGGCAAGCAATACCCTGTAGAATCATGGTGTTTTATTGCCTCAAAAGAAAACTGAAACCGTCCTTTCATACATACACTTCTGTACATTTTCCTTTTCTTTGCACATGGCTTTCTTTAATAAACTTATCGTCATTACAGCCCCTTCCGGCGCAGGCAAAACATCCATTACCAGGTATCTATTAAAAACATTTCCGCAGCTATGTTTCTCCGTCTCGGCCGCTACCCGCCAGCCAAGGGGTTATGAGACCCCTGGTGTGGATTATTATTTTATTTCGGAAGAAGAGTTCAAAGAAAAGATACACCAAAAAGAGTTTGCTGAATGGGAAATGGTATATGAAGGAAAGTACTACGGAACATTGAAAAGCGAACTGCAGCGAATCTGGAACAATCACCAGGTACCTTTACTTGATATTGATGTAAAAGGCGCTATTCATGTCAAACAGCAATATCCCGAATCGCTGCTTACCATTTTTATTGAGCCCCCTTCTATCGCCGAATTAAAGAGACGACTGGAATCAAGAGGTACAGAAACTGCCGAATCCCTGCAGGCAAGGGTAAATAAAGCTTCGTATGAGATATCTTTTAAGGATCAATTTCATTGTTCTGTTATAAATGATGATTTTGAAAAAGCCTGTGTTGAGGCAGAAAAGATTGTAAGGGAATTTCTTGCCCGGTAGCAAAACAACAGGGCTTATTTACCATTAGTTTATAACTAACAGCTAATAGCCGTTTTTTCTATCTTTACTCCATGATGGAATGGAAAACCATAATTTGGTTTGTGCTTACCCTGATGCTTATGGGGTTTTTTGCCGGTATAGAAATGGCATTTTACAGCGCTAACCGCCTGAGTATTGAACTAAGGAAAAAGCAGGGCGGTACAAGCGGGCAATTACTGGCCAGGTTTGTTGATTCCCCAGCCAGTTTCCTGGGTATGACGCTGGTCGGCTTTACCATTTTCCTCGTTTTTTTCAGCCTGCAGGTAGATAATATCATGAAACCTGCATGGTTCTATCTGGGCCAGAAACTATCCTGGCGGGTACCAGGTGTCGTACATATCATTACCGAGATAGTGCTGGCCATGTTTGTTGTTCTGATCTTTGCAGAATTTATTCCCCGCGCTATATTTCGTGCAAGAAGCATAACATTACTCAGTGGCCTTGCCTATGTGACCGATGCTTTTTACACCATGTTTACACCTATAGCTGATGGGCTTATCAGACTGGCAGAATGGCTGCTAAAATATGTTTTTAACGTAAGAGTGGATAAACAAAAAGAGCCTTTTACCCGCAGCGACCTGAAAAACCTGTTTCAGCATAATACAGATGAAGAAAGACAGGAACGGAATACACAACTACTGGAAAATGCGCAGGAATTGCCAAAAGTAAAGATCCGTCAGTGTTTGGTACCCAGGAAAGAGATCATCGGTATAAACAGTAATTCTTCTATTGAACAGGTAAAAAGCAAATTCGTAGAAACCAAACTGAGCAAGCTGATCGTATTTGAAAATAACATTGACCATATTATCGGCTATGTTCACCAACTTGACCTTTTTAAAAAACCGCCCGGGCTTCATTCTATCCTATTGCCCATACCGGCGGTACCGGAGAGCATGAGTGCAGCAGACCTGATCAGTAAGTTCAGTCGCGAAAGAAAAAGCATCGCCTGGGTAGTAGATGAATTTGGCGGTACGGCAGGCATCATCACGATGGAAGATGTCCTGGAAGAATTATTTGGCGAGATCCAGGATGAATATGATACCGAAGAGTTTGTGGAAAAACAGATCTCAGAAAATGAGTATATTTTTTCCGGCCGTCTGGAGCTGGATTATCTCGAAGGAAAATATGGATTCAAGTTCCCGGAAAATGAGTCTGAAACCTTATCAGGCTATATTATCAACTTTCATGAAACCATACCCCGGCAGAAAGAACGCATCATCATAGACGATTACGAATTTGACATTATCAGTGTCAGCGATACCCGTATCGAAATGATCAAAATGAAAAAACTGAAGCTGAAATAGGATAACATGACCGGTCCGGTGGCCATTATCAGCCACAAGCCGGATAAACTAACCATTCACCACTTATCTTTGCGTCACTTTTTAAAAACTAATGGCATTTCTGGATTTTTTTAACCGCAGGCAGAAAGACCCGAACGAGGAGATGTCATTCATT
>JAEUVK010000191.1 GCA_016787135.1 Chitinophagaceae bacterium | reverse complement strand
TTTCAGATTATGTTCTTTACAAGGCCCTGGTGACCATTGACCGATTCTGTGGCAAACTGCATGACCTCCAAAAACCTCCTGTGATTGCGGCTGGCTACTGTATGATATACGATCCGTTTTATTCCTTTTGAAAGCAGGTATTTTTTTTCCTTGTCAAAAATGAAACGGCCTACTTTGAAATCGCGGTATTTTGGTACGGTGTAATTGAGGATCACTTCTGCATCGCCGTTCTCTTTGACGGAAGCACTGAAGATATTGGCGATAACAAGGTCACGCAGTACAACGAAATTCAGGTTGCCTTCCAGTTGCTCCCGCCTGAAATCCGGGAAGAATTTTTCAATATCCTTTTTATAGAATGCCAGGAACCTGTCCACCATGATGCCGCCGGAATCAAATTCAAGCAGTTCAAAAAGCTCCTGCCTGTTATACATTTTATATAGCCAGACGAGGTTAATGACAAGCAATATCCCGTTGGTCAGTATAATGGGGATAGCATTGAGCAAAACACCATAGATGATGAAGGCTATGCACCCGCCTGAGTTCAGCCAGCGGAATTTAATATCGTTGCTGACCAGTAATCCAAGAGCCAGTAACAGGGAAGCGAGGTAGCCAAACCAGGGTGCGATCTGTGATAACATGTTGCAATGATAGGGAAAGAATCAATAATGAGGGATGACAGGGATATCAAAACAGGAATTACTATCATTGGAGCTGAAGACCATGCACCCTGATGAATTCATCATACTCTTTTTGAAAGGTAACTTTGCAATGATGTTCCTTTTGATTCAGTATATAACCTTGTACTTTCTCAAGTGATGATTCACTGACCGAATAAGCGGCATAACCCATCTGCCAGGAAAACTTTGCCTTTATCAGGTCCTGATCATTGATCCAATGAGAAGAGCTTCCTTTAACCTGTTTGATCAAATCGGCAATGGCTTTTTGCGGGTTTAATAAGAAGAGACAATGAACATGGTCAGGCATTCCGTTTATCGCCCTGACCGGGCAGTCCAGTTCTTCCAGATCTTTTTGCATGAATGCATGAACATTTAATTCGACAGAAGGGATGATGAAGGGAAATCGTTCTTTGGTGGACCAGATGGCATGGATCCAGATTTTGGTCAATGAATGTGACATAGAAAAGGGTTTACGCTGAAGGTAAACCATTAAAATGGTTTATTTCTATTCGTGTATAATTTTCTCCAGCCCACGGTTTAAACCGTGGGCTGGAGAAAACCGTGGGTTGGTTGTGGGAATGAAACGGCCCGGTGCCGGGAAATGGTTTTAACCATTTCCTTTCTATTTTGCACCTATGTACACCCGGCAGGAGATATCACAGGTGCGGAAAAAATTCTGGACAACATTCGGTCAATATATGCGTCCCGTTACCGGTGCTGACGGTGAAAAGAAGAACTGGCTCAATTATAAAACAGGTATTCGTCATATCTATTTCAGGATGGTGGCGGGAAAAGATTATGCTTCTGTTGCTATTGAATTACAGCAAACCGATTCTGCATTACAGGATCATTATTTTAACCAGTTACTGTCAATGAAAAATGTGCTGGAACAAATGACCGGTGAAGTATGGGACTGGCAATCACAAATAACTGATGAGAACGGGAATGTGATCAGCCGTATCAGTAAGACAGTAGAAGGTGTTAATATTTTCAATGAAACAGACTGGCCCCGGATCATTTCATTTCTCAAACCCCGGATGATAGCGCTGGATGAGTTTTGGGGAATAGCGAGGGAGATTATTAATTAAATTCCTAAGGTCTTAATTCTACTAAACCTGCTTTCATTGGCATTTTCACCAGGACAAGCGTGACAATAACAGCCCGTAATCCATCACTCACAACTCGCTGCTTTCCCTTACCTTTGCACGTCCTGAAAATGAGGGAAAAACGTACATGAAGAATATCCGCAATTTCTGCATCATCGCACATATTGACCATGGCAAATCCACCCTGGCAGACCGGCTTTTACAATCCACCAATACCATCAGTGAAAGAGATATGATGGACCAGGTGCTCGACGATATGGACCTGGAAAGGGAAAAGGGCATTACCATTAAAAGCCATGCCATCCAGATCAACTATAAACATACTGACGGGCAGGAGTATATCCTGAACCTGATAGATACTCCCGGCCACGTTGACTTCAGCTATGAAGTAAGCCGGGCACTGGCTGCCTGCGAAGGCTGTCTCTTACTGGTGGACGCTACACAGGGCATACAAGCGCAAACCATTTCCAATCTTTACCTCGCTATTGATAACGATCTCGAGATCATTCCTGTCATCAATAAGATTGACATGGACGGGGCGATGATCGAGGAAGTGAAGGACCAGATCATTGACCTGATCGGATGTAAACCGGACGATATCCTGCTGGCCAGTGGCCGTACAGGTATCGGCGTGGATGGCATACTTGATGCCATTGTGAAAAGGATACCTGCTCCCAAAGGTGATCCTGCGGCGCCATTGCAGGCGCTGATCTTCGATTCAGTATTCAATTCGTTCCGTGGTATCATCGTTTATTACCGTATCCTGAATGGCTCAATCAAAAAAGGAGATAAAGTAAAATTTGTTTCAACAGGGCAGGAATATGAGGCGGATGAAGTAGGGATACTGAAACTGAAGATGACGGAGAAACCGGAAGTGAAGACAGGCGATGTAGGTTATATCATCACTGGTATCAAGAATGCGAAAGAGGTAAAAGTGGGTGATACGATCACAATAGCATCCAACCCTGACCCGCAGATGATCCAGGGCTTTGAAGAAGTAAAGCCGATGGTATTTGCCGGTATCTTCCCGGTGGATACCGACCAGTTTGAAGAGTTGAGGGAATGCATGGATAAACTGCAGTTGAACGATGCGTCGCTGACCTATGAACTGGAAACATCACAGGCTCTTGGTTTTGGCTTCCGTTGTGGGTTCCTTGGGCTGCTTCACATGGAGATCATCCAGGAACGTTTGGAAAGGGAGTTCAACCAGACCGTGATCACCACAGTTCCGAACGTGAGCTTTATCGCTTACACTACAAAAGGAGAAAAGGTGACGGTTAATAACCCGACTGAATTTCCTGACCCGGTCAAGACCGACAGGATAGAGGAACCTTTTATCAAAGCGCAGATCATTACCAAGCCGGAGTATATCGGTAATATCATGACACTTTGCTTAGGGAAAAGAGGGATACTGGTCAATCAAAGCTACCTGACGCAGACACGGGTAGAGCTGATCTTCGAAATGCCGTTAACGGAAATTGTATTTGACTTCTACGATAAATTAAAATCACAAACGAGAGGTTATGCTTCATTCGATTATCACCCGATCGGGTACCGGGAAGCTGATATTGTAAAAATGGATATCCTGCTGAATGGTGACAAAGTGGATGCATTAAGTGCATTGATCCATCGCAGCCGTGCACAGGAATTTGGAAGAAAACTTTGTGAAAAGCTGAAAGAATTATTACCCCGCCAGCAATTCCAGATCGCTATCCAGGCCGCCATTGGCGCTAAAGTGGTAGCCAGGGAAAATATCTCCGCTATGCGTAAGGATGTTACTGCGAAATGTTATGGCGGTGATATAAGCCGTAAGCGTAAATTGCTGGAGAAACAGAAAGAAGGGAAGAAGCGTATGCGGCAGATCGGAAACGTGGAGGTCCCGCAGGAAGCATTCCTTGCTGTTTTAAAACTTGATGAATAACAGCTGTAATGAAATAAGAAAATGGCGCAAAGAGAACTGATCCCCTTGCGCCATTTTTCTTTAACCGGTCTTTGGGTGAAAATAATTTTACATCAATTATCGTAATTGAGCTGCTTTTTTTCTTTTTCTTTATTCTTATTGGATTTTTCATCCAGCTTTTTCTCATTCTTGTTTCCCTTCAGGTCAAGCAGGGGATCTCCTACTGGAGGTTTGCCGAGATATGTATCGGCGCCGGTCATATCTACTTTAAAGTCAAAGGCCTTGTCAACATGTATCCACTTACCATTCTCCCATTTGAACGCTTCATTATCACCGTCAGGAATATAAGACCATTTGTTATCCGGCTCATCTGTTTCTGATACCAGGTGATCAACCAGTATGAGATTGAGGTCAGGAATGAAATTAGCCAGTACCCTTGCGCCTTCTTTGAATTCCAGGCTGAACCGATAACGTGTTTTTTGCCTGACGCTGTCCTGTTCATAGCTAAAATAGGGGCCACCAAAAACGGGCTCATTCTTCTGATCGAATGTCAATACTTCGATCCTCTTTTTACTGCTCATCACACTATGGTTATCAAAACCGAACAGGGTATAATAGTTTTTACCGTTGTTCTGTGTTTTGACAATATTGTAATACACAGCGCCGATCCAGTTTTTCCTGGTTCTTACAGAATCATCGGCATTGTCAGTAAAAGGGGACACATCATGCAAACCAATAAGCTTTAATGTCCCATCTTTTGTCCGTACCTGGATAGCGCCTCTTTTAAGCGACCAGTAATCGTTGATCTCGAGATTCCAGGTAAAAATGCGGAATGTGCTGTCCGGGGCATATAACTTTGAAATACCGAAAACAGAATCAAAAGGATAATAAAAAGAGTTCTTTACCTGTAACGTCCTTACCAGTGTTCTTGTAAAAATACTGTCTGAGACCATGCGGTCCTCCGTCAGTGAATCGGTGATCATGTAACGGGCAAAGGTTCTTAACGAATCTTCTTTCTGCTGTAACTTTTTCAGGTCAGCGGGTGCTATAGTTTGAGAAAAAGCTGCTCCGGAAAGCAATATCGATACAGCAACGAGGTAATATTTTAAAGAAGGTATTTTCACAGAATTTGACCGTTTGAGTTTGTTCATGCAAAAATAGGTTATCATCCTGACGTATAGTAATAGCAACTGGTTGCGGGCAGGGAGAGAACGGCAAAATCCCGCTAAAATTTCGTGAAGATCATAAAGCTTTTGCAAAATCCGCCAGTGAATCGAATATCATATCAATGTCAGGATGCGGCAATTGCATATTCTTCGTGGTAGTACGTACAAAAACTGTGTAAATGCCCGCATTACGGCCAAACCGCATATCGCTGACATTATTGCCTACTATCACCGATCTGGAAAGGTCAATACCCGGAAAATCAGCTTTTGCCCGGAAAGCCATGCCCGGGTTGGGTTTTCTGTCCGGGTTGAGCCGGTCATCGGCAGTGCAATAATAGATACCTGTAATTTTCCCACCGGCCCCATTCACCCCTTCATTCATTTTATGGTGGATGGATCTCAATGAATCCTCGGTCATTAAGCCCCTGCCTACGCCCCGCTGGTTGGTGACCACTACAATATATTTGAAGTGTGAGGTAAGTTTTTTGAATAGCTCAGGCGCTCCATCCATAAAGAAGAATTCATCCGGTGTGAAGATATAGCTGCCGTCTTTATCCACGTTGATCACGCCATCCCGGTCAAGAAAAAGCGTCCAGTTCTCATTGATACTTTTCAGGTCAAGCGGGGGATGGGTCAATTCTTTTTGTGCCCTGTTATAATCTTCCGGTATTCCGATGTCAATAAAATACCCGTCATCGGTAATCCCGAAGAACTTTCGTTGCGCATATAACTTTTCGAGATAATCCTTTTCAAAAGAGAATTTTTCGGGAAAATCTTCAGACAAAAAACTCTGAGTGTTCAGTATGTATATGCCGCCATTAATAAATCCTTGCTGATAGAATTGTTTTTCTTTAAAACTGCGGATGATATTATTTTCATCTGTTTCTACTACGCCATAGCGATCAAAATCCTTCATGGGCTTTAATGCCAGCGTACAATGTGATCCCTGCTGCCCATGGAAAGAGAACAGTTTATCACCATTGATCTTAAAAAGGGTATCTCCATTGGCGACGAGTACATTTTTTTCTACAGCTTTTTTACAGGCCAGCAAAATAGCGCCGCCTGTACCTAATGGTTCGTTTTCGATAACACAGCTATAGCTTAGCGTGGCAAACTGGCTGGCAAGATACTCCTCAATGACCTCGTGTTTATAACCAAGAGAAAAAATGAACTTTTCAATACCCTGGGTACGCAGGTAGTTGATCACATAAAAGAGAAATGGCCTTTCAGCGACAGGCGCCATGCATTTAGGAAGATCAGGAACTGTTTCACGCAATCTTGTTCCAAGTCCTCCGGCTAATATTATCGCTTCTTTGATCAAGTGTTACCGGGATATTTCGTCAGTTAAAATATTTTTCTTCCACCAGCTGGCAAATGATATGGCCGGCCATGATATGGCTTTCCTGTATGCGGGGAGTGTCGGAAGACGGGATATTTATGAGATGATCGCTCAGGCTTTTCATAATACCACCTGTCAACCCGGTGAATCCCACAGTGATCATTCCCTTTTCTTTTGCAGCCTCGAATGCCTTAATGATATTCACCGAATTGCCAGAAGTGGAAAGCCCGATCAACACATCGCCTTTTTCTCCGATACCCTCAATCATGCGGGAATAAACCAGATCATATCCATAATCATTCCCGACAGCAGTGAGATAAGATGTATTGCAATGCAAAGCTTCAGCCGGCAAAGCTTTTCTGTCCTTATAGAACCTGCCGGAAAATTCTGCCGCCAGGTGCTGCGCATCGGCAGCGCTGCCGCCATTACCGCAGAAATATATACGGTTACCGTTTTTGAATGCCGCAACGATCACCTCTACTGCTTTCTCAATAGTTTTCAGCAATTCCTCATTCACCAATACCTGCTGCTTGACGTGGATGGATGCTTCGATAATATCTTTGATCTTATTCATAACGCTAAATTCAAAAATCGGTTGTTCAGATCGTCCAGGTCGTCAATCCATGCTCTGTGAACTTATATCGCCTGTACCTGCCTCCGAATTTTTCTAAACTTTTTATGACGCTGTACTTTGTATTGACCGGGCAATAGAAGATCATAAATCCGCCACCGCCGGCACCGGATATTTTACCTCCGGTCGCCCCGGCTTTTTTGGCCGTTTCATATATATCTTCCATCAGCGGGTTGCTGATGCCTTCCGCCATCTGCCTTTTTTGCTGAAAACCGAAATCAAGCACTTCGCCTATTTCATGCAATTTGCCTTTCAGCAATGCTTCTTTCATCAGCCTGGCCTGTTCTTTCAACTGGTGCATCGCTTCAATGGAACTTTCCTTTTTCTCTATCACATTCTTGCTTTGCTTTTTGATAATGTCGGCCGACTCACGGCTGGTAGAAGTGTAATACAGCAATAAATTATTTTCCAGTTCAAATAAATATTGTTGTTTTATACGCAGCGGATTTACGATCACTTTGTCATCTCCGTAAAATTCCATGAAGTTGACCCCTCCGAAAGTAGCAGCATACTGGTCTTGTTTGCCGCCGGCGAGTTTCAGATCTTTTCTTTCTATCTCGTACGCATAATGGGCCATATCATACTCACCCAAAGGCAGGCGAAGCATTTCCGCAAATGCGCCGATGATCGCCACAACAAGAGTGGAAGAGGTGCCTAATCCGGAACCGGCAGGCGCATCCACATACGTGGCCAGCCTGAAACCCTGCTGCCCTATACCATAATCCTTTTGAATACGGTTATAAATACCTTTCAGCAGGTCAAGTTTACCATCAACCGGCAGCTCCTTATTCCAATCATACACCAATTCTTCATCACGATCGATCGCCTGAAGGATGATCTTATTTTCTTTAAGCGGCTCGATGGTGGCATTGGCATATAAAGAGATCGTGGCGTTCAAGATAGCGCCGCCGTAAAGATCACTGTATGGACTCACATCTGTACCGCCGCCTGCCAAACCAATTCGTAAAGGGGCTTTACTCCGATAGATCATTGACCGTTGATTAAGCTGATTCGTTTGCCTTGAATGATTATTTCCGGGCAAGATTTTGAATAGTATTTACAAGATTCGCCCAGCTATATTTTTGTTTTTCGCTGCGAAGATGAGGAATAAAATAATCTTCTCCTAATTGATAGAACCGAAGGATGCCTTCAGCAATGGAAGGAGGATCTGGCTCTACCACTAACCCGACCTTATTATGCGGTACAAGTGACGGAAGCCCGCCGACATTGGTGACGATCATTGGCTTTTCAAAATGGTACGCGAGGGGGGTAACGCCGCTTTGGGTGGCATTGCGGTAAGGTTGTATCACCGCATCAGCAGCACAGAGGTAATATTTTACTTCACTGTCAGGAATAAAATCTGTTTTCAGTAGTAACAGGTCACTGATGGCTAGCTTTTCTATCTGCTCCCGGTACGGTTTTTCATCTTCATAGAATTCACCGGCCACCAGCAGTTTGATACCGGAGTTCTTCAGGAGACTCATGGCTTCAAATAATATATCCAGTCCTTTATACTTCCGGATAAAACCAAAGAACAAGACAATCTTCCCATTTTCCGGCAAACCAATATGTTTTCTGGCTTCTTCTTTTGAAATGATATCCCCGAATGTATCGTACAACGGATGCTGGACCAATTGCGCCGGTTTACTTTTTTCAAATGTCCGCAGGTCATTCATTACTTTTTCACTCATGGTCACAAACGCATCACAGCTTTTCAGGAAGTATTTAGTGAAGGGTTTATCGCCGGGTCTTTTTTCATGAGGGATCACATTATCTGCGATGCAAACGATCCTCGTGTGTTTATTCTTTTTTACCCTGCGCAGTATTGTTCCCACTGCGGGGCCCATGAATGGCAGCCAAAACCTGACAATAATAATATCCGGCCTGTCTTTTCTCAAGCGGTTACCAACCTTTACCCAGCTAAATGGGTTGATAGAGTTTATCACCGTATTGATCTTTATTCCTTCCGGTGCTGGGTCGTCGGTGTATTGTGTTTTGCCCGGGAATAAGAATGAAGGGTATTGCAGTGAAAAAGAACAGATAGAACATTCATGTCCTGAAAGGATGAATTCTTTTGCCAGCCTTTGATTAAAAGTCGCTAATCCACCCCGCAAAGGATGAGCAGGCCCTATGATGACAACTTTGCCCATTACAAACCCGCTTTTTCCTCAATGAGATAAGAGTTACGGGTGGCGGAGTTACGGGAAACCAGTTCGCCGATAAACCCGGCAAGAAATAATTGCATACCGACAATAAGCGTTGTTAATGCCAGGTAAAAATCAGGCCGGTTGGTCAATGCGAAAGTCAGCGGGTTGAGTAATTTGGAAATGATCAGGTACAGAGATATCCCTAAGCCAATAAGGAAGAATATACTTCCCCATAAGCCAAAGAAATGCATCGGTCTTTTGGAGAATTTGCTGACAAACGTGATGGATATCAGGTCAAGAAAACCATTCACAAAACGGCGCAAACCGAATTTTGAGACCCCATACTTTCGGGCCCTGTGCTCCACCGGTTTCTCCGTGATCTTTTTAAATCCGGCCCATTTTGCCAATACGGGGATATAGCGATGCATTTCTCCATACACTTCAATACTTCGTACCACTTTGCCACGATATGCTTTCAACCCGCAATTGAAATCGTGTAATTTGATGCCCGATACCCTTCTTGTGACAGCATTAAAGAATTTGGAAGGAATATTTTTGGTTAATGTGTTATCATAACGTTTCTTTTTCCATCCGCTGACAAGGTCATATCCATCCTGAATGATCATTCTTCTTAGCTCGGGTATTTCATCGGGGCTGTCCTGCAGATCGGCATCCAGCGTGATCACCACATCGCCCTGTGTAGCCCTGAACCCTTCATTCAGCGCTGCTGATTTTCCATAGTTACGCTGAAACTTGATCCCTTTAATAGCGGGGTTCTTTTTTCTTAATTCTTCTATCACTTTCCACGAATTATCCGTGCTGCCGTCATCCACAAATATCACTTCATAAGAATAATTGTGTTCTTTCATCACCTTTTCTATCCAGGCAGATAATTCAGGTAATGATTCAGCTTCATTCAATAGTGGTATGACAAGCGATATATCCATTTTACTTTTTTCTCAGTACCAATAATCCGGCTCCTGCTGCCGTGAAGATCGCCCCGGGTATCAAAGTGCCAAAGGCGGAACGCCACATATTTTTAGTAACATAGTTCTCTCTTTCATCTTTTACCATGGCATCTATTTCTGCCGGTTGCTTATTTTTTTGTTCAACCAGGTACTCCCTGTATAGTTTTGCATCTTCCTCTGCAAACTCGGGATGCATAGCACTGAATACACCTATAAATACGACCATGACAAGGGTCACTACAATGAAACATTTGAAGCCCTGCGAAAAAATATCACCGAATTTGCCGGTGTATCCCGGCGACCGGAAATAAGCCAGTAATGTCCAGGCAATACCACCTGCATAGATCGCAAAGATGATATACTGCAGTCCTGACTTTGCAGTCTGGCCGGTATAGAACAATAGTAAAGTAACAGCCAGCATCAGAACGCCGGTAATGATCCCTTTCAGCAACGGTGTGATCTTATTCATAACAGCCTGCAATATTAAATGATTATTGCCTTTTCTTCATTAATAATACCGGCAACTTTGCCTGTCAGTTCCTTACCGGTAAAAGGCGTATTCTTCGATTTGGAACGGATATCTTTTTCTTCAAAGACCCATTTTTGGGCGGGGTTGAACAATGTAAGGATGGCTTTAGCGCCTTCCTCTATCGTCAACGGATCAAAACCGAACAATCTTCTCGGATTGACGGATAATAAGGTCACCCATTTTTCCTGCGCTGTTCCGGGTATTGCCGTATTGAGTACCGCATAGGCTGTTTCAAGGCCGATCATACCGTATCGGGCATACTCAAACTCCAACACCTTACTGTCGTACTCATGCGGCAGATGATGAGAAGCAATACAATCGACAGTGCCGTCGTGAATAGCTTTTTGTAAAGCAGTCTTGTCCTCCTTTGTTCTTAACGGTGGATTTACCTTCAGGTTACTGTCATAATCCTTCATATCCTCATCGCAGAAAAAAAGATGATACGGAGTAACAGAGCAACTGATGGAAGCGCCGCTTTCTTTTCCGCGTTTGATATACTCTATTGATTTTTTTGAAGCAATACCGGTAAAGTGCAGCCGTGACTCAGCATATCTTGCCAGTTTGATATCCCTTGCCACGATCAGTTCTTCAGCCATGGCCGGCTTACCGGGCAATCCAAGCTGAGTGGAAACGATACCTTCATTCATCAGTCCATGAGGGTTGATGCTCTTATCATCTGGTACCTGGATAAGAATGCCGTCAAAAGCTTTGACATATTGCAAAGCCTTTACCAATAGGCCGGAGGACTGAACACAGTTGATCCCATCACTAAAGGCCACAGCGCCGCTGGCACGCATATCATACATTTCCGCCAGTTCTTTACCCTCTGTATTCTTTGTAACAGCGCCGATCGGATGGATATTTGCCGGCAGTGATCTTGATTTCTGTACGATATATTCAACATTCGCCTTATTGTGTAAGGCCGGGTTCGTATTAGGAATGATCAGTACGTCTGTATAGCCACCTGCTGCTGCTGCTGCTGCCCCTGTTTCAAGGGTTTCTTTGAACTCATTGCCCGGATCGCCGAAATTGGCAAAGATGTCCATCCATCCTGGAGAAACGTGGAGACCGCTTATTTCAATTACTCTATCTGCTTTTTCATTAATAGCAGTACTGATCTTGCTGATGATGCCTTTTTCAATAAAAATATCTGTGATCTGACCGTTGAAAGGAGAGGAGGGATCAACTATTTTGGCCTGCTTAATGAGGATTTTCATTAAGGTGCGAAGATAAAGGTTTGTTTCGATTTTATAGTTGCATAATTCTGCTGTACATTTGCCGTCCAATTACCGGTTAGGTACGGGTGGTGGCGCAGCCCGGTAGCGCACTTGCATGGGGTGCAAGGGGTCGCTGGTTCGAATCCAGTCCACCCGACTTTCTTTGAATCAGGGTAGTCATTTAAAATTGATTACCCTTTTTTCGGGCAGTAGCCCCGCTTAGCGGGACACTATCCAGAGGTGATAAAGGAAGATTATGTTATAATCTTCGGGCAGTAGCGCAGCCCGGTAGCGCACTACGTTCGGGACGTAGGGGTCGCTGGTTCGAATCCAGTCTGCCCGACAAATTATAAGGCTCTGTGAAAACAGGGCTTTTTTATGTCTCATTACGTTTACATACTTCAGAGTTTGAAAGACGGTGGTTACTATGTTGGTGAGACAGCCGATGTAGAAGCAAGGTTGCGGTTTCACAATGCGGGATTGCAAAGGTCAACCCGCAGCAGAAGACCTTTTAAAATAATATTGATAGAAACATTTGCGGACAGGTCTGCTGCATTAAAAAGAGAGAAGGAAATAAAAAGTTGGAAAGGCGGTAACAAATTCAAAAAACTTATAGAAGGCAGTAGCCCCGCTCAGCGGGGCACTACGTTCGGGACGTAGGGGTCGTCCCGATTTTTATCGGGATCTGCCCGACTTACATAATAAAGGCCACGAGAGTGGCCTTTATTATTTGATCAATTCTTACCAGCGGAATCAGATGGCTGTTTTTTTGTTTTGTTAAGCAGGCCTTTGAAAGTATTTTTCAGGGTTTGCTCCGCTTTCTTTTTTGTACTGTCGAGGTTGGATGTCTTTGCAGAATCCTTATTGCCGAGCAATTTGTTCATCGCTTCTTCTTTCAGATCTTTTACTACCTGGTTCTTTACAGAGGTTAAGGTATCCTTTACGGTTTGCTTTACCGTATCTGCTTTGGCTTTGGCAAAGTCAACGGCCTGCTGCTGCATCTCTTTCACCGCATCACCCGCCACTTCTTTCAGGTCTGTCTTAATTGAAGGATTAGCGAGACTACCGCCCATTTTGATATTAAGATCGACCACATCTCCCAGTTTAACAGGTATCCCTTTGCTGCTCGCTGAAGAAGCCAGGCTATTCAGTAAATTGTTACCCTGTGTGCCTAAATATTTTCTCGGCACTTTCATCTGTACGGCATAATCAATTGACTGGTCAAGTCCATGCATTCCGCCGATCTGCATTTCAATATCTTTCACTTTCAGCGTAAACGGCTTTACCAATACTTTGCCATTGGCAAATTCAATATAGTTCTTCACATCTTTTATAGTGACCGACTTCAGTTCATCTATCTGGAGTGTACTGGCGATCTTTTCCAATGGGGCAAATTTTTTCAAAACCCCTTCTATTAATAATAAGTTTCCTTTTCCTGACAAGGTACTGAGGTCGGGCATCATATCCCCATTCAGGTTACCATTCATTGTAAGTTGTGAGTTGAGTTTGCCTGCCAGGAATTGTCCTATCGGCATCAGTTTCTGTATGGTGTTGAAAGAGTAAAATGCTTTCTGCACATCCAGATCCTTTACATCATAACTCATGCTGACATCCGGTTCTTTCTTATTTGCTTTCGTTGAATAGGAACCGTTAAAGGTCATCGTCCCATCCAGGGCCTCTGCCTTTACATTCTGCAATTTTACCGTTTCGTCATTTAACACCAGGGTACCGTTGATGTTATTATAATCCACTTTATCATACTTCACTTTGCCGGCTTTGGCATTAATTGTCAGGTTAATATTGGCCGGCACCGCAAAAGGATCAGAGGAGGGAACCGTGGTGGCAGTAGTTGAACTTGTTGTCGTATCAGTGCCCATCCAGTCGTTCAGGTTCATCTTGTCTGCCGTTACATTCAATGTCCCGGTCAGCGGTTCATCTTTCATTGCAAAACCAATAAGGTTGCTGAGTACTCCATCGGCAGAAAAATTAGTATTGAGATAATTACCGGCAAGCGCTTTCAGCAAGACATTTTTTTGAGTAAATCCAAGCGCTGTATTGGCCAGTGTCAGTCCGGTAGGATAATCTTTTGAAACATATTTAAGGTTATTCAATTCTGCAGTTCCGTTAATAGCGATCTTGTCATAATCCCCCTTATCGATAGCTGTTTTATTACCATTAAAACCAAGATCAGCATTCAAACTACCGGCAATACTTGTTCCGGGGTCCAGGGTGAGGAATTGTTTGATATTGTCCAATGTAAATCTTCCTTTCGCTGTCCCGTTAAAATCAACAGATGACATAGGTCTTTTCAGTTGGAGGGTAAAGTCAACCGGATCCTTCCCCACCTCAATATGTCCCGTTGAAATATTGACCGATGTATTATCAGCGATACCGCCCGTATTTTCTATCTGCACTTTCATATTCCCGTTTTGTATCGGCTGGGGAAATGCAGATGAAGAATAGAAAAGGTTCTTAATATCCAGGAAACCGCCTGCCGTAAAATCTCCCTGCTGGCTTTGCAATGCCGACATATTTCCTTTGGCGAAAACGTCGGCCCATATTAACCCTGCCAGTTTTGTTCCGCCTTCGAGCTTTACAAATTTGGAAACATTAGCGAGGTCAAGTTTTCCCATGGCTACGGCATCAATATACCGGTTTGTTTCCGGGTTTTTGAATAGCAATTTGAAATCAAACGGTTCATTATCCATCTCCACATGGCCTTTTGATATATCTATTACCGTATTATCCGTTTTACCATCAGGGTTATTCACATGCATGGCAAGTTGAATATTCTTCACTGGTTTAGGCAGATCCGGATACTGAAAAAATCCATCATTTACTGCGAAGTTCACATCGTAGGCCGGTAGTTGCTGCGGGCTGTATATCCCTTTCACAAATCCATTGAAAACTGCTTTGCCCGCTGTTTTTATTTTATCAAAATCCTGTTTGTAAATACCGGGGATCAATGACAGGATATCTTTGAACTCGTTTGAAGGAGTGTTGAATTTGATATCCATATTGTATGAACTGTCACTGGCGATCTGGAAAAAACCTTCGGCATTCAGCTTAAGGTTATTCAGGAGGATATCATCTGTTTTAAAACTGTATTTACTGCTGGTATTCTCAATCTGAATATCGGCATCGATCTCTGCCTTTACATTGGACAGGAAAGGGATGGATTCATAAGTGAAATCTGCAGCTTCGGCCTTTGTCCGTGTAGAAAGGGTAAACACGTCTGAAGTAAAGTCCCCGCTTCCTTCATGATCAAGTCCTGATATTTCAGCACTCATATTACTGCTTTCATCATTGTAATAGATATACCCGTTGCTGATCTTGTATTTCTGCAGGCTCATCTTGAATTCAGAGGGAGAGGTATCAGCTGTGCCGGTGGTGTCGCCGCTTTCTTTTGCAATATCCCAGTTGGCCTTACCTTCTTTATTGACCAATGCATGGATGCGCGGCGATTCAAGATAAACGCCATAGACCTTTATATCCTTGCCCTTCATAGCGCTGAACAGGTTGACAGAAGCATCCAGTGTCGTTGTGGAGATCAGGGTATCATGGGCAAATTCATTTGTGCCTACAACAGAAAGATCATTCAGCAAGATGGATATTTTCGGGAAATGACGAAATAATGAAAGGCTGACATCCTTAAAGTCCACTTTTGCCGACAGGCTTTTATTGATCTCACTCTTTACCAGATTTGTGATCTGCTTTTTGAAAAGTATCGGGATAAGAAATAAGGCGGCGATCAAAATGAACAGGGTGATCCCTGTTATCTTTAAGGTTTTTCTTAATATTTTCTTCATACTCTGCGGCTTATATTGGTTTCGGACCCCAAAGTTGCAAATATGACGCCAGAAAGAAAAGGTAAACTTACCCTTAAATGAAAAGTAAATGGTGCAAAAAGTTTTACCCACCTGAAGTTCATGTCTGATAGTTATTTATATTTAAATCTCCAACCTATACAAAGCCTCCCGATCATTTATTTTTTAACCAGTTGCAGATTGACAGACGCCAATCTCATACATGATTGTATTAAAGGCGACAGGCAGGCCCAGTCTGTTCTTTATACCATGTTCATCCCGAAAATGTTTGTGGTCTGTCTTCGTTTTTCGAAAAACAGGCAGGAAGCCGAGGATATCCTCCAGGAAGGTTTTGTAAAAGTATTCCAGTTCTTACCCCAATTCAATAATGAAGGCCCGCTGGAAAGCTGGATCAGAAAGATCATGGTCAATTGTGCATTGCAAAGAATTAAAACCAAGACCCGGCTGGCGCCGGTATTAAATATCGAATCATACAGGGAGCAATTGACACTGGAAGATGATATCGAAAGCTATATCAACTCCCGGGAACTACTGAAACTGGTGATGTCGCTGCCGCCGGCGTATAAAGCAGTATTTAATCTTTATGTATTTGAGGGCTACAAACACCGGGAAATAGCAGAGATACTCGGCATCACCGAAGGCACATCCAAGTCAAACCTCTCGGATGCAAGAACCTATTTAAAAAAGCAATTGAGTAAAATGAATATTACTGCCAGTTATTAATGAGTTTATTGCGAAACGATATTGATAATTTGTTTTATGATGGTATAGAAAGGCATTCCGAATACCCTTCTGAAATAGTATGGCATAAAGTAGAAGCAGAGCTTGACCGTAAAGCGGCAGACCTGTATAAAAGAAAATACCAGGCAGTAAAAAAATACGCAGTCTTCCTTTCTTTTCTTGTTCTTGGTATCCTTATTTATGAGTTAATGAAATCCGGAAGCGCAAAACAACATTCTTCTGCGGGTACTACAGGGCATCAATCATCCGGGAAACAAAATGATGAAAGCACTGCCACAGCGGTTGTTACCGAACAAAGAAATAAACTATCAGAATATCCGGAACCTGCTTATGGGTCCCGGACCATCAGCACTACGGGTAAAAAAAACGGGGAAGAATATATACGGATGATAAGCGCAATTATCCGTGAGACACCGGTGATTAATGAACCGGAAGCAGAGACAACGAACGAAATCCGGAGTAAGGAGAATAGCACAACCATTACCGGCGATTTTGAAATGAGTAGCAGGATATCTGATACACGAGAAGGAAGTAATATCCCGGTACGGCCTTTATTACTGACAAACGATGGCAAGGCACGGATAAATAACCTGGCAGGTAATCCGCAGCTTCCTTTACCACCTGATTTTCGATTACCCTTAATGGATATTGCTACAAAAAGGCCGTATCAAAGTTTCAGCAGTTCGAAATTCTCTTTGGTTTTTTATGCTTCCCCCGGCATTGCGTGGAATTCGATCAGAGACAATAAGCACCATCATCGTCCCAGGGGTGGCGGAAACGGAGGAGGGGGTAATAATGGCGGTGGTAACTCCGGGGGAGGAAATGGGGGCGGAGGAAATACTGGTGGTGGGAGAGGTGGCAGAGGTGATAACCGGCATGACTACATTAAGAACGAGCAGAATGGCCTTACCTATTATGGGGGTGTAAGTTTACATTATCAATTATCAAAAAGACTGTTCGCAGAAACTGGCCTGTCATACCTGGCATCGTCCACCATTATTAATTCAAAAAAGATATATGCCGTCAGGGATAACAGTGGCGCCGTCAGATATCGCCTGAATTCTTCATCCGGGTATTCATATGTTACTCCGCAGAGTACATCCAGCCTTAGCGCGGGGGATAGTGTGGTGATCAGCCGTTCAAAAAACACTATCTCTTATCTGAGTGCGCCGCTTACTGCCGGCTATAAATTTTTGTCTGCAGGCAGGTTCTCTCTGGCCGCCTCAGCCGGGGGCCAGGTAAACATCCTCGTAAAGGGTAAAACTACAACTCATGTTAATACTGATTACCGGGTTTCTGCGCATACACA
>JAEUVK010000102.1 GCA_016787135.1 Chitinophagaceae bacterium | reverse complement strand
AGTTTGGCCAGCGCTTCTTTTTCATTCATCTTGTCAAACGCTTTGGGATCGAATTCATCACAGGAACAGATGGCATTGTAGCCCATGTCTTTCAGGTCGCCGACGAGGTGCTGTTCCATTTCCTCCCTTACCGTGCGGTCGGGTTCGTTGATCAGGCCAAGCACCAGTATCTTATTATACTGCCTGGCGGTGATGTTATCGGCTTTCCAGGAACTGGTGATCCTTGTGCTGCTGCACGCAATGAGGAAGAATACCAGCGTCCCGGATATCAGTATCTTTTTCATAACTCACTTTTTTGTATTGGTAAGTTACTTTCACCCATACAGTCAAACCTATGACAGCAGTCACAGAAGGATGAAACACTCATCAGTACCTGGTCTGCTATTCAGAAAAGTTCTTTGTTTTTCCGGTACACATCTTCCGAAAAACTCACATGGCCGGCTGAATCTATCCACGCCGTATTATACAATACAAAAACAGGGATCTTTTCATCGGCAGGTACGGTAATGGGCGATTGGTTGTGGAGGCAGCCTTTCTCTGTGAGTGTATCAATGGCAATGGCATTATCTTTTAAAATATAGCGGCCGAGTTCGATCGCCTTTTCCACCCGCATACAGCCATGACTGAAATACCGCCTGTTCATCGCAAACAACGGTTTTGCTGGAGTATCATGCAGGTAAACACTGTAGGGATTATAAAAATTCAGTTTTATAAGACCAAGTGCATTATCACACCCGGTCGATTGGCGGATGATATAAGGAAAATAAGAACGGCTCAGTACACTCCAGTCAATAGAATAAGGGTCCACCACCCTTCCCTGCTGGTTGATGACCTGGTAACTGTTGGCATCCAGGTAACCGACATTCCGTTTTATAGAAGGCAGTAATTCTTTAGTGGCAATGGAGTGCGGTACCATCCAGTAAGGATACAATATCACTTCATTCACCCGGCTGCATAATAATGGCGTGGGTGTTGACCGCTTACCGACGATGATCCTTGACTCGAGCACTACTTTGTCCTCATCATATACCAGCAATGTGGCCGAAGGAATATTCACTACTATTATCTTCCCGGTCTCTTTGATACAGGAAAGCCAGCGCAGGGTATTCAGCGCATACCGAAGTTCTTCCAGCCTGGCTGCCAGCGGTACATTCAATGCTTCGAGGGATGTGCTGCGCAAAACACCATCGGGTAAGAGGTTAAAGAGTTTTTGCGCTGCTTTTACTTTTGCCCTGACAGCCGAATCAGGCAATACTTTATTCATCGTATCAATAAATCCCAGCCGGAAAAGTTTTGCCAGCAGGGGCTTATTGGCGCTGCTGACCTTCGAAGAAGTGATCTTCACCTCCCCGAAAGCCGTATCACTGATCATCCTTTCGTAAAGGACGATCTTTTCTTTGATGGCCGCATATTCCGGTGTCCGGGGTTCAATGATCGCATGCAAATAAGCCAGCTGTCTTTTACCAATAGCCAGCTGCAGGATGCTGCTGATATCGAAACAGGCCGGCGAATAATCAAGACCATTATACCCGATAGAGGGGGCCCTGTTACCATAGAGCATATCATGCAGAAAATGAATGGCTGCATCTGTGAATGTAAGTTCGGCTATTACAGAATCCTGTTTATCTGCCAAGCGAAGATTACCAGCACAAAATTCACGAATGAACTCATGCTGGTAATCTTTTTCATTCAAACCTAAAGTCGCAGACCGTTTCAATAATTGGAACAGGTCAGTTGTTAAGGTACGGTCATCCGTCCATACGGGAGAATAAAGCTGGCATTTGTAGAACTCTCTCGTTTCCTGAGGATATTGCAGCGATACGCTGCTGAACTGTGACCCGTTGCTGATAAACTGTTCCATCGCTGCCGGTGTAAGTTGTGCGGAACCCCCGGCGGCAAACAAACAAGAAATAAAGAACAATATCATCAGCTTCTTCGTCATCCTATCCTCTCTTACATATATCCTTTCAATGACAGTCTTTGTGTCCCGTTAATACGTTCCTTAAAAAAAGCCCCGCCACCCTTCGTGGCGGGACGTTAAGCCATACAGTAGGTGGCCTATTTCACAGCTATTTGTTTAGCTGAAGGTTTGCGGGCTTCTTCTTTCCTCGGCAATACGAGTTTCAATACACCTTCTTCATACTTTGCTTCAATCCTTTCCTTATTTACTTCTTCCGGAAGGGTGAAGCTGCGGCTGAAGCTGGAATAGTTGTACTCTTTGCGGGTGAATTTCTTATCCTTTTCTTCTTTGGTCTCTTCCTTTTCAGAACTGATGGTAAGCATATTGCCATCTACATCAATTTTGAAATCTTCTTTCTTCATGCCGGGCACAGCCAGGGAGACGAGGTAATCATTCTTGTTTTCAGTGATATTAACAGCCGGTACGGTCATGGTACGGTTCCAAAGTCCCCCTTCATCAAACCATTCGTTCCAGGGTTTGAAGAAGTCATTAAATACAGAAGGCATTCTTTCTGTTGCTTTTGTTACAGGCAATGTTCCCATATCCACCTCCTTGTTTTTATAGTCATTAAATTTTAAATCGCATTTCTAATATAGTCTTTGTACATAGCGAAAATGCAGGATCATCATCAGCAACAGGCATGAGATTGATCAGTGTTGTAAAAGATAACACTATCCGCTATGAGCGTCATGACAATCATTTACACGATTGATATGTGTCATGCTAACCCGCTTCTTTCGTAAAATAACTTTAGAAGAATAAGTACGTATTTGCACAGCAGTTCTTTTACAAACCGGTTAAAATCATATACAATGAAAAAGGGTATTGTGATGCTGTTGCCATTGATTACAATGCTCAGCATATCCGTTTCCGGGCAAACCTGGAACGGAACGGTAAGCAGTGACTGGAACAACCGCCTCAACTGGTCAACAGGCGAAGTGCCGGAAGTCAATGAAAATGTAACCATCAGCAACGCCTCAGCCCCTTATCAGCC
>JAEUVK010000099.1 GCA_016787135.1 Chitinophagaceae bacterium | reverse complement strand
CGGGCCTGAACTGGAGCTGGTGAAAAAAAATGAAGGCTGCCGCCATCATATCATTCCCATGACGAGGAAGATAACGCCGCTGACCGATCTCCGTTGCCTCTGGCTGATGTACCGTTTCTTTAAAAAAGAAAGACCGGATATCGTTCATTCGCACACGCCGAAAGCAGGACTGATCGCTATGCTGGCGGCCCGTTTTGCAGGAGTGAAGATCCGTATTCACACCATCGCCGGTCTTCGTTTTATGACAGCAAAAGGAATGGGAAGAAAAGTGCTGGTGGCTATGGAAAAACTGACGGCCCGTGCAGCCACCCACGTGTGGCCCAATAGTTTTTCCCTGCTGGAATATATCAAAGAACACAAACTGGTAAAACCGGCCAAACTGGAGATCATTGGCATGGGTTCGAGCAATGGCATTGACCTGGCCCGGTATTCATTATCTTCATTAAAGGAAGATAAACTGCAGCAAATAAAAGACCTGGTCCGCTATGATGATAAGCTGATCTATTTCCTGTCAGTGGGCCGGCTGGTACATGACAAAGGCATTGATGAACTGGTGCATGCATTCATCGCCATCCATAATAAGAATGAAAGAACAAGATTGATACTGGTCGGCGCTTTTGAAGATGAGGTGGACCCTGTAAGTGATGAAACAAAAAGTATTTTAAAAACACATCCCGGGATCATACTGGCAGGGTGGAGCGATTCAGTGGAGTATTTTATGCAGTTCTCATTTGCTTTGGTGCATCCTTCGCACCGTGAAGGCTTCCCGAATGTATTATTACAGGCAGGCGCCATGCTTTGCCCTGTTATTTGTTCAGGAATTGAGGGCAATGTGGATATAGTGGAACATGAAAAAACGGGATTGATCTTTAAAGTAAAAGACCAGGTGGATCTGCAGCAGCGGTTAGAACAGGCATTGGCAGCCCCTTCTCTTTTGCAGGGCTATGTCCGGGCCCTGCGCTCAAAAATTGAACAGCATTACGACCAGCCTGTTGTTCATGGGTATTTGCGTAAGAGATACACAGAGCTGTTAGGATAAAACCAGTGCGGTTTCGGAATAATACGAAAGCAGGCCAGGTAGTAGTACCTGATCTGCTTTTTTGTTTTCAGGATGGTTTGCACCGGCGGCGGGCGACTATTACTTTTATGCCATCCAAATCCGTCCAGATGAAAACCACCCTTAAAAAACCAGTGGCCATTGTCGGCTATTCCGGCCACGCCTTTGTAATAGTTGATATCTTTCTCAATGCAGGACGCCTCGTGACGGCCTACTGCGATTCCGAAGAAAAAACGCTGAACCCTTATCATCTCAATTATCTCGGAAAAGAAATGGAGGTGATCCACAAGCTGAAGAAGTTTGACTACTTCGCCTGTGTAGGGCATAATGGCATACGTGAAAAGATCCATACTAACTTAAGCCAGCTGCTCGGCAACCCCATCAATGCGATACATCCCAGTGCCGTTATCTCCGCATCAGTGAAGATGGGTGACGGGATAATGATAGCAGCCAATGCCACACTCAACCCCCTCGTGGAGATCGGCAGAGGTGTTATCTGCAATACATCGAGCAGCATTGACCATGAATGTATCATCGGCGATTTCACACATATTGCTCCCGGTGCTGTGCTTTGCGGCAATGTAAAAGTGGGCCGTAGCACCTTTATCGGTGCCAACTCTGTGATCAGGCAGGGCATTACTATTGGGAATAACGTCACTATCGGTGCAGGCACCGTAGTGGTAAAAGATATACCGGATAATTCTACCGTGATAGGCAACCCGGCCAGGAAGCTGGTGAAAAAACCAGCCAGCCGTCTTGCTGCTGCGTAATGCTGATTTTTATTGGATGAAGTTCTGAAAGGCGCCCGGATATTTCCCGGCGCTTTTTTTATCTCGTTCCCGCCCATGTCTCACACCGGCCTTGTGTGCTGGCCGTGGACATTGGGCTTTATGTAACGTAAACTTTCAATTGAATAAAGATGTGCATATAATTACTTCTGAAGCATCTTTTCCAGCAGTACTATCTTTTCCCGGAGCCCCGGTTCGTGTCTCACGAACCGGAATCAGCCCCGGTTTGTGTCTCACGAACCGGAATCACTAACACTTCCCTTCCCGCCCATGTCTCACGCCAGACCTTGTGTGTAAGCCGCGGACATTGGGCCTTACGTAACGCATACTTTCAATTGAATAAAGATGTGCTCATGATTACTTCTGCAGCATCTTTTCCAGCAGTACTATCTTTTCTCTTTCGCTTTTTCCCGTTCCCGCCCATGTCTTCCTGCGGGGCTACGTGAGGAGGCCAGGAGATATTGGGCCTTATGTAACGTAGTTCCGATTTAATATCTTTATGGTATGCCGGTACGAAGGGATATACCATATAATGAAGGATTATTCTTCATCACTTTTACCTGTTACAAATGGCTTCCGCTGATAGAGCAAACCAACAGTTACGATCTGGTATATCGATGGTTTGATTATCTTAAAAAGCAGGATCACCGGGTAACGGGTTATGTGATCATGCCCAACCATGTACATGTAATGATTGATTTTGTCAGCTCACCAAAGAAAATCAATACAGTAGTAGGTGATGGTAAACGGTTTATGGCGTATGAAATAGTGAAACGATTAAAAGAAGCCAACAAAACTGATATTTTGGTCATGCTTGAAAAAGCAGTGACGGCAAAAAGTAAGGATAAAGGAAAAAATCATGAAGTATGGGAGGAGTCGTTTGACTGGAAAATATGTGAAACGGCTGAATTTGCATACCAGAAGCTGGTGTATATACACAATAACCCATGTGCCGGGAAGTGGAGGCTGGCAGCAGATATTACGAAGTATGAACACAGCTCTGCCCGGTTTTATATCAGCGGGAAACATGCAGGCTATGAAGTGACGGATGTGGAAGAAATAATTAGTACGAAGTGGAAAGACCAGGAACCTGTGTTTCAGAGGCCGGCATTTTGAGACAACAAATAAAGTAAAAGGAAAATCGAAAACAGGGATTTCGTTCTGCGATGCCCAAAGTCCCCTGGCCAGCACGCAAGCCTTTAGGGGAGACATGGGCCGGAACGTTCGTAAAGAAAAGGAGACTCTGGCAGGTAACAAGTTCCATATTTGGATAAAGTGGATGTTCAAGTAAAATATCGGTAAGGGTTGACTGATACAAATGGGGGTACTTATCGAAATTAAAAACCGAAAAATGAAGCCTTACAAAACAATAATATGTCTGTTAATGATATCATGTTCTTTTACTAGCGAGACTCAAGATATTAGTATTGCTGATTTGCGCAAAAAGTATACAGACTTAAATGATATAACATTTAGTATAAGAAGTAATACCAACAAGAGAATCTATTTTCATTTTGAAGGGTGGTGCTACTTTTCTCTAAAGGGATCTACTTGGATACCATTTGATAACGACCTGCTGTCTAAGACAGAATCAAATCAAGAATCAAATTTATGGTTGGAGTCAAAGAGCAGTCTTGATTTTAGATTAGATTCAAAGCAGTTTCTCAAGAAGTTTGAGACTATCCCTGATTCATTTAAAATTAAAATAGTTTATAGATATCAAAATGAAGATGAAAGACCCAAATATGTTTTTTCAAATAGTTTCATCGTGGGTAGATAATGTAAGTACCCCATTCTTCAGACAGTAGTTATTAGAGTATTTTCATTATTCAATAGCCTTGTTTTCCATTCTGTTACTTGCCGGAGTCTCCCCTTGATAAACGTTCCCGCCCATGTCTCACACCGGCCTTGTGCGCAAGCCGTGGACATTGGGCCTTACGTAACGCATACTTTCAATTGAATAAAAAAGATGTGCTCATGATTACTTCTGCAGCATCTTTTCCAGCAACTCTATTTTTTCTCTTTCTGTTTGCAGTAGTCGTTCGTACAGTTGCTTGTTTGCTTCAAGAGCTTCTATATATTTTTCAAGTGGATTGAAGTTGTAGGTACCCAAAATTGAAGAATTGTCGTGATAAGTATTCGAGAAGATATTGATAGTGTTTTCTTCTTTAAAACTTTTTATTGCTTCACTTGAAACCTTCAGCGCCTTCGCCACTTTCTCTAACATCTCCTTATCCAAAGCCTCTTTCTGTTCCAGCGCCGATATCGCCTGCTGGCTTATTCCTAACTCTAGCGCCAGCGCATCCTGTTTGATACCCAGTATCTCCCGTATGCGTTTTACGTTTCTCCCTTCGTGGATGGTCTTTTCTGTCATAGCGTTGGTTTTT
>JAEUVK010000088.1 GCA_016787135.1 Chitinophagaceae bacterium | reverse complement strand
ATCAATGAAACCGCTAAATCTCAAAATACAGATATAAGAACAGGTAACATCCACTCAAGTGATGTTTTCTACCGGGCCACCAGTGGAATGCCGGAGATCGTAATCGAACACAACTGTATGGCGGTAGAGATGGAAGCCTTTGCTTTATTTGCAAATGCACAATATTTGAATAAAACAGCAGCCTGTTTGCTGACGGTTTCAGATGTCATACCTACACATGAAAAGATGAGCATTGACCAGCGGGAAAGGTCATTGGACAAAATGATCACCCTGGCATTAGAGTCGGCTATGCGGATACATACCATGGTCTGACGATGGAATTACACTCTTCTGTTGTGCAGCCCGGCAACAAAATCATAAGCGGAATCCTTCAAAGTCCCTGTTTAGCTGTACGCCTTTCGCTTTAGCAAACTCATCTACTTTCTCTACAAATGAAAAATCTTTAATGATATCCGTGATCTTTTTGATATCCTCTGCAAATATCCTGTCCTCTTCGGCAAAACTGACCGAATGCCTGACATGGTCATGAGCAAACTCAAGTATCTCACTGCTCTTTAATGGTCTCCTGAATTCAATAGCCTGGCAGGCACTCATCAGTTCAATAGCAAGGATGAATTCAAGGTTATCCAGCACACGACTGAGCTTTCTTCCGCTGATGCTGCCCATACTCACATGGTCTTCCTGCCCCAGTGATGTCGGGATGCTGTCAGCACTGGCAGGAAAACACAATGTTTTATTCTCGGTCACCAATGCAGCGGTAGTGTATTGCGGGATCATAAAGCCGCTGTTCAATCCCACATCCTTCATCAGCAGCATGGGTAGCCCCCATTTACCTTCGAGCAAGAGATAGCAGCGGCGGTCACTGATGTTGCCGATCTCTGCAGCCGCAAAACAGGCATAATCCAATGGCAACGCTAATGGCTGTCCATGAAAATTGCCGCCACTGATCGTATCATCTGCAGAAAAGATGATTGGATTATCGGTGACGGAATCAAGTTCGGTTTCGGTGAGCTCTTTTAAATGTAGCCACGCATTCCGCGAAGCACCATGTACCTGCGGCATACAACGAAGTGAATAAGGGTCCTGCACCCGTCCGCAATCCACATGGCTTTGCATGATCGCTGAATCATGTAACAACAATCTTAGTCGTTGTGCCACCAGCTTATTTCCATTATAAGGGCGCAGCTCGTGCAGTCGTTCATCAAACGGCGCTTTGGTGCCGGTCAATGCCTCAAGACTCATAGCGCCGATAATATCTGCCGCTTCCAGGCAGTTGTGCATTCTTTGCACTGCCTTTACCGCATAAGCAAGGATGAATTGCGTTCCGTTGATCAATGCCAATCCTTCTTTTGGCCCAAGTTGAACTGGCTGCAATGAAAATCTATTCAGCAGTTCCTGCGCCTTGTACCTGGTCCCCTTATAAATAACTTCTCCTAACCCTATCAATGGTAAAAACAAATGGGATAGCGGCGCCAGGTCACCGGAAGCTCCAACACTCCCCTTTTCCGGCACAACAGGTATCACATCGTTCTCTATATGCCAGGCGATACGTTCGAGTGTTTCTGATCTGACACCGGAAAAACCTTTGGCCAGTGCATGTACTTTGGTGATGAGCATGATCTTTGCTATCTCCGCCGGAATAGGATCGCCCACTCCTACACTGTGGCTTTGGAGTATCTTATATTGTAAGGTTGCTGTATCTTCTTCAGATATCTTTGTATTGGACAAAATACCGAACCCTGTATTGATCCCATACACAGTTCTGTCATTTTCTACGATTGCACTTACGTCCTGCTGGCTCTTTTTTATTTTACGGATGATCTCCGCATTCAATATACCTTTGCATTTGCCTGCAGCCAGTGCCAGCACTGTATCCACGGACAGATGATCCGCACCGTAATTAAATACTTTATCCATAACATGAAATATTGCCCAAAGTAAAGGATTAACTCAAATACCGCCTAAAGGGTAGTATTTTACCTGTCCGGGGTTTATATCTTTATAAAAACAGGATATGAAAAAGCTGCCGTCTATTTTTGCGCTTTTGCTTTTGTTAAATACTTCTTTCAGCCAATCCATCAAAAAATATCCCATCGGCAGTACCGGCTGTTCCGCCTATTTCTTTTGTGAGCCTTCAAAACGGGATGTCAATTATAGCGAAGATTCTTCAGCCATCACAACACAGGAATGCCTCAATGACGGAATACATTATGGAATAATATGTGTACAGCTCAAAGTTGCCATTACTTCCTTAAGTGATGCAGAAGACATGATGATAGCTTACCTGGATTACCTGAAGACCACTTTTAAGATCAGGTCAGCCACAGGATACGGAAAAGGCCACCGCCTGAAAGGCCGTGAAGATACCCGCGGCATAATTGATTACTGGATGGATGAGACAAAAGACAACTGGAAGGTAAAAAGCTGGACGGACGGGAAGTTCATCGGTGTTCTGTATGCTTATGGTACAGACCAAAAGGAATTACCGGAGACCAAAGTGAATGTATTCCTGGATAGCTTTCGTTTGCCGGGAATGTAAGGAAAGTGGTACAACGGCGCTCGGCAATACATAGATATTTATAAGAAAAAGCGTCCCGTTTGAAACGGGACGCTTTTTGTGATCCGGATTGGATTCAAACCAATGACCTACTGCTTAGAAGGCAGTTGCTCTATTCAACTGAGCTACCGGACCGGTTTTTAAAGCAGGCGGCAAAGATAATTTTTTTTAGCTTGCAGCCAAAGTCAATTATCATTCATGGATGTAAAAATTGAAGAAAGCTGGAAGGATATCCTTAAAGACGAATTCAGCAAGCCTTATTTCCAGCAGATCGTTCTTCATTTGAAAACAGAGAGGTCACAGGGCAAAACGATCTATCCGCCCGGCCCTTTGATCTTTAATGCGTTCAATACAACTCCTTTTGCTAAAGTAAAAGTGGTGATACTGGGACAAGATCCTTACCACGGCCCGGGTCAGGCGCATGGACTTTGTTTTTCTGTACAAAATGGTGTGCCACCACCCCCGTCGCTTGTGAACATTTTTAAAGAACTGCATGATGATATTGGCATAAAAATGCCCGGTCATGGGAACCTGACACACTGGGCACAACAGGGAGTTTTTTTATTGAATGCTTCATTGACCGTACGTGCCGGAGAGCCGATGAGCCATGCAAAGATCGGCTGGGCTGAGTTCACTGATACCGTGATCAAAAAAATATCGCAGTTAAAGGAACATGTTGTATTCATGCTATGGGGAAAATTTGCACAGGAAAAAAGAGTGTTGATAGATGATACAAAACACCTCGTATTAAGAAGCGTTCACCCCTCCCCCCTTTCTGCCAGCGGAGGATTCTTTGGCTGCAAACATTTTTCCAAAGCAAATGCGTACCTGGTAAATAATGGAACTGACCCGGTAGATTGGAGTTTGTAAGGCGGAGTCGGGAGTTAAGAGTTATTAGTCAATTGTAAGAATATGATACCATTTGATCTGACATTGGAAACCAAAAGAGCTTTGCTGAGGCCGCTCAGGGTGGATGACTATGCCATATTTCTTGAGCTGGCGAAACAGGATGCGGATATGTGGTATTATTTTTCATTGAACCTTGGAGATGAGAAACAATTACAAAGATGGTTCGAAATGGCGTTTGCCGATAAAGCATCCAATACAAGAAGGCCCTTTACGATCATTGATAAACAAACCGGGAAAATTGCCGGCAGCAGCAGTCTTGGAAACATCTCTTTGTACGATCTGCGTGCCGAGATCGGGTGGAGCTGGCTGGGAAAAGATTTCAGGAGTACAGGACTGAACAAACATGCAAAGTATGTGATGATGAAATATGCTTTTGAAGAACTGAACTTTGAAAGAATAGAATTCAAAACAGACGAAGAGAATGCAAGGGCAAGGAAAGGCCTGGAAAATGCAGGCGGTATTGCTGAAGGCGTCCTGCGCAGTCACATGACCATGTGGAATAACCGGCGCAGAAGTTCTATCTATTACAGCGTAGTAAAAGACGAGTGGCCCGGGTTACAAAAGACCATCTTTTCTGATATGGAATAATAACAATATGAAAGTAGTTAAAGAAATAGCCGGACGATTATGGGCAGTATGGGCCATCATTAGTTTCGTAGTCACCTTCCTGATCATATTTATTCCTTCAATGGTCACTTACCTGCTGCCGGATCCCAAAGGGACGGCTGTTTTTATCCGGATCGCCAAAATATGGATGTTAGTCTGGCTACGCCTGGTAGGTTGCCCTTTAAAAGTATCAGGCAAAGAAAATTTTGTAAAAGACCGGGCATTTATCGTTACCTGCAACCACAATTCATTACTGGATGTACCACTATCCTGCCCGTTCATACCCGGAGCCAATAAAACGATCGCTAAAACATCTTTTGCAAAGATTCCGCTGTTTGGATGGTTTTACAGTAAAGGGTCGGTATTGGTGGACAGGAAAAGTGAGGCAAGCCGTCGCAAGAGTTTTGAAGAAATGAAAACCGTCCTGCAAAAAGGAATGCATATGTGTATTTACCCGGAAGGTACACGCAACCGTACTGATGAGCCATTGAAAAAATTCTATGACGGCGCCTTCAAGCTGGCCGTTGAGACCAATACAGCTATCATTCCTGCTATCATCTTTAATACCAAAAAAGCGTTGCCCGTCAATAAAACCTTTTATTTCATTCCTTATAAACTGCGTATGCACTTTTTGGAACCGGTAGAACCCGGTAAACTGTCCCCTGAACAGTTAAAGGAGATAGTATTCCTGCTGATGAAAGATCATTACGTAAAAAACAAAGATCAGTAACCAGTATAGAATGACCGGGTACGGTTGATGCGCAGGTCCTGCAATATGCCCGACTTGGGATTAATGGTAAAATTGAAATACCGGTATGGGCCGATCGGGGTTACATTGATAGACATCTGCCAGCAGTGCATTTCCCTTGAGATGGACATCTGGAAAGTTTGCAGTGAACGGGTATCGATATCATAGTAGCCATTCACACTGAACATCCATTTCGGCGTCAGGCTGAAATTGCCGCTGAAGTTGGCCGTAGAAGTAAATATCTTTTCAAAACCGCTGTAATCAGATTTGAACTGCTCACGGAAATATAATGAGTACGACAAGTTGAACGACCAGGGAATATTGAAATCAACAAACTCAGACGGGTTCTGCCGCATGTAATCGAGTAACCGTTGCTGATCGCCTATCAAAGTGGGATCGCCTTTCAGCGCATTCAGTTGCTGCTGCTTTTGTTTCTCCTTTTTATCATCTCTTGGTTTGCTTTGAAAATTGGTCGAAAGCGAAACGCTTCCGGTAGTGATACGCCCTGGTTTGAACTTACCGCTGCTCCACGCATACTTGTTAATGCTTCGCCCCCTTGAATCTGTCTGATAAGGGTCCATAGTTGCATTGGCGGAGATATTGATCTTATCAAAAAGGTTGGTGCGGAAGTACATCTGAAAGGGCGCCAGTTTCATGGAATCAGCAAAGAAATTATAGCTGGTGGAAAAACCATATCCGTCAATGAGCCTGATCTTTTTGTAATCTGGTTTCTCCCCTGTCGTATCGGTACTCTCTTTCGACTTTTTAGGCCGTAGTTTCATCTCCAGGTTATTATCCAGTTGGAAGCTCATACCACCATAACGGCCTTCACCGAAACCTGTATATAATGCTCCTTCAAATTCAGAGAAGCGGGCAGTGTATCCTGATGTATCTACCTGTGTAGTGTAAAAATGCTTACCGGAAAGATCAGGCTGATAATTCAAGCTGATGGAAGGCCTGATCACATGACGGATCGCATATATTTTTGATTTTTTGAACTGATAGGTCCCATACAGGGCGGTGTTGAAACTGATGCCCATGGATGACTGGTGATCCATGTAAAACCCTTTTGTGACCGTTGTATCAATCTTCTTCGTGGTATTGTTCCATGTACGTTGAAACTTCTGGTTGATCCATACCTGCGAATAAGAAATAGAGGGCGACACCACTACAGCGCCACCAAGTATCGGTGGCAATGATAACGTAATGGGAATGCTATGCCTGGCACCCCATTGCAGCGTATCTATCAGGTTGCGTAGTTTGAATGCCGAATCATAAAAAGCGAGCTGGTTCCTGAAGTTACCATTGTATCCTATACCAAGTTGCTCATACCATTTTTTAGAACCCACTGATTCCGCCTTTTGAAAAGGATACATCGTGCTGACAGAAAAACCTATATCCGGCAAGCTCAGGCTCACCAGGCCGGTCTGGTTATTCTGGTTGTGGTTGGCACTTACCGTCAGGTTATAGTTATTGGATTTTGCCCCCTGCGATGTCCATGTTTTGGAATAAGCGATCGAAGAGCCCAGCAGGTTATTGTAATTCTGCATCGGATTATTGGATACATATTTATTGTAGCTGGTAGAACTGGCATTCACACTTGCCGAAAAAGTGGTACCGGGTCTGGCACGGCTGTCCACCTGGTGATTCCACGTAAGGGTGTAACTCTTATTAGTGAAATAATCAGGGTCGCCCTTGAAATTGAATTTTGTTCTTTGAAGGCCGAAATTGAAAGCGCCGCTGTAGCGATAACGTTTACGGTAAGTAGGATTTATATTGGCCGACCATCCGCCGTAGGAATAGATGTTGCCATATACTTTCACATCCCAGTAATTATTCATCACTTTATAATAGCCCAGGTTAGTAAGACCGATACCAAACTGGTCATTGGTCTCAAACTGCGGAGGTAATAATCCCGAATGCCTTCCCTGGCTCAGCGGGAAAAAGCCAAAAGGAAGAATGACCGGCACCGGTACCCCTTCGAACTCAGGGTGAGCAGGCCCCGAAACGGCCAGTTTCTGATTGACCACTTTTATCCTTTCTGCTTTGAATGCAAAATGCGGTTCATCCAGATTACAGGTTGTAAATAAACCGTTCTTGACGAAAGTGACCTTCTCATCCACTTTCTTTACCTGTGCACCATGCACAAACATTTCGCCCTGTTGCGTGATCGTATTGATAGTAAACCCCTTCTGTGTTTTAAAATTATATCGGATCGTATCACTGGTAAATGAATTCTCGCCCTGTACAAAATGGGCCTCTTCTGTTACCTGTCCGGTACTGTCTTTGTGGTTATAGGCGGTAAGCACCTGCGACTGCTGGTCGAGTTCCACCTGCGGGGCCGTCAGGTTAATATCTTTGTATTCGGTTTTTGTTTTCCCGTATAAGATAATCCTCTTATCGGCAATAAGCACCACGGCCGAATCGTCGGCAGCATAATTGACCGGCGCATCCAATGTGTCTTTCGAAAGCTTCAGGGAAAACGTATCTGTTCGCAAAGGAAGGGAGTCGTTATTTAGCCGGGATGAATCAGAAATTGCCTTTGTATCTGCAGTGTTGGCAATAACACGGGGTGCTGTGGCGTTAGGCAAACGGGGTTTGACCGTATCTGCGCCTGTTAAAGGTCTGGTAATATTCCGCCCCGTAATACGCTGAGCTTCTACCCTGCACGTTAGTGTACAAAAGATAGCAACAGTCAATATTGCGCTAAAAAGGAATTTTGAAGTAAATTCGTGCAGTTGCTTCATACGGTTGAGGCAAAAGTAAATCTTTCAGGCCTAAACAATTTGTGAAGATTAATAATAACGAACCCATAAAAACGGAAGATCCATCATGAAACGGACGTTACTGGTTATTGCAGTTTTTTCCTTCTGCATTTTTCTTGTATCATTTTCTCCCAAAAATAAAAACAGTACTACTCCACCAAAAGCTACTGTTAAGACGCTGATCATCGATCCGGGTCACGGTGGTATTGACCCTGGCGCAAAGGGGCTTTTTTCCACAGAGGCAGAAGTAAGCCTGTCGGTAGCATTAAAATTCGGGAAAGCTCTTGAAAACGAATTTCCTGATCTGAAGATAGTTTATACCCGTACCGAAGATATAATGGCCGGCAATAAAAGAACGAAGGATGAAGGATTGAGGTATCGTGCCGATCTTGCCAATACATCCGGTGGCGATCTGTTCATAGCCATTCATTGCAATTCCGCAGGAAGGCGTCCCGGCGGATGGTATGAAAAGGTGGTAACAGGAAAAACGCCTTATAAAAAAACTGTTGGCAAAGGAAAGAAAAAGAAAACAGTTACAGCATACAGGTATTCCTATGCAAACGTCTGGAAGGAAAATGTGGCCCATGGCACAGAAACCTATATATGGGCTGTGAACAAGAATGATGACAAGGTGAATTCTGTTAACAGGAACGAAGACAACTACGGTGAACTGGAAACAGATTCTACCACAACTCTTACATTACCTGATCCTTCCGACCCGGCCGAAAAAGCCCGCATGCTGATCTATGCCCAGCAATATTTCAGGAAAAGCCTGAACCTGGCGGATATGATCGAAAAAGAATTTGTAGAAACAGGCCGTGTAAGCCGCGGGGTGAAACAAAGAAACCATACGGGTATCTGGGTCTTACAAGCCACAGGTATGCCAAGCGTACTTGTAGAGATCGGCTTTATTTCCAATAAAGAAGAGGAAGAATACATCAATAGTGATAAAGGACAGAACGAGATAGTGGACGACCTCGTAAATGCATTCCGTTCCTACAAACAAAAATTAGAATCAAAAACAGTCAATGCTTCCCGTTAGATAGCAAGTATAGCATTAAAAAGAATAAAAAAGGGTGGATCAATCAAGGTCCATCCTTTTTTATTAGCAGCTCTTGACCAGTTTAAAAATAAATGGCTAATTTGGCGGCTTAAACCATTGCCAGTTAAAGCAGACCCCGCATGAAAATCAGCAACGAAACCAAGGTAGGGATATTGACCATAGTTGCCCTGGTGGTATTGATCATCGGCTTTAATTTCCTGAAAGGAAAGAACCTTTTTAACAACACCAAAAAGATCTATGCCGTTTTCGACCAGCTTGGCGCTTTGTCCAAATCAAATGCGGTGAAGATCAACGGATATCCTGTAGGAACAGTGTATGCATTCGAACCTGTTGACAAAAACCTTTCCGGGATAAGAGTAACGATCAGCCTGACAGAGGATGTGAACATACCTGCCAACTCGGTTGCTTTTGTATCAGCAGATCTGCTTGGCGCTTCCAGCATAGTTATTGAAAAAGGGAATGCGACCACATTTCTCAGTAATGGCGAAACAATAAAGACACGTAAGGAAGCGGGAATATTCGGCAGCCTTTCTTCAGAAGCGGGCCCTACCCTTGCCAAGATCCGTACTGCCCTGGATTCTCTGGGTATGGTCATGTCCAATATCAATAAAATATTTGACGCAGGCGCTAAATATAATTTGCAGCATACCATTGCCAACCTGAGCGCCGCCACGGCTTCCCTTAATAAATTGCTCGATCCCGAAAACAGTGCGTTGGCCAAAACAATGAATAATGCGGTGTCTATTACAGATAATCTAAAAAAGAACAATGACAGCATCACTGCTGTAATCAGTAATGCCAAACAGTTCAGTGAAAAATTATCAGCATTGAACCTGCAGCAAACCATGGATACGCTGCAATCTGTTATCTCCGCATTGAAGTCAACTATTAATAAAGTATCAAGCCCTGACGGTACTCTTGGCGCATTGATCAGCGATAAAAAACTTTATACCAAGTTAAATGATGTGATACTAAGCGCAGAGATATTGCTGGACGACCTGCGTGCCCACCCCAAACGCTACGTTAATTTCTCTGTCTTTGGCAAAAAGGATAAAGGCGGGGCATTAACTTCGCCCTCGAAAAAAGATACCATCCCCAAGTGAAGCGATTGATACATTACCTGAAATTTACCGGTTGCATCTTACTCTTAACGCTTTTTGCAGGCCATGGTTCTGTTTTTGCCCAAACCACTATCGGCGCTTCCGCTGAAGATTCTTTGCAGGAAGTGGAGATACTCAGTGCTACCAAACGCCTTACTTTTAAAACAGTAGATGATACAACCAAACTCACCATCATTTCAGGTGATGTCAAGCTAAAACAGGGCAATACGCTTTTTTATTGTGATAGTTGTGTGATCAATAATAACACCAATGTTTTTGAAGCATGGGGCAGGAATGGCAAGGTACATATCAACGATTATGACACCACGCATATCTATTCCAGCCACCTTCGCTACCTGATCAAAACAAAGCAGGCGTATCTTGACGGCGGGGTACGAATGACAGACGGAAAAGCCACACTGACAACTCCCGACCTTGAGTATGATATGGAAACCAATATCGGTATCTATAAAAATGGCGGCAAGGTGATCAATAAAAAAACGGTACTCACCAGCCAGGAAGGCTGGTATTATGCCGACATGAAAGATGTTTACTTCAAAAGGAATGTGATATTGAATGACCCGGCTTATAAGATCGTTACAGACTCCTTGCTATACAATTCAGAATCGCAGACCACCCGCTTCATTTCAGAAACGATCATCACAGACAGCAACGGCCGCATCATCAAAACAAAAGAAGGTTATTACAACCAGCAAACCGGCAAGGCGGAATTCGGTCAGCGGCCAACAATCATAGATGGGAATACAGAGATCAAAGCTAACCGGGTTGCCGTTGACGACAGTTCAGGAATATCCGTTGCGGAAGGCAACGCCATCATCGTTGATAAAAAAAATCAAACGACGATCATAGCAGGTATCATTTATAGAAATAAAAATACTGACGCCATATTGGCCACCCGAAAGCCATTAATGATCATCAAGCAGGATAATGATTCAATTTACATTACAGCCGACACACTTTTCAGCGCCCGGCTAACCGACCTGTACAGGTCACGGCAGTATGTGGTCACGGATAGTATCGCCAACGATACAGTCGCCGTATCTGTTGATAACGCCCCTGAAAAAGGGGCTGACTCAATAGCCATAAACAATATGGGGAACGACAGTATCACCCTTCCGTTACAGAAAGAAACAGGCAATGTTGAAGATTCTTCGGGCAGGGATCTTTCATCCAAAGCGGCAAGGTTTCTTTCCAATCGCCCTTCAGGACCTGTTGCTTCACCAGATTCTGCTGTAGTACATACCAAAAAAGGGGTAAAGACCATTGCGATCAATGAAAAGGACAGTACCAATAGATATTTTGAAGCTTACCGGCACGTCCGCATATTCAACGATTCATTACAGGCGGTTTGTGACAGTATGTTCTACTCATTCCAGGATTCTGTATTCAGATTATATGATGACCCGGTAGTATGGGCCAAAGAGAGCCAGATCACCGGCGACACTATTCATTTATTTACGAAAAACAAAAAAGCGGATAAAGTAGAAGCCTATGACAACAGTTTTCTGGTAAACCGTATGGATGATCAGGCCTTCAATCAGATCAAAGCGACGAGAATGGATGGCTATTTTGTGAACGGGGATATTGACTCAGTACGGGCCAAAGGATTTGCCGAATGTATTTATTATATACAGGATGAGGACAGCGCTTATACAGGCGTTAATCAATCCAAGTCGGATATTATGGATATTTATTTCCGCAATAAAGAGTTGTATAAAGTGGTGTTCCGCAGCAGCGTTACCGGCACATTATGGCCTATACGTCAGAAAAGTCCTTCCGAAATGCAATTGCCCAATTTCAGATGGCTGGAAGAAAGAAGACCAAAGACAAGATTAGAGATGTATGAATAGAGGCGAACGTTATACCTCAGTATCTTATTATATCCCGAATAGCCGGTGCTGCAATATATAAGTGATAGCTCCGGCCACATACCCGATCAGCGCTAACCAGCCGATCTTTTTCAGGTACCAGATAAAATCAATTTTTTCCAGCCCCATTGCTGCAACGCCTGCAGCTGAGCCAATAATTAAAATGCTCCCACCGGTACCGGTACAATAAGCCAAAAACTCCCAGAAATAGTGATCGGTAGGATACGTGCTCAGGTCATACATACCCTGTGAGGCAGCCACCAATGGTACATTGTCAACGACAGAAGAAAACAACCCGATACTCATGACGATCAGGTTCTGGTCTTTTAGGGTTTTATCCATCCATGATGCGGCTAATGTCAACTGGCCAACAGATTCCAATGCTGAGATCGCCAGTAGTATCCCGAGGAAGAAAAGAATACTGGGAGTATCAATTTTTCTCAACGCATAGGCTACAGTATAATTCCGCCTGTCTTCCTCATCTTTCCCGCTATGAATTACTTCAGTAATGATCCACATTAATCCAAGCCCGATCAAAATACCCATGAAGGGAGGAAGATGAGTAAGGGTTTTATACACCGGTACCATCAGTAATACGGTGATGCCAGTAAAAAAAACAATATTGCGCTGGGACGAAGTACTGGGTGTGGGTGAAGCATTACTAAAGTTCTGAATGGGTCTCGTTACATTCCCTTTAAAAACAAAACGCATAAACAATAATGGCACAAGCATACAAACAAGACTGGGGATGATCAGTTTGACCATAATATTGGCAGCCGTAATCTGGTTACCTATCCAGAGCATAGTAGTTGTGACATCCCCGATAGGTGACCATGCACCGCCAGCATTAGCCGCTATCACAATAAGACCTGTTAGCATCCATCGGTCACGTATGTCCCCTACAAGTTTTTTCACTAATGAAATCATGACAATGGTCGTAGTAAGATTGTCTAATACTGCCGAAAAGAAGAAAGCCAGCAATGCCACGATCCACATTAACTTGCCTTTGCTGGTAGTGGTAATACGGCTGGTAACTATTTCAAACCCATCATGTGCATCTATCAATTCCACGATCGTCATGGCCCCCATCAGAAAGAATAATATCTGTGATAATTCCCCAACATGATGCGACAACTGTTCTGTGACCAATTCCTTATCCTCTGTAAACAGGATATAGATCGTCCAGCAAAGAACACCAGTCACCAGGGCGGTAGCTGCTTTATTTAATCTTATAGTATGCTCAAACGCAATAGCGAGATAGCCGAGAACGAAAATGGATATGATAAGAATTGCCATAACTGTAAAAATAAGGGAGAAATAGCGAAGCCGGAGGTCGGAGGTCGGAGGTCGGAGGTCGGAGGTCGGAGGTCGGAGGTCGGAGGTCGGAGGTCGGAGGTCGGAGGTCGGTAAAAAATATTTTTAAAAAAAATAATTCCTATTACCTCACATACGCACATACAGGGGTTACTTTTCTTCTTTAAAAGTACTATCGGGTATCTGAGCGGATTTTTTGTACCTCTTACTTCATACTTCTGACCTCGTTCCCCTCACTTTTGCATTTTCTTTAAACTTTGCTGGCACTGTTTTTCGTTTTCAGGAAACAAAACAGTTACCATGAAAAAAATACTCTTCTCCCTCGTTGTCATTTCAGGATTACTTTTTGCCAATACCAGTTCTGCCCAGGATTACAAAACCGCTCTTGGTGTACGTCTCAGCAGCAGTGCTGCTATGGTCAATAATTCTATTTCCCTTAAACATTTTTTAAACGAAAAAGCTGCTGTCGAAGCGCTTTTCTCCTTCGGCGACCCGCTGGCCCTTGGCGCATTACTGGAAATACACAAACCCCTCGGCACACAAGGTATTCAGTGGTATTATGGCGGCGGGGGATATATTGGTTTTGTAAAAACCTATAATACCACCAAACAAAAAGATGAGACCAATACCAATTTCGGGGCGCAGGGTGTACTTGGCCTGGATTACAAGTTTGTCAATATCCCTCTTAACCTATCTATCGACTGGAAGCCTGAATTGAACCTGATTGGCGATATTAATTTTGAACCCGCGGCAGTAGGTTTTACGGCGAGGTTCACTTTTGGCAAATAGATATCAGTTTTGACATATGATATTTTCTGTATGCAATCCCGCTCAGGCGGGATTTGCCTTTTTTATTTAGGGCCATCAACCTTTTTTCCACACGAAAATAAATCCTGCAAATTTTTCCGTGTTTCTGCGTTTTTGTGCGGGAATTTGATATATATTTAAGCATTGAAACTAACTGATTCTTTGCTTAAGAAAGAAAGGCAGGCTTACATTTTGCACCAGGTAAACCTGCACAACAAGGTGCTGTCATCTTCTTTATCAGCAGATATCAATGTGTCTGAAGATACGATACGCCGGGACCTGATGGAACTCGCCGAGGAAGGCAAGATCATTAAAGTTCACGGAGGTGCTCTTTCCCACTCCTTCAGCCAGGTCCATTTTCCAGCCAATGAAGTTTATTCGCTGAGTCAAAAGAAAAGAATTGCGCAGAAAGCCATCAGCCTTATCAGCAACGGGATGTTTATTCTGACGAGCGGAGGCACTACTATTTTAGAAATGGCCCGCTCACTGCCACCTCAGCTTAAGGCAACTTTTATTTCTGGCAGTATAGCAGCCATTCTTGAATATATGAACCATCCTAATATTGAAGTGATCCTTATCGGCGACAGGATATCCAAGAACTCAAAAATAACCGTCGGCCCCGAAGCGATCGCCAAGATCAAACAGATGAAAGCAGATATATGTTTCCTCGGGACGAATGCGATAGACCTCCATCATGGCATTACCGATAATGACTGGGAAGTGGTGCAGCTAAAACGGGCCATGATAGAGTCTTCCCAGAAAGTAGTGTGCCTGTCCATTGCAGAAAAGATCAATACTTTTCAACCTATCCATATATGTGAGCTCAGCAAAATCGATATGCTGATAACAGAATTACCCTCTGACGACCCTTTACTAAAGCCTTATTCGGATGCAGGAATCAAAGTATTGTAACCCGTTGCCAGCAACTTGTTACACTGCTTACCCGATAATTCCTGTATCCATCCTGTAGAAAATTCAAAGTAAAACAGTTGAAACTGCTTATTAAACAATATACCAAAAACAACAAGCTATGAGAAAAATTCTCCGGTTATTAGTAGCATTATCGCTGATGATACTTGTGCTGCCACCGGCTTTGCAGGCACAGCAAAGAACGATCACGGGCACAGTATTGTCGGAAGATAACAAAACCCCATTGAGTGGGGTCAATATCAGGGTGAAAGGTACCCGTCGCTTTACACAAACAGATGCCAACGGAAAGTTCAGTATCCAGGTGAGTGCCGGAGAGACCCTGCAGATATCCTATGTGGGTTACGAACCACAGGATGTTAAACCAGGAGAAGGAAATACAATTGGTATCAGCCTGAAACCTGCAGAAGGAACTCTCGGAGAAGTAGTAGTGACAGCGATGGATATTAAGAGGAACCCAAGAGAATTGGGGTATTCCGTGCAAAAAGTAAGCGGTACTGAAATCGCCGAAACTCAACGTGACAATTTTCTGAACAGCTTGCAAGGGCGGGTAGCAGGTTTGTCACTGACACCCACGTCAGGTGAGGCAGGTGCTTCTTCTACAATAGTACTAAGAGGATTCAACTCGCTTTCATTAAGCAATCAACCCCTGTATGTCGTAGATGGCGTGATCATGGATAATTCGACATTGAATGAAACGTCAGGTGGTGGTACAGGAAATGGGCTGGCATCTGATAAATCAAACCGGCAGAGTGACTACCAGAACAGGATAGCCGATATTAACCCTGCTGACATTGAAAGTGTGACTGTATTGAAAGGGCCTGAAGCAACAGCATTGTACGGAAGCCAGGCTAGTTCCGGTGCAATTATCATTACTACAAGAAAAGCCAAATCAAACAAATTGGCCATTCAGTATGACAACAGTTTCCGCATCCAGGAAGTAACCCGCTGGCCGGAAACAATTAACACATATTCCGGTGGTTCGAATGGAGTTGCCAGCAATGTATTCGCCCGTTTTGGCCCGGCCTATGCGCCAGGCACAAAGCTATATGACCATAAAGACGCTTTTTTTAGAACCGGGTTCTCGCAAAACCATAATATGGGTATTGACTTTGGTTTTAAACAATCCAAATTCAGAGTTTCCGGCGGCTACCTGGACCAGGGTGGCGTTGTCCCTAATAATAACTTCCGTCGTTATACTTTAAGAGTATCAAATACTACCAAGTTTTTAAAAGATAAGGTGGAGATCACCCCCACTTATCAATACACAAACTCTGATAACCATAAGGTATTGAGAAGTTCCGGCGGATATATGCTGAGTCTTTTGATCTATCCTGAAACGATCAACATTCGCAATTTCGAAAACGTACAGGATGGTGGCAAAGTCGATGTCTTAGACGGTTCTACCACAAATGGAGAATATGACAATCCACTCTGGAATGTTCACAATAATATAGGAAGAGATCAGCTGACCCGCCATAGCTACTCGGTTGGTGTTAATATCAATCCATTTAGCTGGTTAAGTCTAGCCGGTCGATTTGGTTATGATCATTATGATCAGAATGGTTTTCTGTTTTTCCATCCACAGTCCTTTTATGTAACACCCAGTTCCGGAGGTTCTGTTGATATGTACTGGAGAAGATACAATGGATACAATCACACAATTACAGCCACCGCAAAAAAACAAGTGGGTAAGAATTTTAACCTGCGCCTGATGGGCGGTACTATGTGGCAGGATTACAAAACCGAAATGTACGCCATTTCAGGCTCTGGTTTGATCGATTCGGTATCTTCTGCCACTTCAAATTCATCCGGAAGAGTTGGCCTCATGTACAAGAATGGCAATGTATTCACAGATCATGACCTTGATGCTTTCATGGGCAACTATATGGATAGCAATGTTATCAAACCCAGTACACGTTTGCGTCTTAACAGGAACAAATTCGGTGAATGGAACTATGTGCTGCTTCGCCAGATCGCTTACTTTGGTGAATTTGCTGTAAGCTTCAAGAACTACCTGTTCCTCAACTATACGCATCGTTTCGAGCAGGCTTCAACTTTGCCCAAAAAGAACCGGAATTATAATTACCCCGGTGCAAGCGTAAGCCTTATCGTCAGCGATATGTTCCCCAGGCTGAAAGAAGGCAACATTATTAATTATTTAAAGCTTAGAGGGTCGAGGGCTCAAACCGCAAGGTTAAATACTCCTTACTCTACCCAGTCTGTTTTTGTGGATGCACAGGCCAGTGGCGGAGGTTATTCATACGGCTTTGTTAATAACAATGCAGAATTACAACCAGAAAAACAAAAGACCTACGAAGTAGGTGCAGAATTCCGGTTATTGAAAAGCCGCCTGAATATGGAGGTCACCTATTATAATACATTAAATGAAGGGCAGATCATTGAAGGCTTCCGTCTCAGCTATGGCACCGGATTCGTTTTGAATACGCAAAATGCCGGTTCTACACGCAATAAAGGCATTGAGATCACACTCGATTACAACGTGATGAAACGGAAGAATTTCAATTGGGATATGCGCTTTAACTTTAACAGGATGCGTAGCAAAGTTGTTGCTCTGCCTGCCAATGTACAGGAATACTACATTGCTGACACCTGGCTTTACACAGCACGCAGTGGTATCACACGCAATGGTACTACCACTTCTATTTCGGGTTCTTATTATGAAAGAAATAACCAGGGAAAAATCCTGATCAATCCGACAACAGGTCTACCGGTTATAAACGCAAATTTTAAAGTAATGGGGGATAGAAATCCCAGTTTCACTACAGGGTGGATAAATACTTTCCGGTATAAAAATTGGCGGATGACCATGTTATGGGACCTGAAAGTAGGTGGTGATATTTTCAATGGAACCAGCCAGTTCATGACTGTTAATGGGGTAAGCCCAAGAACCGCTGACCGTTACACGCCAAGAGTGATCGATGGCGTATTAAATGACGGGTTACAGAATAGTGCTACCCCGACAATTAATACGATTTCAGTCATTCCTGCATACAACCAGGCTTATTATACAGCCATGCCTGTCGAGGAGTTTCTGGAAAGAGATGTCAACTGGTTTAGGTTAAGAGACCTGACGATCAGTTACAACTTTACTAAACCTCCGGTACGGGGTATGAAAACATTTGGCGCATTTTTGACCGTAAACGATCTGATCCTGCTAACGAATTATAGCGGCGCCGATCCGTCAATTAACGGGCTGACCGCCGGAACAAGAGGAGTCGGTGCATTTGGCTATGACTATGGCACATTGCCTGCTCCCATTCAGCTTAATGTTGGAATCAGGACATCTTTTTAATGGTTTAAAAAAAAATTGAGTATGAAAAAGTATCTAACTAATATATTTTATACAGCTTCAGCCTTAACCGTTGTTCTTTTCACTTCCTGCGAAAAGAAACTGGACGAAGCTTTTCCTAATCCTAATGCGCAGGTAAAACAACCTATTGAATCATTATTACCTGGTATTATAGCCAATATGGTCGTTTCTCATTCCGCCAACGGTACACTCTATGGTACGCATCGTGACGGACAATATATTGGCAAGTTCATCCAGTACTGGGAAACAAACAGTACTTTAAACAGGCAGGACCAGATGAGTGACTGGTTTGGAACCAGTACGCCGGATCTCATGGGTGATATCTGGGCCATGCATTATTACGGTCATGGCCAGAATATAGAACGAATGATCGAATGGGGCACGGAAGAAAAAAAATGGGATTATGTAGGCGTAGCCCAGGCTATCCGCGCATGGGGTTGGCTTACTCTCACCGATGTCACCGATGATGTGATATTATACGAAGCCTTCAACCCGGCCCAGTTAGTATTTAAATATGACCCACAATCGGAAGTGTATAAAGTGGTGCGCAGACTTTGCATGCAGGCATTAGATAATCTTAATAAAACAGGGGATGGTGTAAACCAGGCCAATCTTGCCATCAGCGATGCTTACTTTAATAACGGCGACATGGAAAAATGGAAACGGTTTGTATATGGAGTGATGGCAAGAACGTATAACCGTTATACCAATAAAGGAGCAGAATACAAACCTGATTCTGTTATCTACTGGGCCAATAAATATCTTGAAGGTGCCGGTGCAACAACCAACCTCAGAATAACCTGGTCGAACGATGGCGGATCAGGCACTTATAACTGGTATTCTCCTTTCCGTGGAAATATTGGCACTTTCAGGCAAAGTAAATTCATTGCGGACCTGATGATGGGTGATAATTCCCGATTTACCAGGACCAATATTGCAGACACCATCGATCCCCGGGCTTGGTATATCATCCGGGAAAATCCCAATAGCACTTTCAAAGGTATACGTCCCAATAAAGGAACAGACGGGTTACCCACAAATGATCAGCCGGCTAACTACTGGGGTGGAGCATTTTCAAGCACTACTGCTCCTTCCAGTGATGCGGGGAGTCGCTATATTTTCAAGAATAAAGCTCTTTGGCCAATGATGACAGCGAGTGAAATGCACTTCCTGAAAGCTGAAGCCTATTACAGGAAAGCGGATAAACCCAATGCACTCACTTCTTATATTGCGGCGATCAACAGTAATTTCGATCACCTGATCGCTAATTACGAGGAATCAGTGCCGGCAGCTAATAAGATCACCCCAGCCAAGCGTACTGTATTTTTCGATAACCCTACGAATATTCCTTCTTCTGCCAATCTGACCTTATCTCATATCATGCTGCAGAAATATATTGCAATGTATGGATGGGGTTTCATCGAAACATGGGTTGATATGCGCCGATTTCATTATACTGATAATGAAAGTGGCCAGCAGGCATTTAAATCTGACGGCACAGTAGTTTTCCCACAAAGTCAACAGGTATATGCCGATTTTACACCGCCAACTGGTACTGATCTGTATACCGGCAATAACGCCAAATGGATTTATCGCGAGAGACCCCGATATAATTCTGAATATCTCTATAATGTCGCCGAACTCAACAGGCTTGGCGCTTTCGCTAGTGACTATATCACCAAACCATGCTGGTTCTCTGAACCCTAATTAAAGATTAAAAAACTATTATCATGCATACTAAAAAAATATTCGTAACAGGAATCGGGATACTGATGTTGGGTTTAGTGGTGCTTACTTCCTGCGAAAAAACATTCGACGAAAAAATAAGCACGACCAATGACCTTAATAAATCCTATATCCAGTTGTTCGTAGCTACGGTAAATGCAAACAGGAACCTTGTCTCTATCGATAATCAGAGGGTATCAAGGCCTACGCTTACTTCCGGAACCGGTTTCCCATTCGCAGTTTATCCTTCCACTGCCGCGGGTACATCGTTTGCCGTGGCGGGAGGCCTGCATAATTTTGTTGTACGTGATACGTCGGCCACCACTACACAGCAGGCTCTAAATTTTGCGGCGACATTGGAGCCTTCCAAAAACTACACGATATTCATGTACGATACCATTACGTCGCCCAAACAGATCACGGTAGAAACTCCTATTGAGATTCCGGCGGATGGTTCTGCAAGACTACGTTTCGCCAATTTCATCTATTCACCGAATGCTGTTCCCGCTGTTGAAGTTTTCTCCAAAACAAAGAACCAGGTCATTTTTTCCAATGTGAATAAAACAGAGGTTACAGGTTTTATTCCTTACACCCAGTTGGTCAACGATACACTGGTTATACGGGAAACAGGAACAACAACGGTGTTAGCGCAGTTTAATAATTTTGCACCGTCGTTACAACGCAGTTACACACTGATCTATCGCGGAAGTGATGCCCGCGGGACCTACCCGGGTACCAGGACCGCAACCATATTTGCCAATCGCTGACCTTTTTATATCTGCTGAGAGAGATACAGACTGCCCATACGGGCAGTCTTTTTTATACAGCTCCGCCAAAGAATAAATACGCCAGTATGATAGAAGTAGTAATCCCGATAAGATCGGCCAGCAGCATGGCCCCGATCGTATAACGTGTATTTTTAACGCCGATAGCGCCAAAATACACGGCAATAACATAAAAGGTCGTGTCAGAAGTGCCTTGCAAGATTCCTGATAGTCTTGACGCAAATGAATCGGGACCATAAGTGGTCATCGTGCTTACCATCATTCCCCGGGCTCCGCTACCGCTAAGAGGTTTTATCAGAGCTGTAGGCAGCCCTTCTACAAAACGTGTATCGGCGCCCATGGTCATAAAAAAACTTTTGATCCCATCAATAATAACATCGAAGGTACCGCTGCTGCGCAGCATACTGATGGCAACCAACATGCCCACCAGGTAGGGAATGATCTTTACCGCGGTTTCAAAGCCTCCTTTCGCTCCTTCTATAAAAGCATCGAAAATATCTATCTTCTTATACACAGCGCCAAGTATGATCAGAAGAAAGATCATTAGTATCAGTCCGTTACTTAACAAACCAGAAAATGACTGCAGTTCGTTTGTCCGCAATGAAACGAGATAGATGACCAGTAAAGTAATGACAAGAGAAATACTGCCTATCCAGGCCAGTATGACAGGCTGGAACAGGTTGATCCGTTGCCTGAAAGAAACAATGAACATGGCAGCCATAGTAGCAACGAACGTAACGATCATGCACGGTATGAAAATATCAGTAGGATTAGAAGCGCCGGTGGAAGCCCTGACAGCAATGATGCTTACAGGGATCAATGTCAACCCTGCCGCATGAAGACAGAGAAACATGATCTGTGAATTAGATGCCACCGTTTTTACAGGATTGATCTCCTGCAGACTTTCCATGGCCTTAATACCAAAAGGCGTAGCCGCATTATCCAGCCCAAGCAGGTTGGCTGAAAAATTCATCATCATATGCCCCATAGCCGGATGCCCTTTGGGTAATTCAGGAAACAGTTTGGAGAAAAAAGGGCCAATGATCCTTGACAATACCCGGATACCGCCGGCTCTCTCCGCTATGTTCATAAAACCCATAAATAAGGCCATGATCCCGATAAGTTTTAAGGAGATGTTGACAGCTGTCCAGCAGGTCTCAATGATACCATCAACCGGTTTTTGAAGACGTTTCTGCGCCTGTGCATAGGTCATCACGATCAATGATGAATTTTGCTCTTTTAAAATAGAGATGGAATCAGCGTTTGTATTGTCAGCGATAAGATATTTACTGCCGGCGATCTTATCCGTTGCAGTAAAACCTGTAAACCGCATTTTCCTGGCAAAACTATCTTTCGTGATACCGGCGCCGGTAGTATCACCGGTCATATAGAAAGAATTGGCATCATCTGCCTTTCCTACCACCATGCGGTTGAAAATATCACTATCCTTCCAGGCGATCCATTTATACGAAGCCACTACAATAGCAACAATGATGAATGCGGCCCATATCCTGCTTAAAACCATAGTATATTGAAGATTGTATAATAAAGCCTGAAGATAACCAATAAAAGGCACAAGGTTCAATAGGTACGTATCTTCAAACTTGAGCCTTGTACCTTGAGCCTTGTTCCTTACTTTCTCTTCCTTATCTTTGCGGCCCGAAATGAAAAACAGTCATAGAAGTCATGCAGGTCATAGGCGAGCCTTAGCTTTACCCGGTAAGCCCGGAGTATCTGACCGACTGACCCGTATGACCCATTTGACTCATTTGACCTAATACTTAGATATGGCGTTACAAGCAGGAATTGTAGGATTACCGAACGTAGGAAAATCAACTTTGTTCAATGCTGTCAGCAACAGTGCAAAGGCCCAGGCGAGCAATTACCGCTTCTGTACTATTGATCCCAATGTAGGATTAGTAGATGTGCCTGATCCGCGGTTGACTAAACTGGCTGAACTGGTAGTACCCGACCGTATCGTACCGACACAAATAGAAATAGTGGATATAGCCGGACTGGTCCGCGGCGCCAGTAAAGGTGAAGGGCTTGGCAATAAATTCTTAGCCAACATACGTGAAGTGGATGCTATTATTCATGTGATCCGTTGTTTTGAAGATGAGAATATCCTCCGCGATGAAGGTGCTATCAATCCTGTAGCTGATAAGGAGATCATTGATACAGAGCTCCAGTTGAAAGACCTGGAAAGCGTAGAAAAGAAAATTCAGCGGACAGAAAAACAGGCACGGGTTGATCCCAAACTGAAATCAGAACTGGAAGTACTGGTACGTTGCAAAGAACACCTGGAAAAAGGCAAAAGTATACGTGAACTGGATCTGGGCAAAGAAGAGAAAGTGGCGATAGCTGATCTTTTTCTATTAACTGATAAACCGGTTCTCTATGTTGCCAATGTGGATGAAACTTCTATGCATACAGGCAATAAATTCTCGGAAGCATTGAAAGCGGCCGTAAAAAATGAAAAGGCCGAAGTGATCATTATGAACAATTCCATTGAAGCGCAGATATCCGAAATGGAGAACCCAGATGACAAGCTACTCTTCATGGAAGAATATAAAATGGCAGAGCCTGCGCTGGACAGGTTAATCCACGCTGCCTATAAACTTTTGAATCTTTACACTTATTTCACCGCCGGTGTACAGGAAGTACGGGCATGGACCGTCCACCAGGGATGGAAAGCGCCGCAGGCAGCCGGTGTCATTCATACCGATTTTGAGAAAGGCTTTATCAAAGCAGAAGTGATCGCTTACGAGGACTTCGTAAAATATGGCTCAGAAGCGGCCTGCCGTGAAGCTGGTAAATTGAGAATTGAAGGAAAGGAATATGTGGTGAAAGATGGCGATGTAATGCACTTCCGGTTTAATGTGTAGCCGGACAAATGATGCCGGGTACCGGATATCTGAGCCAGGTAAGCTTACCCCTGTATCTAGAATAATGCAGTAACCGCAGCCCTTCCCGTATGTACCGTTCTTGTTCTTCCGGGTTTTCTTCCGTCATATTGAAAATTCACTTCGATATTATTCAACAGTCTTTTTGTAAAGGTCAGCGCCCATATAAAATTCTTGCCAGGCAGCAAACCATCCAGCATGATATAACTTACGGTAGTAGTAGCAACCGATTGTGATGTGTAATTAATATTACTAAAGGTGAATTTACCTGTAATCGAACTATTCTGCAGTACATTATATTTTGATTCAACATTCAGGGAATTGGAAACAGACTTTTCCCCGCCATACGCCGGAAGATTCATCTTATTCTCCAGTTTATACCCCGTAACAAGGCGGAAAGAAGTACCCCGGATGAATGTCACGTTAGGTTCAACACTGTAAATATCCAGTTCATAATTCCGGTTATCAAACTGTGTATTCGCAGTATATAAAGCATTATTCCCTCTTTTGCCATTAAGTACAAGCTGAACAGACCGGCTGATGTTCCAGCGGAACTTTGTTGTCCAATCGTTCACTCTCCTGCTTTCATAACCATAGGTGAGCAGCGACTTACCGCTGCTGCGAAGGTTGGTCAGGTCAATACCCCATTTACTGCTGAAACGGTTGAAGGAAATAGTGGTAGGAAGCACAGTATTCAATGTGATCAGCGCTGTATCATTTAATCCATACCTGAAAGGGTTGAATTCAAAACTTCCTTTTGATACTGATTTTTTACTGATCTGTAATGCGGTACTCAGGTTGAACCCGGAAATAAACTTTTTAAATCCTTTGGCAGTAGCAGCATTCAGCACTGCCCTTGGATTAAGGTCAATGCGGTAATTGAGAGTGACATAATTTGCCTTAATGAATTGATTGGTGGGCGTAAAGATGCGAATGAACTTCGCCTGGTCAGGAAAAGCGGCCAGCTCAAACTCGTTTAGCTGCTGAACACCATCTGCGTTGTAATCTATCCATGCGTACTGACCGGTTCCGGCAGGCACTTCAAGATAGGCAAAATCCCTTTTCTGCTCCTGTCCTGCTCCTATCTCGTATAAAACATTCCCGATCACAAGACCTTTCCATTCGTTCACCACATACTCCGCACGGCTGAGAATAGTCTCATCTTCCTGCTGTTTCGACACATTTGCATTATATACTTTCAGTTTACGGAATGTGGCATTGAGATAAAGTTTATGTTTTGGGTTAGCGGTCAGTTCTGTCTGCAGGTTAAGATTATAACTTCTGTCGCCGCGGATAAAATCTTTCCCGGATAAATATTTGTATTTATCAGAACGGGTAAAGAATGTTATACCAACCCGATCATCCTTTCTTTCATCGGACCGGAGATATGCAGAATAGGTGTCAAAGGAAAATGCATCGGCTGTCAGTGTATCCGTTGATTTATTCTTTGCAGAATTTTGCTCCAGTGAATAACGGAAACCAAGCCGCCAGTTGTTGAGTTTTTTCATTTGCCTGCTCAGGTCAATAATGGGTCTCAGGAATGAGCCCTTTGTAAATCCTGTATTGAAATTCGTAATTGTAAGATCATTATTGAACTGCCATCCCTTCCAGTTGGCAATATGTGTAAGCGAATTCTGAAATCCCTTATATTTATCACTGCGGTTATAACTGGTAAAGCGATAAGACAATGAATTATTCTTATCATTCTTCAGCCCTGCTCCCAGCCTGATAATATTCTCTGTCGCCTGTGTACTTACCAGCGGTAACCCCCAGTCCCTTGAAAACTCCACCGTACGCAATCGTTCCAATGGCCGGAATTTATCCTGCACATATTCATAATCCAATGAAGTGAGCAGCTGCAGCTTGTTCTTTGCCTGCAATTGCCTGGTATTACTCAACTGGACCTTTGCTGCATAACCTTTATCATCTCCATTATTGATCTTTGAAAAAGTATTGGCGTCATAATCACTCATTGCCACCTCTGTTTTCAGCATTGTATTCTCATTGACCGCATAATCAACGCCAAGATTGAATACCTGCTGCTTTTTCGGCGTCACCAATACAGACACGGGTTCATAGTTGCCCTGCTTTACTCCGGCCACCGGCATGACAAACGTATATACTTTCCCATTAGCGCCGTTAAAGTCAGCCACATAATTTCCTTTCCCCTGCCCCACTTCTGTAAAGGCAAGGCTGTATAAGGTCAGTGAAGCATCGGTCGAGTATTTATAAAACGAATCAAGACCTGCATTGTAGTATATCTTTTCATACAACACCTTACCCGCTGCAAATGTATCCAGCGCTGCTGATGGATACAGTGCCAACTGGATACTGTCGCCTATTCCTGACAGGAATTGCTTCTGATCGCTATCCAATACCTGGTTGACTGAAGAGTTCTTTGCATCGCTGTTATTGAATAACCCCAACCGGAGTTTTAATTTTTTATTGAACTCAAACTCCTGCGACAGGTAAAGATTGGCATTCAGGAAATTCCTGTCCGCATATTCAAACTCCACCTGAATGCGGCTATCCTTGGTGATCATACGGCGGGGAGTGAACGTTATCTCTGCTGTATTATAATTGATCACATAATCCTGGTCTTCGCCACGCTGCAACAGTTGTCCGTCAATAAAGATCCGTTCTGTATTGGCAAGAACGATAAAGAAAATCTCATTATTGGCCCCTTTCAGGCGATAAGGCCCCTGGTTCCCTTCCAATCCGTCAAAAACATTACGGGTGAATTTCCCCTTAGCAATAGAACCGCTTGCCAGTGTTTTTGATGTAATATTCCTGGCTATATTATTTTGTGTTTGAAATGAGATCCCCTGTAGTCGCTTATAAAAAGTGAGGAAATAGCTTTGCGTTTGCCGGATGTCTATGTCGCCGAGATTCAACTGCCAGTTCTTCTTTTTGAATTGCAGAAAGACCTGGTCAAATTCGTTTAATTGCTGCGTGGTGCCGTCCGGCTGAATCGGGATATTATTATCCGTGATCGCGGCCTGTATCTCGATACTATCCGCCAGCATACCGCTTAACCGCAAATTCAACGTGGAGTTAAGTACGGCATCCTGGCTGTTGCCAAAGGCGATCTGGCGGCCAAGACTGCCATCCATTTTCACTTTACCAAAATTGAATATCCCTTTTTGCTGATCCGATAATCCGTCATTGAACTCATATGGTTTAACAGAAAAATTATTCATGATACTATCGTACCGTATTCTCTGGGTGACCGGGTTAAGCCTGTAAGGGAATACACGATAGATAATGCTGATGCTATCTGAAGATGGTTTTTTATTCCAGATCAAAACAGCATTGATAAAATCAAGCCGGTAATCTGAAGCCGGAACTCCGTTTATACGAAAAGTATTCGGAATGATGCTAATGGTATCTATCCTTAATGTATCAGCATCCGCTTTGATCGTTCTTTGCCGGAGATTGGAAGACTGATTGGTAGTAATGGGGGTCTGAGCACTGCCCAGAAATGAAAACAGTACGGACAAACCGATCAACCATATCCGGCGCAAGTCGCTCAATAGCAGTGAGTTTATTTGTAAAATCGTAAAATTGGCCTTTTTTATTGCCCTAAAATTATTAACCCCTGTTAATTCTCCGAAAAAGGGGCAAATTTGACGGAAGTACTATGAAAAAAACAGTATTTATTGTTTCACTTAGCCTTTTTTCGGTGAGCGACTCATTAGCGCAAAACAGCGCTGTAGTGGGGCAAAATGGCTATCGCCATGCAGTTTCAGGGGGCATTAATGTACCTATCGGTACATTTTCTGAATCACATATTGCCGGCATAAGCAGCAGCTATTCATGGAGCCATCATCGTTTTGGGTATTTACAGGCAAGACCCCGGAAACTGGTTGGCTTTACGGCTGATGGCGGAATTGATTATTATCTGGGGAAAAGTATAACAGAAGCAGGCAATGATTTTACGTATGGTAATTATCTCTACATCCACACATTCGGAGGTATCATCTGCAATCCCGGAAAAAAGAATAGACAGAAAGTGTACTTAAGCAAAACAAATATCAGGTTAACGGCCGGCCCGGCAATGGGTATTTATAAAGGAAACGCTGAGGTGGGGTATGGTATTAAACTCAGCGGCAGTTATTATTTCACGGAAAAACTGGCAATAACACCCGGAATGATGTTCATGAAGCATACATTAGCCAGCTCACTCGGGACTGCAATGATCAGCACCACCTATAACTTCTAATTAGTATCAGCTATTCTCGGACGTTAAGCCGGCAATGATATATTCGCCATTAAGACGGGAAATATTAGAGACTGATATTTCTTTGGGACAAACCGCTTCACAGGCCTGGGTAAATGTGCAACTGCCAAAACCCTCCTTGTCCATCTGAGATACCATATTCAGCACTCTTGACTTTCTCTCTACTTCCCCTTGCGGCAACAATGCAAGATGAGAAACCTTTGCAGAAACGAACAACATTGCTGAAGAATTCTTGCATGCCGCCACACAGGCGCCGCAACCGATACAGGCCGCTGCCGCAAAAGCTTTATCGGCTTTATTTTTATCGATAGGAATAGCATTACCATCTACCGCACTTCCGGTATTGGCAGAAATATACCCGCCAGCCTGTATAATCCTGTCAAATGATGTTCTGTCCACTACGAGATCCTTTACAACCGGGAATGCATTAGCCCTCCAGGGTTCTACCACGATAGTATCTCCATCTTTGAAAGCACGCATGTGCAACTGGCAGGTGGTGGTACCATGCCAGGGACCGTGAGGGCGGCCGTTGATATACATGGAACACATACCGCAGATACCTTCCCGGCAGTCATGATCGAAAGCAATGGGTTCTTTTCCTTCCCGGATCAGTTGTTCATTCAGCACATCAAACATTTCGAGGAACGACATCTCTGAGGAAATATCCTTTACCTGGTAGGTTTCAAAACTGCCTGCCGTATTTGCATTCTTCTGTTTCCAGACTTTCAGCGTAAGATTCATTGTGTAATGTTCCATATGCAATACCCCCTGTCTCCCAAAAGAGAGAACTTAGATTGAAAACTTAATTTATTAAAGAACGTTTATACAATTTCCAAAGCTCCTTCAGGAGTTTGGCATTATTTATAATTCCTCTGCGTTGGTTTGATCACCTCGTACTTCAGCTCTTCTTTGTGCAACTGCCACTGATGCTCGCCTTTCATTTCCCATGCTGCTACATACATATACTGATCATCCTGTCTTAACGCTTCGCCATCAGGTGTCTGGTATTCTTCACGGAAATGGCCTCCGCAGCTTTCATTTCTTTCCATAGCATCAATACACATCAATTCACCCAGTTCGATAAAATCAGCAACACGGCCGGCTTTATCCAGTTCAGGGTTCATCTCATTGATATCGCCCGGTATCCTTACATCATTCCAGAATTCTTTTTTTAATGCCTGTATCTCTTTGACTGCTTCCTGCAGTCCTTGTGCATTTCTTGCCATACCGCATTTCTCCCACATGATCTTGCCGAGACGCTTGTGAAAACTTTCAACAGTTTGCTTACCCCTGATGTTCATCAATGTGCTTATCCTGTCACTCACATTCCTTTCTGCTGCTTCAAACGCTTCATGTGAGGTGGGTATCGGTTTGGTAGCGATCTCATCTGCGAGATAATTACCTATTGTATAGGGTATCACGAAATAACCATCCGCCAGGCCCTGCATCAGTGCAGAGGCGCCGAGACGGTTGGCGCCATGATCGCTGAAATTGGCTTCGCCCAATGAATACAAACCCGGTACATTGGTCATCAGCTCATAATCCACCCATAAACCGCCCATCGTATAGTGAACAGCCGGGTAGATACGCATAGGCACTTCGTAAGGGTTTTCGCCGGTGATCTTTTCATACATATCGAAAAGATTGCCGTATTCTTCTTTTACCACTTCTTTACCAAAGGCCACTAATGTTGCTTCATCGGGATTATGAATACCTTTTTTACTCGCTTCCGCCCTGCCGTATTTATTAATGAGATTGTAACGGAAATCGAGGTACACAGCCTGTTTGGTAGTGCCTACTCCATAACCGGCATCACACCTTTCTTTCGCGGCCCTAGATGCCACATCCCTGGGTACCAGGTTACCAAATGCAGGGTACCTTCTCTCCAGGAAATAATCTCTTTCCTCTTCGGGAATATCGTTGGCCTTACGGGTATCATTTTGTTTTTTCGGCACCCATATACGTCCGTCATTACGCAATGACTCAGACATAAGTGTGAGCTTGCTCTGGTGATCACCGGTAACAGGAATGCAGGTAGGATGTATCTGGGTGAAACAGGGATTAGCAAACAATGCTCCCTTTCTATGTGCTTTCCATGCAGCGGTCACATTACTGCCCATAGCATTTGTGCTCAGGTAAAACACATTACCATAACCACCGGTACATAATAAAACTGCATGGCCAAAATGCCTTTCTAATTTCCCACTGACAAGATCCCTTGCGATGATACCCCTTGCTTTTCCATCAATCAACACCACTTCCAGCATCTCATGGCGATTATACATGGTCACATTACCAAGAGCTACCTGTCTTTCCATTGCCTGGTAAGCACCTATCAATAACTGCTGGCCTGTTTGTCCCGCAGCGTAAAAAGTTCTTTTTACCTGGGTTCCGCCAAAGGAGCGGTTATTTAATAACCCACCGTATTCCCTTGCAAAAGGCACCCCTTGGGCCACACACTGATCAATGATATTCGCACTCACTTCAGCTAAACGATGTACGTTAGCTTCTCTTGCCCGGTAGTCACCACCTTTGATCGTATCATAAAATAAGCGGAAAACGCTGTCGCCGTCATTCTGGTAATTCTTTGCCGCATTGATGCCGCCTTGTGCAGCTATTGAGTGGGCCCTGCGGGGAGAATCCTGGAAACAAAATGCTTTCACTTTATAGCCCTGCTCGGCCAATGCAGCCGCTGCCGATGCACCGGCGAGCCCGGTACCCACTATAATGATCTCCAGTTTACGTTTATTCGCCGGGTTCACAAGCTTGCAATGCCCTTTATAATCTACCCATTTCTCTTCTAACTTACCGGCCCGAATTTTTGAATCAAACATAACCACTGATTTCGCTGATTAAAGATTATAGTGATCTTGTATTTATATTAATTTCTTACGCCCCGATCCAACCCATTTTAAAACTTAACGGCATCAAAGCAAACAATAAGGGTATCAAAACAGAATAACCAATACCCAGTGTATTGGCCAATGTAATATAACGGCTGTTGGAAATACCAAGTGTTCTGAACGCACTCTGAAAACCATGCACAAGGTGCCATGCCAGCGATATACAGGCCGCGATATAAACGATGACCACCCACCACTCGCTGAACGTTACCTGCATTAAAGCAAACATATTATGCGATTCCCTGCCATTGCTCATCCATACTTCTTCCAGTCCGGCCTGAGTAAAACGCGAAGGAATCCAGAAATGCCACCAGTGAAGGATCAGGAATATCAAAAGAATGGTACCGAGTAAGCCCATCGACCGGCTATACCATTTGCTGCCACGGCTTCCAAGACTCACCTGGTAGCCCACCTTTCTTTTACTGCGGTTCTGTGCTTCGAGCGTCAGCCCCTGTATGATATGCACGAGAAACCCGAGAAAGAGTACCACTTCCATAATACGGATGACCACTGTTTTGCCCATAAAATCAGCGGCCCGGTTGAACATATCGCCATCATCAGTAGTAACAAAATAATCTTTGAAGATACAGGCGTTCACCCCTGCGTGCACCACTAAAAAACTGATAAGGAACAAACCCGTCAAAGCCATCACTAATTTCTTGCCGACAGAGGAGGTGAAGAATTCAGACCATTTCATAAGCAATAAAGGAGGGTTATTAAAATTTGGGCAAAAATAGCATGGGAACACCAAAAACCAAGAAAAGTTTACCTGATATTACTCAAGCCTCGCTTTCTGCTCTGCATCTATCTTTTTGAATAAATGGAAAGGTTTATAAGTTCTCCAGTTATCCAGTTCAATTAATTCAATGTAGCGGTCAAGATGTGCCCGCCTGAAATCGTATTGAGTCTGTTCAGGCATATTCAGGCAAACGATCCAGCCATGCTCATCACTCAGCTCTTCGGCCAATTCTTCGTAATAATCCTTGTCATCACTGTGATAATTCAACACATTTTCAGCGATAAGTATGATCTTATTGATCCCTTCATACATAAATTTCTCCAGCACTTCCCGCTTCAGCTCCATGATGTCATTCTCCACCGCATCATTCCACTCTCCTATCAGTTCGATCACCGCATATTTTTCTTCATAATCTGCCAGCAATACTTTCAGGTAAAGCGTACGGCTGCCAAAATCATCCCACTGGGGATGGATGTAATAGTTATAAACGGTCTGTGAGAATTCAAACTCGGAATAGGTACGTCCGAAAAAAGGCGATAAGGCATCCTCCTCACTTACATATATATGTCTCCAGTTATAAAAAGGCTCAATAGTATGCATCGTAACATCTCCGCTGCAAAGATAATAAACCCTGTAACCATATCCGCTATGTCAGTACAGCAGGTAATCCTTTAACGATCCATATTGAGGTTTCATGACAGTACTTATTTTTTTGCTATTCATTATTCCCTGAACAGATACCGGCAGCTCAGGCTTTTTACCCGTGTATTGTTCTACCGCATCCGGGAATTTGACAGGGTGGGCTGTCTCCATGAACAATCCTTTATCATTCTTATGAATGTCCAGGTATCTTTTCAGCGCCAGGTATCCTACGGCGCCATGAGGGTCCAGTGTATAATCATGCTTATTATACACCTCTCTGATAGTATTGACAGTTTCTTCATCAGTGATCGTACAGGAAGAAAGCATCTCTTTTAATTCCGGGAACTGATGCTGAAATATTTCCAGTATCCTTACAAAATTGCTCGGATTGCCCACATCCATGGCATTGGATAAGGTAGCCACTGCCTGCCTGGGTTTCAGTTGCTGCGTTTGCAGATAATCAGATACGATATCATTCACGTTACAGGCTGCGATAAAATGTTTTACCGGCAGCCCTGACCGGTTTGCCAATATGCCCGCACATATATTGCCGAAATTGCCACTCGGCACGCTGATCACCGGCGGGTTATCTTTATCAGCCCATTGTTTATAAGCAAAGAAATAATAGAATTGCTGGGGTAGCCATCTCGCCACATTGATAGAGTTTGCCGATGTCAGGAATTTCCTTTTTTTCAATTCACTGTCTGCAAAAGCTTCTTTCACCATCCGCTGACAATCATCAAAGTTGCCTTCAATTTCCAGCGCATGAATGTTTTTCCCTAACGTGGTCAATTGCTTTTCCTGTACAGGACTTACTTTACCCGATGGGTACAGTATCACCACGTCCACTCCATCCACATTATAAAATCCATTGGCCACAGCGCCTCCGGTATCACCGGAAGTAGCCACCAGCACCGTCACTTTTTTATTATGCCCACCGACAAAATATCCCAGGCACCGGCTCATGAATCTTGCTCCTACGTCCTTGAATGCTAGTGTAGGACCATGAAACAGCTCAAGGGTTGAAATGTTATCGGTTATCTGCACAAGCGGTATCGGAAAACTGATCGTTTCTTTTACTATCTGCATCAGTTTATCATCAGGAATCAGCCCGCTTATATAGGGCTGAATGACCCTGAAAGCAATTTCCGCGTTGGAATATTTCTCTATGTTATTTATCAGATCCTTTTCAATAACGGGAACCTGTTCAGGAAAATACAAGCCTTTATCCGGCGCTTGCCCGCTGATCGTCGCTTCTTTAAAATCAACTGATGCTGATTGCTTATTAGTACTGTAATATTTCATACCCCCTGTCCCCTAAAGAGGAACTTAGATTTTTAATTAATATTATTTACCGAAATCTGTTTACACAAACATAATTGCTACTACCTATTCAACATCCATTACTTCAACTCCCTTTTTATTGATCGTCGTTACATACGTGTAATACTCGATCCCGATCCTTTCATACACTTCTTTCATTACCTGCTCTGTAGCTTTGGCAGTCGCTTCATTTTTACTCAGCATGAAAATAGATGGTCCTGACCCTGAGATACCGCCGCCTAATGCACCGGCTTCTTTGCATTTCCTTTTTACTTCATCAAAACCGGGGATCAGGATACTTCTGACAGGTTCAATGATCACATCTTCCAGCGAACGACCGATCAGGTCGTGATCATTCTTTATAAAACCGGCAACGAGCCCTGCAATATTTCCCCATTGTTTGATGGCATCTTTCAACAACACCTGCTTACGGAGTATCTGTCTCGCATCAGCGGTTCTCACTTCTATCTGCGGGTGCACAACCGTCACATACAGGTCAGGTGAAGGGATCGCCACAATATCCAATGGATGGATACTTCTTATTAACGTAACCCCGCCTAAAATACAAGGAGCGATATTGTCTGCATGCTTCACTCCGGAAGCCAGCTTTTCGCCATTCATGGCAAACTGTACCACTTCATCATTGGAAAAGATATTTCCCAGCAAATGGTTCGCTGCCACTGCTGCACCTGCGGCGCTGGCAGCGCTGGAACCGATCCCGCTACCCGGCTTGATATGTTTTTCTATCTCCGCTTCAAATCCGATCTTATTGTCCATCCTCTCCATCACGGACAAAAGAACAACTCCTGCCACGTTTCTTTCCGGTTCTGTCGGCAAATTGAAATTGTCTTTATTGGTAATGATGACCCGTGGCTCGTTCAGCAATCTCAGTTGCATGATATCAGATGGCTCATGCAACGCCAGACCAAGAATATCAAAGCCGCATACAAGATTAGCAACCGTTCCGGGGCATTTAACTTTTACATTCTTCATTTTAGGCCTTTGTTTTACATTTTCGCCGCTCTCATGATATCTGCAAATACTCCGCTCGCCGTCACTTCAGCGCCGGCGCCAGCTCCTTTCACTACCATGGGCTGGTCCTTATACCGATCAGTATAAAAGAGTACTACATTGTCTTTTCCATACAGGTGGTAAAGGTCATGCTTCGGATCTATATGTTGCAATCCTACAGAGGCCTTACCATTGTCAAATGAAGCCACAAACTTCAGTTTGGTGCCTTCACTGTTCGCTTTATCATACAGTTTTTTGAAATGAGCTTCCTCTTTTGCCATTTCTTTATAAAAATCATCCACACTGCCTTTCATGCAGGAAACCGGCATAAAAGAATTGTTGGCAATTTCATCCATTTCGATCTTCTCACCTGCCTCACGGGCAAGAATCATGATCTTGCGCATCACATCTGTACCACCCAGATCGAGACGGGGATCGGGTTCGGTATATCCTTCCTCCTGTGCCTGTTTCACTACATCTGCAAATTTCCTGGTACCATCGTAGTTATTGAAAACAAAGTTGAGTGTGCCGCTTAATACAGCTTGTATCCTGTGTACACGGTCGCCACTGCGGATAAGGTCATTCAAGGTGGCAATAACAGGTAAACCGGCGCCTACATTGGTCTCAAACAGGAACTGGCAATTATATTCCCTGGCCAGTTCTTTCAGTTTTTTATAATTGCTGTAAGCAGATGAGGCGGCGATCTTGTTACAGGCCACCACAGAAATGCTTTTCTTCAGCAACTGGTCATACGCTGCCGCCACTTTATCATTAGCGGTGATGTCAACAAAAACAGAATTGCGAAGGTTTCTTGAAATGATCTCACCCACAAATTTTTGCAGATCTGCCGCCGGGGCCGCATCCAGCGACTCCTTCCAATTGGCCAGGTCAATACCATTCTCATTGATCAGCATTTTGCGGCTGTTGCTTAGCCCCGCCACGTTCACCTGCAATTTCATTTGCTCCTGCAGGAATTTTGCCTGTTGCTTTAACTGGCCAAGTAATTTGGCACCCACATTACCTGTACCTACAATAAATAAGTTGACCTGTTTATATGTTGTTTCAAAGAATTCCTCATGCAGTACATTGATCGCCTTGCGCACATCATTGGTAGAAATAACGGCTGATATGTTCTTCTCAGACGAACCCTGTGCGATAGCCCGGATATTGATACCGTTTTTTCCCATAGCACTGAACATACGGCCGCTGATACCCGGGTGGCTTTTCATATTCTCGCCTACCAATGCCACAATTGATTGCGCTGTTTCTATCTGCAGGGGTTCTACTTTTTGCAATGCGATCTCATTGGCGAACGCAGCATCAACCGATTGTTTGGCCTTTTCAGCCATAGATGAATCAATGGCCACACAAATAGAATGCTCGGATGAACTTTGGGTGATCAATATGACATTGATCTTTTCATTGCTTAATGCTTCAAAAAGTCTTTTGGAAAAACCGGGAATACCGATCATACCACTTCCTTCGAGGCTTATCAATGCGATATTGTTGATGCTGGAAATACCCCGAACGATATTACCGTTCTTTGTGGCGACAGATTCAATTAATGTTCCTTCATCTTCCGGGGCAAATGTATTCTTGATCCATACAGGTATGCCCTGGCTCATCACCGGCTGTATGGTAGGGGGATAAATGACCTTTGCCCCAAAATGCGAAAGCTCCATCGCCTCCTGGTAGGAAATATGAGGAATGATACGGGCATTGCTGGCCAATCTTGGGTCAGCTGTCATCATGCCGCTGACATCGGTCCATATCTCAAGGTTTTTTGCATCCAGTGCTGATGCAAGTATGGCCGCCGTATAATCGGAACCACCACGGCCAAGAGTAGTGGTGATCCCTTTTTTATCACTGGCAATGAAACCGGGGACCACATATAATTGAGATGATTTTAATGAAAAGAACTGCCTTACCTTTTCATTGGTGACAGCAAAATCCACCTCAGCCGCACTGAAGTTGGAATTGGTAGTAATGATCTGCCTGGCATCTATCCATATATTCTCCACACCATCGGCTTTGAATTTAGCTGATATGATCTGCGATGATATCCATTCGCCGTAACTCCCGATCCTGTCCTTTGATCTCGCCGTCAGTTCGCCGAGTAAAAATATCCCATTGCAGATGTCTTCAATTTCATTGCATGCAGTTTTAACCAGGCTGAGCATCTGGCTTTGATTGGCCACGGGTATCAATTCTTTGACCGCCTCCAGGTGACGCTGCTCGACAATAGCCAGTTTTTCTTTATAGGCCTCGTTACCTTCTGCTGCTAATGCCGCTGCATTGAGCAATACATCTGTAATCCCCCCAAGGGCAGATACCACCAAAACCGTTTTATCTTTCTGAATTGATTTTTTAACAATAGAAACCACTTTATTGATATTCTCCGCATTGGCCACCGATGTGCCCCCAAACTTTAAAACCTGCATGTAACCTGTATTTAATGATTAAAAATAAATGAAGTAGATAGAATAACTATCCTGTGTTGATCAGCAATTGCCCAGAGTATGATATGGAGTAGTACAATCCCGGTTACGGGATTGTTGTAATAATTGTAGTGATAATAGCAGTCTGAGCAACAGGCGTTGCATGTAAAGAAAAAAACTTATGACCGTTAGTGTTTATCACTGTGTTGAGTTGCTTTGCGAATATAGCAAAGAAATATTGCAATCAAAATTATTTGGCCACCGACTGTGCAGCTTTTTTTACACTGCCATACTTCAACAGCAGGGTTTTTGCTTCTTCATAATCGTTCATCTGTAATCTTTCCATCAGCATTTTGACACCTCGGTCCACCAGCTTTTCATTGGTGAGTTGCATGTTCACCATTTTATTATCCTCTACCCTGCCAAGCTGGATCATGGCAGAAGTGGAGATCATGTTCAATACCAGTTTTTGTGCCGTGCCGCTTTTCATTCTGGTACTGCCGGTCACAAATTCAGGGCCTACCACTACTTCAATCGGGAAATCAGCAGCCGCACTGACAGGTGAATCAGGATTACAGGAGATACTTCCGGTGCTTATTCCTCTTTTACGGCATTCTTCCAGCGCACCAATCACATAAGGTGTGGTTCCGCTTGCCGCAATACCAATGACCACGTCCTTATCTGAAACATGATGTGTCTGCAGGTCTTTCCATCCCTGCTCTTTATCATCTTCTGCAAATTCAACGGCTGTTGTAATTGCCCTTTCACCACCTGCTATAATACCTATTACCAATCCATAAGGGACTCCGTAAGTCGGCGGGCATTCGCTGGAGTCTACAATACCAAGTCTTCCGCTGGTGCCTGCACCGATATAGAATAATCTTCCCCCCATCAGCATCTTATCACTGATCACTTCTAATAACTTTTCTATCTGTGGAATAGCTTTGGCCACCGCTGCAGGTACTACCTGGTCCTCTTTATTGATGTTGGTCAGGAGTTCATGTATCGTCATTTTCTCCAGGTGGCGGTAAGAACTGGCCTGCTCAGTGATTTTTTTAAATGCCATATTAGTTGGTTCTGTATTCGTCCGGACGAAGTAAAGATCGTATCATCTGTGATATTCTACTAATCCGCTCATGGGGGTCTTCAATACTTTACCCAGCTCAAATTCGTAGGCGTTGCAAAGTTCCTTTAATACATCTTTAAAACCAAATGCCACCCCCCCTGCAAAGCTTACCGGCAGCGTCCATATCTCCCTGTATTTGCATAAATGACTAAAGAAAAAGTCATTTAACCCGTCTTCAATAATATTTTCAACCATATAATGCCCTCTGTTGTCTGCCAGAAACTTGGCAAAGCCTGCAAGGTAGCGATTGGGGAGTGGTTTCTTGTAAACATTCTCGAGTATTTCAACGGTATTTGTTACATATGTAGCATCAAATCTTGCCCTCAGGTCGTCATCAAATGTATTATACAGATAGTATTGAATCACCTTCTTTCCCAGGTAAGCGCCACTGCCCTCATCTCCCAGTATATACCCGATACCCGGGCTGTTTTTGACAATTTTCCTGCCATCGTAAAAACAGGAATTAGACCCGGTACCCAATATGCAGGCAATTCCTTTTTGCGTACCGCACAGGGCCCTCGCCGCCGCCATCAGGTCATGAGTCACATTAACCTCTGCATCCCCAAAAACCTTTTGAATGGCCTTCTTCACTAGTTTTGCGTTATTCGGGTTTGCGCAGCCTGTACCATAGTAATATATTTCATCGACCTGAACACTTTTAAGTTTTGGCTTCAGCTCCCTGATCAGTAATTCGGCTATTTGTTCTGTATTCAGAAAGTATGGGCTGATACCCTGGGTGAAATAAGATTTCGCCTTACCATTGGCGACCAGGCACCATTCAGCTTTTGTTGCCCCGCTATCGGCTATGAGTTTTATGGAAGACATAGAATGTATAAGGTCTAAAGTTCACGGTTTAAGGTAAAAAAATGAAATGATAAATGGCTGTAAACTTTAAACTCTTAAACCCTTAAACTTTAAACTTTTAACTATTTTGCGTCAAATTACATTAAAATCGAAGATGGCAAATAAAAAATTGCAGGTTTGGCTGCCGCTGATCTTTTCAGTAGTGATGATCGTGGGAATGTTTCTCGGCTATGGGATTGGTGGCAACAGTGGCTTTTTCAAAACAGAGAAGCCAAATTCGGTACAGCAAGCCCTGGATGTTATCAAAAGATATTATGTGGACGATATCAATGCAGATTCATTGCAAATGGGCGCAATAGAGGAAATGATGGGCGAACTCGATCCGCATTCGGTGTATTTTCCTCCTGTAGAATTAAAAGCGGCTAATGAAGACCTCGCCGGCAATTTTGAAGGCATCGGTGTTGAATTCAATGTTTTTTCAGATACCGTCAATATTGTTTACGTGATCCCGAACGGGCCAAGTGATAAGGCCGGCCTTTTGATCGGCGATAAGATCCTTAAAGTAAATGACACCTCTATCACCGCAAAAGATATTTCAACAGACCGGATAAAAGAACTGATACGTGGCGAGGGCGGTTCGGAAGTTGTATTGGGTATTTTGAGAAACGGTCAGTCAAAAGCAATAACGGTAATACGGGGTACTATTCCTGTTCCTTCCGTAGATGCTTTTTTCATGATCGATAGATCGGCCGGGTATATCAAGCTCAATAAATTCACCAAAACCAGTTATGAAGAATTCATGCAGGCGCTGGAGAGTTTACAAAAACAGGGATTACAGCAACTCATTTTCGATCTGCGCGGTAATGGTGGCGGCTTCATGGACGAAGCGATCAATATGGCGGACGAATTCCTGGACCAGGACAAGCTGATCGTATATACAGAAGGAGCCAATAATCCTAAAAGAGAATATCGTTGCAAAAGACCTGGCTTGTTTGAAAAAGGAAAGCTGGTATTGCTGGTAGATGAATTTTCCGCCAGTGCCAGTGAAGTATTAGCAGGCGCCATACAGGATTGGGACCGGGGAACAATTATCGGGAGGAGAACTTTCGGAAAAGGACTTGTGCAGGAACAATTTGAACTGAAGGATGGCTCAGCCATACGATTGACCATTGCACGCTACTACACACCAATCGGCCGCAGCATACAACGCCCCTATGATCATGGCAAAAAAGACTACATGGATGAGATATGGCAGCGGTACTCCAATGGAGAAGCTTTATACGCCGATTCCAACAAGATAAATAACGGTAAAGAATATAAAACCAATAGCGGCAAAAAAGTATATGGAGGCGGCGGTATCATGCCCGATGTTTTTGTACCTATTGACACATCCGGTTACCCGCCCGTTGTCAGCCGGATGCTGTTGGATGGAAGCTTTAATAATTTTGTGTACAGGTATTACCTGCAACATAAGGTACAAATTGACGCCTTTTCATCCGCTGCCGACTATATACAGCGGTTCAACCATATGGATGATATGTGGGACCAGTTCGTCAACTTCATTCCCAAAGATTCAGCCAACCTAAGTACATTATCTGCAGAACAGAAAGATTCATTGCAAAGGCGGCTGGAAGCTTACCTGGCCCGCTTCAGGTGGAGAAACACAGGCTTTTACCAGGTATTGAACAATGAGGACCCTGCCGTAAAGAAAGCCCTTGAAGAATTGCGAAAGTAACCTTTACATGATGAGACGTGCGGTCATACCGGGCATTCTGCTGCTGCTTGCCATTTCTTCATGCGCGCAGGGGGATACTGTTGCAAAAAAAAAGCTGGAGGACTTGATACCGCCAAAACCCATTGGATGGACATCAGACTTTGCCGGCCTTTTTACTGGTGCACAAGTGGCATATCTTGACAGTTTACTTGCCAAACATGAAAAAGAAACCTCTCATGAGATCGCTATCGTTACACTTCAACTTGATTCGGTTTATTTTCCTTCAGTGAAAGAGTTTGAAAAGTTTTCCCTGGCATTGTTCACTAAATGGGGAATAGGAAAGAAAGATAAAAACAATGGACTGGCTATTTTAATATCTCCCAGCCTCCGAAAGGCCAGAATTGAGACCGGTTATGGCCTGGAGGAAAAACTAACCGACCAGGAAGCCAGGATCATTATGGATACTATTATTATACCCGCCTTTAAGAAAGGAGAATACTTTACAGGTCTCGTAGCTGCACTACGTTCCATTATAAAGGAGATCGGATAAACAATTTGCCTGCGGAATAAAAAAATGCACCTCGTCAGAGACGAGATGCATTCAGGACAAGGTTTCCAACCCGAACTTCTATGATTATTGATTATTCACTTTATTCTCATCCCACCACTTCTTTTCGATCCGGTAAGAACCGAACAGTCCCAAACCACCACCGATAGCGATCAGGGCAAAATAGATCGGGGCATTCCTATCATTATCATAATGGTTAAACCTACCGTAAGTACCGTACAGGACATAATTATCCAAAAGATAAGCAAGGAATAATCCTACACCCGCTCCTATCAGCAATAAAGCCCATTTCAGGTTTTTATAAGGAGCCGGCCTGTTGGCAAACTCTTTGGGGTTCATCCCTTTTTCTATCATGGCCAGGTTCTGGCGTGTTTTCAGGTAGTATATTCCGAACATCATAGCAAAACCGCCTGCAAACATGGTGACTGGTACTATTACTTCTGCGCCGCTCATAATTTTAAGTTTTATATCTGCCTTCCGGCAATTGGTTAATGAATTATTGATTTCTATCTGAGACTACCGGTTTCAAGACCCGGTTACAGTTTTTAAAGAACTTTTTTTGATTTGCCTGCCCCGCATCGGCGAAGCATGTGTAAAAACGCCTTACAATATCTAAGACTACACCTTTTCTGAGCCGGTTACAGTTCCGGGGATATTTTTGCACTTAATGCCATCTTATATAGTATCAAATAAACGTACCTTGTACGGTAACCTCGTTGCTTATCACGTAGTCTTACAGTTAGTATGTCAACCGGACAGAATGATAATGAGATCATTAGCCTAGTACTGAGAGGCGATCAGCAGGCTTATGCCACGCTGGTTAGCCGCTACCAGAACTATGTTTTCACGCTATCCCTCCGGTTTACCAAAAACAGGGAGGACGCCGAGGAAGTGGCACAGGATATATTTATTAAGGCGTACAAAGCCTTGGCTGATTTCAAAGGCAATTCAAAATTCAGCACCTGGCTCTATACCATAGTGAATAATACCTGTATCACGTTTCTGAGAAAAAAAAGGCTTGAAACACATTCGCTGGACAAAGAAGGGGTGTTTGAAGTGGCTGATAGCCAGGATTCAGGTTTAAGGGCTAATATGGTAGAACAAAAATCGAAAGTGGCGATGGTGAACAATGCGATCAATATGCTGAACCCTGACGATGCAGAGATAATAACTTTGTTCTACAAAAGTGAACAGAGCCTGGAAGAAATAGCGCAAATATTAGGATTGGAAACAAATACGGCAAAAGTCCGTTTACACAGGGCAAGAACGAGATTGAAGGAAAAGATGGAAAAACATTTCAGTGAAGAAGTAAGAGATATATATAATTAAAACCTTTTGGCTATGGAAGCGAATATGCACAATATGGAAGAGCGCCTATGGAGCTACATTGATGGCGCCGTTGATGCCGCAGAAAGAACAGTAATAGAGAAATTGCTGCAGGAAAATGCGGAGTGGAAGGCAAAATACCATGAACTGCTGGAGGTGAACAGCCTGCTCCAATCATCTGAACTGGAGGAACCTTCAATGCGCTTTACCAAAAACGTAATGGAAGAAATAGCAAAAACCCATATCGCCCCTGCTACCAGGACCTATATCAATAAAAATATCATACGGGGGATCTTCATCTTCTTCATTACGCTTCTTGTGGCATTTCTTGCCTACGGTTTTGGGCAGATAGACTGGACCGCCAAAGGCGATACCAATATACCTGTTGACCTGAGTAAAGTTGACTATAGCAAATTTTTCAATAATACCTATTTGAATGTGTTCATGATGATCAATGTCGTGTTAGGGCTGTTTTTACTTGACCGTTATCTTGCTAACAAAAGAAAGGAGTTCCAGAAAGAAGCTTGATGATGTAATATCATCTTGTCCGGTAAGCTCTTCCTGTCCGCAGGAAGGGCTTTTTTGTTTTCACCGTTCACATATTACCCGGTATTGTCGAAGGGCAAAATCTTACCTTTGCCCTTTCTAAATGCTTGCAATGGATATCAAGAACAACATACTCGAAACGATCGGTAACACGCCGATGATCAGACTGAATAAGATTACCAAAGGTTTTCCCTGTACTGTCGTGGCCAAAGTGGATTATTTCAATCCCGGCAACTCCATCAAAGACCGTATGGCGCTGAAGATGGTGGAAGTGGCCGAAAAAGAAGGGAAACTGAAACCCGGCGGTACCATCATTGAATGTACCAGTGGTAACACGGGTATGGGATTAGCATTGGCTGCAGTAGTCAAAGGATATAAATGTATTTTCGTTACCACCGATAAACAATCCAAAGAAAAAGCGGATATACTAAAAGCGGTCGGCGCCGAAGTGATCGTTTGCCCGACCAATGTTTTGCCAGAAGACCCGACGAGCTATTACAGCGTGGCCAAACGTCTGGCAACGGAGACACCCAACTCCTACCACATGAACCAGTATGATAACCTGGCCAACCGCTTAGCTCATTACGAAACAACCGGGCCGGAGATCTGGAACCAGACCGACGGTAATATCACACATCTTGTTTGTACCGCAGGTACTGGAGGAACTATCACGGGGACTGCACAGTATTTGAAAGAAAAAAATCCGAACATACAAATATGGGCTATTGATGTTTACGGCTCTTTGCTCACAAAATACTTCCGCACGGGCGACATAGATATGAAAGAGGTTCACCCCTATATTTCCGAAGGCTTTGGCGAGGACTTTGTTCCGGAGAACTACGACATGAGTGTGATCGATCATTTTGAGCAGGTGACGGATAAGGACGGTGCGATCATGGCCAGAAGACTTGCCAAAGAAGAAGGCCTGTTCTGTGGCTACAGTGCCGGAAGCTGTTTGCAGGGACTAATACAATTGAAAAGCCGCCTGAAAAAAGATGACCTCGTTGTTTGCATATTGCATGATCATGGCAGCCGCTATGTAGGTAAGATATACAACGATCAATGGATGATCGAAAGAGGCTTCCTGGATGTTAAGACATTCAAAGACGTGGTCAGCTCAAGGGGAGCGAAGCGATTGATCACAATTGAGCCTGGACAGAGCGTCGCAGAAGCTGTAGAACTGATGAAGAAATATGACATTGAGCAAATACCTGTCATGAACGGCAATGGCCCCGTCGGTTCGATCAGCGAAGGGGGATTATTTCAAAAAATATTCGATAACCCCGAAATAAAAAACTCGAAAGTAGCAGACGTTCTGGAACATTTGCTTCCGCTGGTGGCTTTTGATACACCGGTAGAGAAATTAAGTTCTCTTATCAATAAGGATAACGGCGCCGTTTTATCAAAAGATGAAGGCGGCAACTATCACATCGTGACAAAGTATGATGTGCTGCAGGCCTTGGGACGATAAGCGCAATAACTCATTTGATTGATTATAGTCAATCGGAAAACGTTTGCGTTACCATTTTCCCGTAGAATTACGAGTATCCTGTTCGTGATTCCCTCAAAACAACTGTGCCCCCTTTACGATAAAGCAAACCGGGAAAATCGTCTGAAAGTCAGGGTGTTTTGCTCTATTTTCTTAATGAAATGCCAAATACATTTGTACCAGAAGTTGATTGATCACGTCAATCTGATTTAGAATCCAATATCAACTCAGAAAAGCCAAAACATCCAGTATCCCGTAGATTAACCGAAAACTTATCCAGAACACATCCTTAGAAAAACCAGAACAAAATCCAGTATCAATCAACTTCTTTCTTTAGATTCTTTGACAAACCGTTTTTATATCCAACGATCTTATAAGAAGAACGAATATCCATCCTTAGAAAAACCTGGTCCTGTTGAAAAGCCAACGATCCAACTGAAAAACCCAAACCGTCCAGAACAAAAAACCTGAACCCGATCCTTGAAAAGACACAATAACCATCCTTGAAAAACCCATACCAATTTCCTGTTGAAAAACCCAAACCGTCCAGTTCCCTGAAAACCACCGAAAGTCACCGTGTCCAAATCCTTGAAAAGAATTGAAACATCCGGAACCCTCCTGCTATCCTTCGAATAATTCAGGATCGCAGGAGGCGCGGTGATGTTAACCCGCTCTAGTCTCTTTTTCCCAGCTTTATTTTACTGTTAATACCTTGCATGAAAATGCTGCATGTTATCTTTTACTGACCAGGCAGGCCGTGCCATACAGCTTGCCCAAAAACCACAAAGGATCATCTCGCTGGTACCTTCACAGACCGAATTACTATTTGATCTCGGACTGAATGAAGAAGTAGTCGGTATCACTAAATTCTGTGTACATCCGCAGCAATGGTTTCACCTTAAAACAAGAGTGGGCGGTACGAAACAACTGAAGATGGATGTGATCCGTCAACTGCACCCCGATCTCATCATTGCCAATAAAGAAGAGAATATAAAAGAGCAGGTAGAAGAACTGGCCGCTCAATATCCTGTCTGGGTCAGCGATGTCAACCACCTGGAAGATGCTTACGAAATGATCTCTCAGGTTGGCGCTATGACCGGCAAAGAAAGAAATGCACTGCTGCTTATCAATAAGATCAAAAGCAAATTTGCTCAATTGCCGGCGGCCGATAGTAAACTGCAAACTGCTTATTTAATCTGGAAAGATCCGTACATGACCATTGGCAGTGATACTTTCATTCATGCTATGCTTGGGGCTGCCGGCTTTGAAAATATGTTTGGACACAGAACACGTTATCCTGAAACAACCATTGATGATCTGCGTATTGACGCCTGCCAGTTACTCCTTCTTTCTTCCGAACCGTTCCCATTCAAACAAAAAAACGTTGAAGAATTACAGCCATTGCTCCCTGATACAAAGATTGTATTGGTAGATGGTGAAATGTTCAGTTGGTATGGAAGTCGCTTAGCCGAAGCGCCGGGATACTTTATGAAACTGCGTGAACAGATAAAATGAGGGGATTCTGGATTCTTGTTCCTTGTGTCTTGCGCCTTGTTCCTTCTGCCTTCTCTTCGTATCTTACCACCCGATGAGTTTTGTTGAAAACAGGAACAACAGGGAGATCAATGAAAGTGATAAACCTTCACGCAAAAAACCGATGTACCCGGTCAATGAACGCCTGCGCCAGTATCTGAAACTTAATGGCCGTGAGGTAAAACTGCCGGTTACTTATAACAATCTTCTCAATTATACCTGGTCGACTCCTATCAAAGACAAAAATGACAGGGATACTCTCTGGGAAAGAACATCCTACGACAGCCGGGAATGGGAATATATCCGTGAAGGGCTTGTAAAGATCTATGCGGTTCTGAAAACAGAAGGAGACTTCAGCTTCGTCAATCATCTTGACGTAGCAAGGATAGAATATTGCACATTCGGCAACTCTCATCCTTTCCGCATCCGCATTGTCAACAAATTCAACGATAACTACGACCACTATTATATTAAAAGGGCTGATGCATCACGTATCTATGGACTTGAACTGGAACATATACTCTCTCCCAACCGCATTACTTTCTTTACCTGTGACAATACGTTAGTGGAAGAACATATACCCGGTGTACCCGGTGATTATTTTGTGAATCACCTGATGAATGACCCCACAACGAATAAGATACGGCTGGCGAAAGAGTTTGTCAAATTCAATGAACGCTGTTTTGTACGATTGCTCGGGGACATGCGCAGCTACAATTTTGTGGTGGACATAACGCCTGATATTGAAGATTATCAATACCGCATTCGTGCCATTGATTTCGACCAGCAATCCTATGAAGGCAGAAAGAATTTATACTTACCGCAATTCTTTAAAGAGAATTATCCGTATGTACAACTATGTTTAAGTCATTTAAATAAAGAATCCATCGCCCAGTACCAGGCTGAAGAAAGGACACTGATCACATTCCGGCTTGCCTCATCCCGTTACCGCATCAAAGAGTTAACGGATGTGATGTCAACAGATATCATTTCTACACCTGATAAGATCGGCCAGTTAAAAGAGGAACTCAACCAGTATTTCCAGACCAACATCTTCAATAAATGCCAGTCAATGGGGCAGGTGGTAAAAAGACATTTGAAGCAAACACTCCAAAAGAACCTGATTCAAATACAGAAAAACTTCGGAAAAACAAATGACTGATCGTATTAAAAGGGGTGAGAAATCTCTGTTCATATAATCCAAACTAATACTATCTTAGCGGCCGCTTTGAAACCTGTCTTACTACAGGTCTTGCAAAGCTATCAACGACTGCCTGCCTTAAGAGTTTTATTTACTAAAACAATATCTCCTATATGGGAAAGTACAAAGCCGGGGTGCTCTTTGGCGAAGAACTCGCAGCACTCTACCAGGATGCAAAGGATAACCAGTTTGCCTTGCCAGCCGTCAACACGATCGGTACCAATACTATCAATGCTGTATTAGAAACCGCAGCCAAGGTCAATTCTCCCGTTATCGTTCAGTTCTCCAATGGCGGCGCACAATTCATCGCCGGCAAAGGAATGCCCAATGACAAACTGCAGGCCAATATTTCCGGTGGCATCTCCGGCGCACTGCATATTCACAATATTGCCAAATACTATGGCGTGCCTGTTGTGCTGCATACAGACCATGCTGCTAAAAAATGGTTACCATGGATAAGCGGCCTGCTCGATGCCGGTGAACAATTCTTCAAAGAAAAGAAACAACCACTTTTCAGTTCACACATGCTCGACCTGAGCGAAGAACCGATCGAAGAGAATATTCATACCTCTGTTGATTTCTACAAACGCATGGCCCCTCTCGGCATGAGCATTGAAATTGAACTTGGCGTTACCGGTGGTGAAGAAGACGGCGTTGACAACAGCGATGTCGAAAATTCAAAACTCTATACACAACCGGAAGATGTAGCCTTTGCTTACAGAGAACTGAGTAAAGTAGGCAAAATGTTTACTGTCGCTGCTGCTTTTGGTAATGTGCATGGTGTCTATAAACCGGGTAACGTAGAACTTCGCCCCGTGATCCTTAATAACAGCCAGGTGTATATTGAAAAAGAATTCAAGACCGGTAAAAAACCTGTGTACTTTGTATTCCATGGTGGCAGTGGCTCACCCCAGCACCAGATCCGTGAAGCTATTGGTTATGGCGCTATCAAAATGAACCTTGATACCGACCTGCAATGGGCTTTCTGGGAAGGTGTGCTGAATAATTACAAAAAACATGAAGGTTACCTGCAGGGGCAGCTTGGTAATCCTGAAGGAGATGACAAACCGAATAAAAAATATTATGACCCCCGCATCTGGTTGCGCAAAGGCGAGGAAAGCTTTATCAAACGCCTCGAAGTGGCATTTGAAGACCTGAATTGCATCAACCGTAATGCATAGAACAAAACCAACTGTATAGCATCCGACAAAGCCCTGTAACCGCAGGGCTTTTATTATTGCACGGCCCATAAAAGCGAGCAATAATTAGGCTTTCTTTATCAGCCACCCAACATTCACCCGCTTATCCCTGTTATAAATTGTGGTAATTTCACAACAGCATTTCAGCAAAATGAAAAAAGAATTCTACCAGCATCTTTTTGACACACAACAAAAAGTGGGCGCCGTTCCACCCAATGAACATATTGCTGCCTGGGTCTTAAAACTCATCAGCCTTTTATTCCCCGAACGGGCAGATGATTATGTATCATCAGTAAGCGAACTGGAGATCGAATTCAGTAAATTAGAAACACAGTTAACAAGGATACTCAACGCTACATCTGTCTGCAACGATTGTGACAATGCACAGAAGGCAAAAAAATTCTTCAACGGCATTCCTGAGCTGTACCGTGTACTCAACACTGACATTGAAGCCACACTCGAAGGAGACCCTGCCGCACGGGCCAGGGCTGAAGTGATACGGGCCTATCCCGGTTTTTATGCGATCTGTTTTTATCGCATTGCCCATGAGCTGTTGCAACTCGACATTCAACTCATTCCCCGCATCATCACAGAGTATGCGCATTCTAAAACAGGTATAGATATCCATCCGGGTGCAGAAATAGGCGAATACTTTTTTATTGATCACGGTACGGGTATCGTCATCGGCGAGACCTGCATCATTGGTGATCATGTAAAATTGTATCAGGGTGTCACTCTTGGCGCCTTAAGCGTGGACAAAGCGATGGCCTTTACCAAACGTCATCCGACGGTGGAAGACCACGCCATTATTTATTCCGGCGCTACTATTCTCGGAGGCGAAACGGTGATCGGTCATCACAGCATCATCGGCGGTAACGTGTGGCTTACCAAAAGCGTGGCCCCCTACTCTACCGTGTATCATCGCCCCGATATTGAAGTGGTAGAACAAATCAAATCTTAACATGGCAAGCATTATAGATCTCGTCGGCAATACGCCGATGGTGGAATTAAAAAAACTGAACCCCAATCCCAACGTTACGATCTACGCTAAACTCGAAGGCAACAACCCGGGTGGCAGCGTCAAAGACCGCCCGGCATTGAACATGATCCGCTCGGCACTCGAAAGAGGCGATATCAAGCCCGGCACGAAACTGATAGAAGCTACCAGCGGCAATACCGGTATTGCCCTCGCTATGATCGCCAGATTATATGATCTCGATATCGAACTCGTCATGCCTTCTTCCTCTACCCGTGAACGAACACTGACGATGGAAGCCTTTGGCGCTAAAGTGACCTTATTGGATAGTATTGAAGTGTGCCGCGACTATGCGGAAGAAAAAGCAGCAAAAGGTGAAGCATATATACTAAACCAGTTTGCCAATCCCGATAATTATAAAGCACATTATAAGACTACCGGCCCTGAGATATGGAAAGACACGGATCAATCCATTACTCATTTCGTGAGTTCTATGGGTACCACCGGCACCATTATGGGTTGCTCACGGTTTTTAAAGGAAAAGAATGCTGCGATACAAATTGTCGGCTGCCAGCCCACGGAAGAATCATCTATTCCCGGCATACGCAGATGGCCGAAAGAATACCTGCCTAAGATATTTGAACCCGAAAGAGTGGACCGTGTGATCGATGTATCACAACAGGAAGCTACAATGATGGCAAGACAATTAGCCAAAGTGGAAGGCATCTTTGCCGGTATGAGCAGCGGCGGGGCCGCATCGGCTGCTATACGTCTGGCCAAAGAAATTGATAAAGGAGTTATCGTCTTTATCGCCTGCGACCGCGGCGACCGGTATCTCAGCAGTGATCTGTTCGGGTAAGTCAATTTCACGCAAAGACGCCAGGCAACGCAAAGCCGCAAAGGGTTTACAATAGTCAGAGCTCTTTGCGCTTTCTGTATTAAACTTTGCAGTCTTTGCGAGAAACTCCAACAGCCTTGCCGGCCTTTTATAATAACACCTGTTCGCCTATCTTTGCCCCACTATTTTTCTTAAAAACTAACGATCATGCCTGCTAAAAAAATCACCGAACTGCTCGGCGACAAAGCTGAGTATTTGCTCCATCACCAGTCAAAGACCATTTCCAAAAACGAGTTGCACCTGCCCGGCCCCGACTTTGTTGACCGTATATGGACCAACAGCGACCGCAATCCCCAGGTATTACGCAACCTGCAAGCGATGTATGGCACAGGAAGGTTAGCCAATACCGGTTATCTCTCTATCCTGCCGGTTGACCAGGGTATCGAACACAGCGGCGGCGCTTCCTTTGCAAAGAACCCGATCTATTTCGATCCGGAGAATATCATCAAACTCGCTATCGAAGGAGGATGCAATGCTGTCGCTACAACTTATGGAGGCCTTGGTTTCCTCGCAAGGAAGTATGCCCATAAAATTCCTTTCATCGTTAAGGTGAACCACAACGAGTTCCTCACCTATCCCAATAAGTTTGACCAGATCATGTTTGCTTCTATCAAAGCCAGTTGGAACCT